>NZ_KV880637.1:1681644-2017973 GCF_001907695.1 Thalassospira sp. TSL5-1
GGGCTATGGTCACGGGCTGGGCGCGGAATTTATTGCGCAATTGTGGCAACTCGCGATTGGCGGTTTTAAACCCGATCTGACCTTGATGATGGATTTGCCGATTGAAACCGGCCTTGCTCGTGCCTTTGCCCGCTTTGCCGATGCCAAAGCTGCCGAAGACCGGTTTGAAAAAATGGAACTCGATTTTCATCATCGCCTGCAACAGGGCTTTCGCGAAATTGCGGCAGCCGAACCTGAACGCTGCCGGGTGATTGATGCCGACGGTGACATCGAAACGGTTTCAGGGCGTGTTAATGCCGTTGTTGAGAAATTTGTCGCAGGTCGATCATTATGACAAGCGATGACAGTGCTGAAAACGGATATCCCGAACCGCGCCAGAATCATCAGCTTTTGGGCCATGACGCGGTTGAAAAGGTAATTATGGACGCCTGGAACAGCGGGCGCATGCACCATGCCTGGCTTTTGTGTGGACCGCGCGGGGTCGGGAAGGCGACGCTGGCCTATCGTATGGCGCGCTTTGTGCTGTCGCAGGGCGGTGAAAACGCAGGCGGGGGCCTGTTTAACGACAAACCAACCAGTTTGTATGTTGCGCCGGAAGACCCGGTTTTTCGTAGAATTGCAGGCGGCGGGCATGGCGACCTGAAAGTCGTCCAGCGTCTTTATGACGAAAAGAAGAAACGTCTGCAGGGCGAAATTACCGTTGATAATGTCCGCGCTGTTGGCGGTTTTATGTCAAAAACCTCGGCCGAGGGCGGCTGGCGAATTGTTATTGTTGACGCAGCAGACGAGCTTAATCGCAATGCAGCCAACGCCATTTTGAAGGTTTTGGAAGAACCGCCGTCAAATGCCATGATGATCCTTGTTGCCCATCAGCCAGGCAAGCTGTTGCCGACCATTCGGTCGCGCTGTCGCCGGTTGAATCTGGGCACGCTGGAAGATCAAACGGTAACATCGCTTCTGGCGCAATATTGCCCGGATATGGCAACGGATGACTTATATGCGCTGGCTGGCCTTGCCGATGGCAGCGTTGGCCGGGCCTTGCAATTGCACGATGTTGGCGGCCTGGAGCTTTATACCGAGCTTGTTCGTCTTATTGCCGGCTTACCGGAGCTTGACGTGGCGGCCCTGCATAAATTCGCCGAACGTTTTTCACTGGCCGATCGCGACGAAGCCTTTGTGACGGTAACGGCACTTTTGAACTGGTGGCTGGCGCGAATGATACGGTTTGCCGCAACCGGAAGTGCACCGCGCGAAGTGGTTGAAGGTGAATTGCCCGCGATGCAACGCATGGCAGCTGCGCAACCGCTTGATCAATGGCTGGAGGTATGGGAAAAGATCACCGACCTGATGTCAGCGACGCGCGGGCTTCATCTGGATCGCAAGCAGGCAATTTTGAATGCGTTTTTCCTGCTTGAAGAAACGATTAGAAGCTAGTGCTGCCGGGCTGATTTAAATATAAATGACCTGACGGCCCGCAAGGGCCGTTTTGCGTCATGCTTTAATACGAAGGATTGCGACCATGACCGGGCAAAAACCGCCCTTTTACATCACGACGCCGATCTATTATGTCAATGACAAGCCGCATATTGGCCATGCCTATACCACGCTGGCTGTTGACGTGATGGCACGTTTCAAACGGCTTGATGGCTATGATGTGATGTTCCTGACGGGAACGGACGAGCACGGTCAGAAGGTGGACGCATCGGCGGCGGCCAAGGGCATTGACCCACAGACCTTTACCGATCAGGTATCGCAGAATTTCCGCGATCTTGCCGTGCATATGAATTATTCCAACGATGATTTCATCCGCACCACCGAAGAGCGCCACAAAAAGGCCTGTCAGGCCCTGTGGAACACACTGGTGGAAAAAGGCGAGATTTATCTGGGTTCCTATGACGGCTGGTATTCGGTTCGTGACGAGGCGTTTTACGCCGAAAAGGAACTGATTGAAAAAGACGGCAAAAAACTTGCCCCGACGGGTGCGCCCGTCGAATGGGTTTCCGAACCCAGCTATTTCTTCAAGCTGTCGGAATGGGGCGACCGTCTGATTCAGTTTTACGAAGACAACCCTGATTTTATCGCACCGAATTCGCGCCGTAACGAAGTGATGAGCTTTGTGAAGGGCGGCATGCACGACCTTTCGGTCTCGCGCACCAGCTTTAAATGGGGGGTGCCGGTTCCGGGTGATGAAAAGCACGTCATGTATGTGTGGGTGGATGCGCTGACCAATTATCTGACGGCGGTTGGGTATCCCGATGTAAACCCGGACATGATGGAAAAATACTGGCCGGCGGATTTGCATATGGTAGGCAAGGATATTGCCCGTTTCCATGCGGTTTATTGGCCGGCCCTGTTGATGGCAGCAGGGATCAAGCCGCCCAAACGTGTTTTTGCACATGGCTGGTGGACCAATGAAGGCCAGAAGATTTCAAAATCGATTGGCAATGTGATTGATCCGTATGATTTAACCGCAAAATACGGCCTGGATCAGACCCGTTATTTCCTGCTGCGCGAAGTGCCGTTTGGCAATGATGGTGATTTTTCCCATCAGGCGATGGTTAACCGCATGAACAGCGAACTGGCAAACGACCTGGGCAATCTGTGCCAGCGCGTTTTGTCGATGATTGGGAAAAACTGTAATGCCAAGGTGCCGGCTGCAGGTGAATTTACCGATGCCGACAATGCCATTTTGAGCAAGGCACACGGCATGCTGGAAACCGCACGCAACCATATTGATGCCCAGGCATTTCATAAAATGATCGAAGCGATTTGGTCGCTGGTCGGCGATGCCAACCGCTATGTCGATGAAATGGCGCCCTGGGGCCTGAAAAAAACCGATCCGGCACGGATGGAAACGGTTCTTTACGTGCTGGCCGAAGTTATCCGCCATGTCGGTATTCTGGTGCAGCCTTTGATGCCGGAATCGGCGGCAAAAATTCTGGATCAGTTGGCTTTGGGAGAAGATGTTCGCGGTTTTGACAGTCTGGGTGCTGACAATGCACTGGTTGCCGGCACCGATTTGCCCAAACCGGCTGGCGTGTTTCCCCGTTATGTTGAACCTGAAACAGAAGGAGAGAAGGCATGAATGTCGCCCTTGTCGACAGCCATTGCCATCTGGACTTTCCCCAGTTTTCTGAAGATTTTGCGGGCACGATGGCGCGTGCCCGCGATGCCGGTGTTGGCATGATGGTCAGCATCGGTGTGCGATTGTCTGCCTTTGACAAGGTGCGCGAGATTGCCGGGCGGGCCGATAATATTTACTGTACGGTCGGTGTGCATCCGCATGAAGCAGGTAAAGAGGGGCTGTCGACTCCCGATATCCTGATTGAAAAGGCCCAGGACCCGAAGGTTATTGGCATTGGAGAAAGCGGGCTGGATTATTTTTACGATAATGCCCCGCGTGATGCCCAACAAGAAAGCTTTCGCGCTCATATTGCCGCCTGTCGTGAAACGCAATTGCCGTTGGTCGTTCATACACGCGATGCCGATGACGACACGATGGATATTCTTGAAGAAGAATATGCCAAAGGTGCGTTTCCCGGTGTGATCCATTGTTTCAGCTCGTCGGCCGAACTGGCCCAGAGGGCACTTAAAATCGGGTTTTACATTTCGTGTTCGGGCATTATCACGTTTAATTCCGCAACCGCCATTCGTGATGCGGTAAAGGATGTGCCGCTGGACCGGTTGCTGGTTGAAACGGATTCACCGTATCTGGCACCGGTGCCCAAACGCGGTAAAACCAACGAACCCGGATATGTGGCCCATACCGCTGCAAAACTTGCAGAAATCAAAAATGTTAGTATCGAGGAAATCGCCCGCATTACTACGGATAATTTCTTTACCCTGTTTTCCAAGGCTGATCGTTCGCTTCTGAGCAACACAGGAGCAAGCGGGCAGTGACGAAAATTACCATCCTTGGCTGCGGGTCCTCAAACGGGGTGCCTTCCGTTGGTTTGGGATGGGGGGCGTGCAACCCGGATAATCCGAAAAACCGGCGGCTGCGCAGTTCGATCCTGATCGAGGAAGCGGGCAAAAAAATCCTGGTGGATGTGGGGCCCGATTTTCGCGAACAGGCATTGGCCGCCGATATCCGGCATATTGATGCGATCCTGTTTACGCATTCACATGCCGATCATGTGCATGGCATTGATGATCTGCGCTGGATCAACGTTGCCATGCACAGTCCGATTGATATTTATGCCTCTGCCGAGACAATCCAGACCCTGGAACACCGGTTTGATTATGTGCTGCAACCGTTGGCTGAGGGGGTGGATTTTTATTATAAGCCCGTCCTCGTTCCCCATCAGATAGATGGACATATCGATATTGGCGGGGTGCCGGTAAAAGTTTTCCCGCAGGATCATGGCTTTTGTGAAAGTCTGGGCTTCCGGGTGGGCAACTTTGCCTATTCAACCGATGTGGTGAATTTGCCGGAATACTCACACCAGTTTCTCTATGACCTGGATGTCTGGGTGGTTGATTGCATGCGCTTAACGCCGCATGCAACCCATGCACATCTTGAAAAAGTAATGGGCTGGATCTCGGAATTTAAGCCCCGGCAGGTTTATTTTACGCATATGAGCATCCAGGTCGATTATGACCAGATCAATGACATAACGCCGGACCATGTGGGGCCGGCATATGATGGGTTGGTGATTGAAATTTGATTTATAATCAAAATATTACGCTGATTATTTCATCCATCGCGCAATCATTTTGTGCTGCACATTAGCCTGAGCTGCCACGCGATAATAAGACAGCATCTCGCGCATTGGATCGGATAATCGGTCAAAGCCGGAAATAAAGGCCACAACAATCCCGATGGTGGTTTGTCCTTCAATCACCATATACCCGCCGACAATCAACACAATCAGTGGTGTCACACCATTAAGGAAGTTGATAATCGCCTTCATGCCGAATTTCAGCACAAAGGTCACCATGCGGTTGCGATAAAGAATATCGATCCGGTCGGGAAGCTCCGTTTCTTCCAGGTCTGTATCTTTGTGGGGCAGGTGGGTAAGGTCGTCCCCAACCCGGCGCATGGTATTAACGCGCCGTGCAATCAGCACATTAATGCGTTTTTGAACAACCGGGACCAGCAACACCTGGGGAATAAGGGCTGCCAACCCGATTGCCGCAACAAGCGGTGCCTGGGACAACATATAGCCCAGACCAAAAATCAGCATCGCGCTGTTGACCACCGGCTGGGACATGCATTCGCCAACGAAACCACCAAGTTTGTCAATTTCGGTACCGATGATCGAAACGACTTTTCCGTCTTCTTCATGGGCACGTTCGCTTTCATTGTCCTCGTGCAACTGGCTGAGATGCAAGCGGTTATAGCGAATGGAACTTTCGCTGAGCCACCCCTGATAAAGCCGCAACAGATATTTGCAAAGCCCGTGCAGGATTAATACCGTCGCATAGGCAGCGGCAAGCTTGAGCAGCAGGTCGAGCTTGCCATCAGATATGGCATCATCTACTAACCTTCGCTGCAATTCGATGGGCAGCATATTCAGGGCAGCAACAACAACGGCCAGTAACGATACCCAAAGCTGGTGAACTCCGCTCATCCGCCAGACATAGCGCCACAAGGATGGGGCAGGCGTATCATCACCGGTTCTTTCGGGTTTACGGGGCTCGATCATGTCGAAATGCCTTTAACAAAGAAGATACGAAAACAGGATCAGAAGAATGAATTAGATTATTGAGTATGAACGAAAAAAGCTCCCGAATGATCCGGGAGCTCTAGGATGTTTTTTCACGATTGTGTGACGACCTGCTTATTCAGCCGGGTGCGAGACAATCGGAATATGTTCGTTATCATGGCCATGCTGGGTGAGAGGCCGGTTTCCGGTGAGGCGGCGCATCATTACGTAGAAAACCGGGGTTAAAAACAGACCGAAGGCCGTAACCCCGATCATGCCGGAAAATACCGCAATCCCCATTGCCTGCCGCATTTCAGCGCCTGCGCCAGTGGAAAGAACCAATGGTACAACCCCCATGATAAAGGCCATCGATGTCATCAGGATCGGACGCAGACGCAGTCGGCTGGCCTCTATCGCAGCCTGGATGGGTGTTTTACCGCCAAATTCAAGCTCGCGGGCAAATTCGACAATAAGGATCGCATTTTTTGCCGATAACCCGACCAGAACCATAAGGCCGATCTGGGTGAAAACGTTATTTTCTCCACCCGTAAGATACAGCCCGGTAAAGGCGGAAAGAAGCCCCATCGGCACGATCAGGATAATCGCGATGGGCAGTGTCAGGCTTTCATATTGCGCGGCAAGAACCAGGAAAACCAGAAGCAGAGCAATCGGAAAGACGATAACACCCGTGTTGCCAGCAAGGATTTCCTGATAGGTCAGTTCCGTCCATTCATATGAAATGCCCGGCGGCAGGGTTTCGTCGGCAATGCGTTGCAGGGCATCCTGCGCCTGACCCGATGAATAACCCGGGGCAGGATTGCCGTTAATATCGGCCGACAGAAAACCATTATAGTGCATGGCACGTTCCGGCCCGAAGGTCGGGGAAACCTTTAGCACGGCTGACAACGGCACCATGTCACCATTGGCACTGCGCACTTCAAGGTCGCCGATATTGTCTTCGTGGGCTCGATAAGGGGCATCTGCCTGTACCCGCACGCTGTATGTCCGGCCAAAAATTGTGAAATCATTGACATACATGCTGCCCAGATAGATTTGCATGGTTTGCAAAACATCACTGACCGAAACACCCAACTGACGGGCTTTGGTTCGGTCAATGTCGGCATAAAGCTGCGGAACACTAACCTGATAAGTCGAATACACACCCGCCAGTTCAGGCGTTTGATAGGCTTTGGCCAGTAATGCCTTGCGGGCATCATCCAGTGCCTTGTAGCCCAGCGAGGCACGGTCTTCGAGCTGCATTTTAAAGCCGCCCGTTGTGCCCAGCCCCTGAACCGGCGGTGGGGGAAAGATGACCGTGAAGGCCTGCGGGATAGAGGCGAATTGCTGGTTAAGTTGCCCGGCAATGGCACCGGCGCTCAGGCTCGGGTCTTTGCGTTCAGCAAAAGGTTTGAGGGTGGCAAAAACAATGCCGGAGTTTGAACTGTTGGTGAAGCCATTGATTGAAAGGCCCGGGAAAGATACTGCGTGTGCAACACCGGGATTGGCAAGAGCAATATCGCCCATCTTGCGAATGACATCGTCAGTGCGGTCCAATGTTGCGCCATCAGGCAACTGGGCAAAACCGATCAGATATTGTTTGTCCTGTGACGGAACAAAGCCACGGGGAATTTCGCGAAACAGGCCGAATGTCAAGGCAACCAGTGCCAGATACAGACCCATCATGACGGTTTTGCGGGTTACGATGCCGCCAACACTTTTGCTGTAACCATTTGATCCCTTGGTAAACACCTTGTTAAAGCCGCGAAAAAACCAGCCGAATGCCCCATCAAGGATGCGGGTTGGCAAATCGCGCGGGGCATCATGCTTTTTAAGTAACAGGGCAGAAAGGGCAGGTGACAGGGTGAGCGAGTTAATGGCAGAGATCACCGTCGAGATGGCAATCGTTAGGGCGAACTGACGATAGAACTGTCCGGTCAAACCACTAATGAAGGCCAGCGGTACGAACACCGCCACCAGCACCAGGGCGATGGCGACAATCGGTCCTGAAACCTCCCGCATGGCGCGATAGGTTGCCTGGCGCGGTGAATAGCCTAATTCGATATTGCGTTCGACGTTTTCAACAACAACGATGGCATCATCCACGACAATCCCGATGGCAAGCACCAGTCCAAACAGACTAAGCGCATTGATCGAGAAGCCAAACAGATACATCACCGCAAATGTCCCAACCACGGAAACCGGTACGGACAAAACCGGGATCAGCGATGCCCGCCATGTCTGAAGGAAGACAATTACCACCAGCACCACCAGAGCGATGGCTTCAAGCAGGGTATGAATAACCGCATCAATCGAGGCACGAACAAATTCAGTCGTGTCATAGACGATTTTGTAATCAACGCCTTCCGGCATGTAGGCTTTGACTTCCTTCATCGTCTCGCGCACATGATCGGCAATGTCGATCGCGTTGGACCCGGGAGCCGCGAAAATACCCAGGCCGACCGCATCCTTGTTGTCAAGCAGGGCGCGCAGGGAATAATCGGCGGCACCAATTTCGATGCGGGCCACATCGCGCAGCCGCGTAACAGAGCCATTGGGCCCCGAACGTACAATGATGTTGCCAAATTCCTCCGGGTCCTCCAGGCGGCCCTGGGCATTGACCGACAATTGCAGGTCAAGATCGGGGGAAGAGGGGGACGCCCCGATAACGCCGGCTGCCGCCTGAACGTTCTGATCGCGGATTTCATTGACGATATCGCTGGCCGAAAGGCCCTGTTCGGCAACCTTTTGCGGGTCCAGCCAAATGCGCATGGAATATTCGCCGCCGCCAAAGGCATTTACCTGGCCCACCCCCTGAATACGCGCAAGACGGTCCTTGATATTCAGGATGGCATAGTTACGCAGATAGTTCATATCGTACCGCCCGTTGGGCGACACCAGGTGAACCACCATCGTCAAATCTGGTGAACTTTTAATCGTTGTGACACCCAGGCGCCGGACTTCCTCAGGTAGGCGCGGTTCTGCCTGTGAAACGCGGTTTTGAACCAATTGCTGGGCTTTGTCCGGGGCTGTTCCGAGCGCAAAGGTCACGGTTAGTGTCATGACGCCATCGGTGGTCGCCTGACTGCTCATGTAAAGCATGTCTTCAACGCCGTTGATGGATTCTTCAAGCGGTGTTGCGACACTCTCCGCAATCACTTTCGGGTTGGCCCCCGGATATTGGGCCCGCACCACCACGGAAGGCGGCACGACCTCGGGATATTCTGCCACTGGCAGCAACGGGATCGAGATAATCCCTGCCAACAGGATAAGCAGTGACAGCACCGCCGCGAAGATCGGGCGATCGACAAAAAACTTTGAGATGTTCATAAAATTGGTGTCCCGAGCCCCTAATTAAGAGCGGGAATCTCCCTTAATTGTACGACCGGCCTCGACGACGGCACGACGATCCATAGAAACGATTTCAGGGGCGACGGTCATACCCGGGCGAATATGCTGCAGGCCTTCGACAAGGATACGATCGCCATCTTTTAGGCCACTTGTGACAATGCGCATGCCATTCTGTTCGTCACCAACACGAATTTCGCGATATTCGACAACATTTTGTGGGTTTACCACCAGAACGAACTTTTTATCCTGATCGGTGCCAACAGCGCGTTCGGCAATCATGATTGCCTTGCCAGCATTGGCCTGGCCCAATTCAAGGCGGGCAAACTGGCCCGGTACAAGACGGCCTTTCTTGTTGTCAAACACGGCCTGGACGCGAATGGTGCCGCTTTTTGAGTTGAATTCATTATCGATCATCTGAACATGACCGGTAATGACATCAGGGCCAATAAAATCACTGCTTAGCTGCACCGGGATTTTCTGAACGGTATCGACAGACGGCTCGTCATTTTGGTGCATGGCCTGCAACAATGCCTGTTCGTTGACATCAAATGTCGCATAGATTGGGTTAACCGAGACCAGCGTGGTCAGGATTTCGGCATTTGCACCGGCAGCAACCAGATTGCCTGGGGTGAGGCGAATGTCGCCCACACGGCCTGAAATTGGTGCTCTGATTTCAGTATAACCCAGATTAAGTTTGGCGAAACGAAGCTGTGCCTGGGCCGAATGCAGGTCGGCTTCGGCATTCTGTTTGGTTTCCTGGCGTTGATCCAGAATTGTGCGGGTAATAACACGGGTTTTCCAAAGCTCGTTACCGCGTTCAAGCTCCGTTGTTGCCAGTTTCAGACGCGACCGGGCCGAAGAAACGGCAGCTCCTGCACGGGCAACCTCGGTCTCAAATGGGGCAGGGTCCAGGGTAAACAGTAAATCCCCCTGTTTGACCAGTTCGCCCTCGCGAAAATGAACTGCCTTGATCGCCCCGGCCACGCGCGGGCGTATTTCAACACGATCAATGGCTTCCAGTCGGCCCGAAAAACGTGACCAACGGGTGATATTTTGATTGTGAATTTCGGCAACAGCCGCCGGAACCGGCGCGGGGGCCTGGGCCGGAGCAGGGGCTTCCTGTTGTTCTTCGGCGTGAATGAATGGCACTGCAACCAATCCACTCGCGCCAAGGGCAACCAGCGCAGCAATGACAGCGCCAGCCCCGTATCGCAATTTGGATTTCGATGACACTATGTCTCTCCAGATTTCATTGGGCATATGACATGCAACTTTGGTGCGACCATATGCCGCAATGCGAGATTGCAATAGCTGGTGTTTCCAACACTTAGCGTTCCAAAATAAGAACGAAGCCAAATCTCAATACAAATCACGCACTCAATGCGCCGACAAATCGGTATAGCAATGATGTGATATGAGAAAGTCCGGGAAGGAAGTTCCAGCCGAAGCAATCGGGGAATATGTGGCAAAAGATACGTACAATCAGAGCCGCTACGTTAGAGCAATGATCGCCGTTTTTTGCACGATCCTGCAAATTAGCGCCGCAAAGATATATGTGCTTAAGAAATCCAGAGGGTTATCGTTCTGCATTCAGATAAGGAGATATGGAGACGATACGGAAATCCACTAAGGTTTGAAGTGCAGAGTTTGTTCAAGTTAACGCAATGGCCTACGAGAATGGAACATACGTCTAGAAATCATGAGCAGAGCGGCAGAAACGGGCGTTTCTTTTTGCACCACCAAAAGTTCTATAATATATATTATGACAAATTAAGATCATTAACCGAGTACATCAGGCGATTGATATATGCTTTAAAAAACAACAGGTTAAACGTCCCTGTAAAAGCATAGAAACAATGATCTCCTTTCCCGTACTCTCACTGAAAACGCTACCTCCCGCCGAATTAGACAGACTATCCCAACATTTCCAGTACTTAGCCGATACTTGCGCAGACTTTGCAAAGGCAAATCGCAAGCGCGACCATCACACAGCATACGTGCGCGATTATCGCAAGCAAATTGACGCGACCGTAGACGCGATACGCGCCAAGATCGACAAGGGCCTTGATGAAGCTACCGCTCTACGTAAAGTTGTGGCAGAGACCCGCCTTCCAGAGGCAACAATTTTTGCAAGATGGCGGTTGCATAAAAAGCGAAAGACCCGTGATTATGTCAAATTACGGGGTCAAAAAATCATGCAACTGAAGCGACGCGGGCACACGAATAAGGAAATCGCACAAAAAATCGGCCTATCCGCAAGTCAGATAGGCCGCATCATTGCCAAAATTTCGGTCGAAACGGGTTAACGTCCGCCCTTTTCGTGCATGAAGATCGACAGCAGACCAAACAGACCTGCGCCGATGGCGGTTGCATAATCGCCCTGGGCGATGGCATGGCCCGCATTCGTGACGGTATCTGCAATCGCCGGGGCTTCGTTGATTTTCCCCAAGACACCCACCGACGTAATCACACCGGCAAGCCCTGCATAAGTGGACGGTTCCTTGAGACGGTCTTTCACTTTTTCCCACATTCTTAATGCTCCCCTGAAAGCTGGATTTCGAGTTTCAACAAGCGGCGATCAAACCGCCACATGATCAGCACAAGGGCGATAGACGCGAGATTTCCGCCCCCCTGCAAGATTTCGGCAATTGGCAAATCCATAGCTCACCATTTTTTCATGTATTTGCCAGCCAGATAGATGCCGCCGCCGATCAGGGCCGCATTACCGACCTTTTGCGCGGCGTCACTGGCAAGCCAGACCCCACCACCACCGACAACCACACCGATAGCAACCCCGATAAGCAATACCGGCATTACTTGCGGCCTTTGGCCTTGACCACGCGCCCGCCTTTAGCGAAACGATAGCCTTTTTTCAGTCGTCCGTTTGATTTCAAGCCAGTCTTGGCCATGTCATTTTCCCCCTTATTGATCGTCTGCAATCGCAACCCCAAGCGCACGATTACCCCCTTTTAAAACTTGCCATGACCATCAGAGCCCCGGCGACAAGCAGGCCGATTAACGGCCAATTGATCACGGTCTTTTCGATACCGACCACAAGCGGCGTGTCATTGCCCTCAAACGGGCCCGGCGTTGCGTTCGGCTCTTTTTCATAGGCGGCGACCTCTTCCGCCATGTTAATGCAGGCGGTTTGATCCAGTGCGTTGCAGGCCAACCATTTACCGTTTGCATATTCGACCGCGTGTAAGTCTGGATCGTAATAGACCGCCATTATTCCCCCTTACGCCCGATAAAAGGCATGTCGGCCAATGTCGATAAGGTGGCTCATTGTTTGCGCCCAACTGGGTAAAACCACGTTGGGATTGAAATAATGATCCGCGCCCCCGGTAATATCTGGCAACGTGCCAGCAACCGCACGGGCGGCAATCTGCAAGGCTTCTGCAAAGGCCGGGTTGTTCGTGGTTACGGCATGGGCCGGTTGATAGTTCGGATCGCCTTTTGTCCAGGCCGTAAACTGGCCTTTTTTCTGGCAGACTTCGACAACGGTTTTGCCGTACCAAGTCTGTTTTGCAACCCGGTTCATCACCACGTTCGCCACGGCCTGCATACCGCGAGTGCCCTCGCCGCGTGCCTCGCCCCAGATCGTGCGGGCGAGGATGTCAACATCTTGCGCCGTGCGACCGGGATTTGACCCGACGTCATAGTTTGACGGTTCGGTAGCGCCCGACCGTGCGGCCATGAAAGCGGCATAGGCAAGCCCACCGGCACCGATTAGCAAAAGTGCATCTTTATTCATTTGGCGCGGCCTCCGGTTCGGGTTTTGGCAGTTCAACCATTTCCCTCTTAATGACCTTTTCGGCACCATCAGCGAAAATTTCGGTTGTGACCCGGCGACCGTCCGGAAACTGATCGACGCGACCCCCGACAACATCGTCGGGACCGGGTGCAGCAGGTTCAAAAACCGCCATGTCCTGTTTAACGCTGGCAACGATTTCAGAAAGCGGGCGGTCGTCGCCCTGGCCCCGCAATTGATAGGCCAACTGCATGATTTCCATGTTTGTCATCACAGATAATCCCACGTCAGTTGCAGCGAACCGGAATTAGAGCCGCTGCCAATAAAATAGACGCCGTCACCAGCAGGGAGATAAATCGGATCGCAATAGTTATAAGCAACTGTATAATTGTTATAAAATTGCAGTATTTTACGTTTCGTCGCGTCATTCCATGAAGACGGTGCGTCTGGACCGACAAAAACAGCGCAAGCATCCCCAGCGGCATTAGCTCCGGTAACCGTGCGAATAATGACCCCATTCGTGTTAGATGCTGGGTCAAGCATCACAAACGGCACAGCATCTACGTTTATTCTTGACGCAAATGACGCGCCGACTTTGTGTTTTGGTGCTTTGAAATTGCTCTGATAACCGGTCTCTTCAAAGGCAGACCGACTAAAACGGTACCAATATGTATTATTTACATCACCGTTACCTTTTAAGGCGGCAAAACTCTCCCCGGTATCAGGATCAGCAACGCGCAAAATGCCGGATGCAGTCAGGCGGTTGTCGTTGACGCGCCCCATCGCGGTTGCAATCTGAAACGTTACGGGCGTGTCGTTCGGGTTCAGCAACTGGATGCGTTTGAACTCGTAATCAAAATCCAGACTGACACCGGCAAAGAATGCAGAACTTGAACCGTCATCAATGACGATTTCAAGGGCAGCACTTGCCTCAAAACAGGTAACAGAACGCCCTGCCCGCGTGATGGTGAACAGTTCGCCCGGCTGGATCGTCCCTGCATAAGTCTGATAACGGGTAATGCTCATGTTTAAACCTATTTCTTAAGAATTGCGGGCAGGATGAAGGCCGCACCAAGGACCGGCACGCCGATTTTGATCAACAGTTCAAGCGTGTTTGCGGTTTCCGACGTGTTGGCTTTACGCACTGCTTCCATTGCAGCACCTACCGTCTTGTTCGCGTCTGACAGCGCCCCGAATGTGCTCCCGACAACAACGCTTGTCAGGTCAATCACATCGGCGGCAACGTCCCCGGCAAAGTCGAAGGCTTCCGGGCTGGTCGCGTCAATCGTAACGGATGCGCTACCACTTGCCGCGATAGACCCGTTGTCGGCCCCGGCCCGCTGGTCATAGTTCTGGCTGGTCGTGCTGCTTTTGCTGCTCGAATGACTGAAACCCGCGCTCATACCAGAACCTTTCTCATGACCGTTTTCGCAACGGTGTAGCCCTGTTTTTTCATCTTATGCACCAAGCCGGGGCGATGCGTTGGCGCGTCAACGGCCCGACAACCCAGCTTTTTCGCCCATGCTTCAAGGGCCGGCATACAGGTCTTAACCAGATCAACCCCGGCCAAATGGCTATTGGCGCATTCAATGATAAAATATTTGCCGTCCCCGCCCTGCTCGATGCGGACAAGCAGGGTGCCAATGCGTTCGCCCCTGGCCTCGACCGCGAGAATTGCGGCGCGACCGCTTTCAACATCATTGCGCAATCCGTCAAGACCCGCCGGGCATTCAGGCAGGACAACGGGGCGGATATGGTCCGCCGCCGTTTGATCCCACTGTGACAGGCCGATGTTTATTTTTTCAGGACCAGCCATGCCACTCCCCCCATAACAATCCAAGGCACAACGGACGCAATCAGGTTGACCGGCGTTTGAGCCGCGCCACCGACTGAAAACGGGGCCGTATTGTAGGAATAAATATGCCCGCTATCGGCTTTGCTGCCCGCCGTGGCATGGCTGGTCGTGTCGATAAACGAACCGCCACCCCCGCCAGCCATGCCGCCGCCGAACATGCTCATAAGACCCTGAAACATGTTCGCCCCCTATTTGCGCCCTCGCGTGATCAAGATCATCCCCGCCAGCAGTGCCACGCCAACGCCGATGTAAAGCCCAAGATTGGGATTACTGGCTTGCACCGGGGCAGCCGGATTTGACCAACCGCTGTTATAGTTCTCACCATCGGCATAATTGTTGGAATTGCTGGCATTGTTTTCCCCGCCAAAGGTGTTTTGCCAATCGGAATAGGTCGAAAAGACCGCATCTTTGGCCTGTCCAAAATACTTAAACAGGTTGTCTAATGCGCCTTCCCAGCCCCCCGGACTGGTCTGATTGTCTTGTTCTGCCATGTGATCCCCCCAAGGCAAGCCGGAGTGCATAAGCACCCCGGCCTATTCCGATTAGGCAGCAACCGCCCCGCGCACTTCTTCGGTGTACAGGTTGAAATTGCCGGTCGCGCCCATTTCAAGGCGTACCCGGAAATCTTCCAGCAGCATCGGTAGCATGTCTGAAAGCCGATCACTTTCCACCATGTCAATGTGCGTGAAACCGGGCTGCCATACCTTGCCGGTCTGGATGGCCGTTGCCTCGCCCACTACCCGGTCAAAATCGCGGATAATGCGCTGGTTTGCTTCAAGCTGAACGCTCGAAATCTGATCAGTGCTGATGTGCATTGCCAGCAGGTTGTAGGACGTGCGCGGCAAATCCTGCAATTCGCGGGTGCCTTGGTTGCCAACGTTAAACGGATATTTCTTGATCGCGTAAAACTGGCCGAGCGGCGTATTCGGCCCGATCCGGGCATAAACCACCAGTCCCGGGGACGTCACACCGTCCTTGATGTC
Source organism: Thalassospira sp. TSL5-1 (assembly GCF_001907695.1). Classification (NCBI taxonomy): domain Bacteria; kingdom Pseudomonadati; phylum Pseudomonadota; class Alphaproteobacteria; order Rhodospirillales; family Thalassospiraceae; genus Thalassospira; species Thalassospira sp. TSL5-1. The sequence continues at coordinate 1,697,230 of NZ_KV880637.1, forward strand.
AATTTCAAGCGAAAGCGACTGAATATCCGCCGTGCCGATGGCCGGGGCATCCTCACCAGCCGCTGTGCGCTGTGACGGATTAGCAAACATCAAGGGCAAGGCACCGGCTTTAACCGTCTGCCCTTTATATTTCAGGATCACGGCGAGATCAGCCGCATCAACGCGGATGCTTTCCTGTCCGTCGATATACAAGCGAATTTCGCCGATCACATCGCCCAAGCTGGAAACCGGCACGTCAACAATGCCGCTGCCAAGGTCCGCACGGATGCGTAGCATAAGCTGATAATACGTAATGCCCAGCGGCAGATTGAAAGTGGCCGTCTGGCCCGCACCAATGCCCGAACCGTTCGGCATTTTCTTGAAAATTCGTGTGGTCATCGCCTTGCGGCTCCCCCTGTTTTCTTTTCGTTATCTGGCCGCGCCAGATCACATGTCGAAGCCGTCGGACGCCTGCTTAACAACAGAAATGCCGTAACCGACATTCATGATGTAACCGGCAACCAGAACCCCAAGGGCGACAAGGCCCACCGTCTTGATGTCTTTGGTCATTTTTCCCCCGAAAAGCCTTACACGTTGGCTTTGATGAATTTGTCGTAAATGACCATTGCAAGCACCGAAGTCGCAACGGTCACAGCGATTGATTTAACGTTCACGAGAACCCCCAACTTTGCGCCGAAAACAAAAAAGCCCGGTCGCCTGTTGACAACCGGGTTACGCCCAAATTTTCGGGAACTCAAATCTAGGTAACGTTACGTTACCTTACGTAGGAAAAATCATGATTTTTCAGTTTTTTCCCTTACGGATTTCACCATCCTTTTCCCAAAGGTAACAATGGGGCAGAAGGCTTTGAATTTGTTCCGGTTTCACCCCGCCAAGTTCATCACACGCTGCTTTAATGTCACGCGGCCCTTTTTGCCGGAAAACATAAGTTTCGGTGCAATTGCCACGAAAATTTGTGTTTACGTTGGCAATGCGTTGCGAAACGCCAATAATGTTAATTCCTGAATGACGACCGCGTGAGCAAAGATCACCAAAACCGCCAAACTTGCGCGGGATGCCGGTTACAGGAAATGACGTGTGCATTTCCTCAACCAGTAGCGTAATCTGGCGATTGTCCCTGCCTTCAAAAAATGGCGTTTGTGCCAGTTTCAGCAGCTTGGACAATCTGTCCAGGGCCTCCATTTCGGCACAGGCGGGCGGCACATAAGCCACCTTGAAATTGCGTTTCCAGTTTCGCGCCATATATCGGCGCACCTCATCAATGGATCGTACTGTGAAAACTCCTTTCACCTCGCTGTATTCGTCTTGGGTGTCGAAAATGACCGCCCGCTTGCATTTCGCAATCAGCGCCTTTGCCCGGCGTGATTTGCCGGAACCGGACCGGCCCCAAATGCCGATCCGTCCCGCGTCCGAAATCGCGACCATTATGCAGCGGGTGCCCAGCCAACAACATCGGGGGTTTCAGCCTGTTTTTCGCCCGGTGGCGCATCTTTGGCCGGTTCGGCATCGTTTGCCCCGGCCCGTTTCTTTTCGGCCCACAGCGCGGCGTTTTGGGCGGCAATGCGTTTTTCACGCAATTCCTTGGCAACACCCATGACCTTAGGCACTGCAAACATGCCGATAACGGACAGGCGCTTGTACCAGACGCCCCCCGGCTGAATAATGAAATGCAGCCCCGGTGTTTCCAGACAGATTTCATACATTTCATCCGATGCAGCCCGGGCTTGCTGCATTTCGTCTTTTTCGATCTTGAGAGATTGCACATAAGGCGGAATCAGTGCGGTCAGGTTAAAGGCGGCACAAAACCCGACAAAAAACGCATCCTTGCCGATAAATTCGGCCTGTGTGGCACCTTCCCCCATTTCCCCGGCTTCTGTGTCGGTTTCGGTGGTAATCCCTTCCATGCCACCAAAATCGTCCCCCTCGCCTTCAATCGGGTCAACCGTGAAGGACGCCAAATGTTCGGCCCCCGCTGCAAAGTCCGGTTCAGGATCGGAGATATTCCCGGATTGCGTCAACCGCTCGGGGTTTATGGCCGTGCTGGATTTCAGGTTGTTCTTTGTCGTCTTGCTGGTCGTTGCCCCCGGCAACCATTCGTTTTGTTCGGTCATCATCAAAGCCCTTGCGTTCATGCGCTTTTTTGGCATCCCAATAAGCGCGCAATTTCTGATTTGAAGCGACCCGTCCCCATTTTTCGTGGTGCGAACACCCTTGACCATTATTCATGTCGTTGGGTGTGCAAAAGTAATATGCGATCTGGTTTTTATTGGCCTTGATATGCACGGGGTTCCCACACCCCGAACAAGTACCAATTTCGATCACTGTCCCCGGATCAACGGTAGCCATTTTCTAAGGCTTCGATCCGTGCGGCCATTGTTTCCATCAATGCAACCGCATCCTGCAAGGCCAATTCTGCTTGTTGCGCCTTAGCAAATAGCGGGACTTTTTTCGCCTCCGCAATGCGCTGCTTGAGACGCTGCAATTGTTCGTTCATCAAGGATCACCCCATCTTCGTCATGGATTTCATACCGGCGAAAAACCTTTGTCATTTTGTCCTTAAACTCCTTGGCGCTTTCTCCTTTCACGTTGTTGGCAATCATTTCGGAAATCAGTTTAGGCAGTTCGGCCAGTCGGTCTTTGTGGACCCCGGCCAGAACGGCAAAATTTGCAGACAGACCGATCATCATTGCGGAAATGGTTTGCCGTTGCTGTTCCTGCATGACCTGTTTCACAACGCCCGGTGTGGCATTGCTGGTATATTCAAACAGGTTTTCCCCGACGACACGGCGGCAGCTTTCCCACATTTCATCGTCGGGTATCCGCGTTACGTTATCGGCCTCGTCCCACAATTCGGCCTTGTAACGTATACGTAGGAGCGCGTGAGCATATATGTCGCCTAATTTGGCCCGCAAATCGGCCCATGACGTAACGCCCCATTGATCCTTTAAATGTTTCTTCCCGGCGCGTAATTCGATGCGCCACATCTGATCCCCGGAGGCTTCAAATTCGTCCCGGTCAATCCCCCAAATCTTCCACCATTCATCTTTACGCTTGGCGACAATATCGCGACGTTTGTCGTAAATGCAGATTTGCCGCCCCGGCATTTTGCCAATGGTCAAGCCGGTACACTGGCGCTTTTGCCAGTGCTGCCCGATTTCTTCCCCGTGCATGTCTGCCTTGGTTGTTCCGTGCAAGGCAAAACGATGTGGATCAAGGCGAAAATCGCCGGACATACGCCAATCCATTGCAAAATCAACGCGGGCTATTGCCTCTTGCAGAACGGTCGCGCCAACCGCGTCAAGGTCCGCATACATGCGCGATATGGCCCCTTCAAAGCCATAGGCGGCCAGGGTCGCAGACTTGCAGGAAACCCGAATATTCCATCCTTCCCGCTTCTGCGATTTGGAAAAGAACCATGTAAAGCCAAGGTTGCCTGTATCAACCCGGTAGGTATACCCGCCCCGCGCCCCGGTTTCAGCGACATGCCCCTTAAATTTCCCGACTTGCGCAAAGGTTTCCTGCTTGGTTTCTTGCGCTGTCACCTTGGCAGCTTCAAACAATTCGACCGCCCGCAATGGAATGAAACCCTGAAACGTCACGTCTAAGCCATCAAAACCCGCGTAAATTAAATCCATTTTTCCCGTTCCCAGTCATCCGTTGTAATCAGAAGGGGGCGTGATACAAAAATGCCCCCTTTTGCCTCTCTAACCTGGCAACAATTCGGCCTGGCCGGCCGTATTCTTGGCATGGAAGTGAGCCAGGTCATTATTGGCCTGGTCATCGATCACTTTCTTGGCCCAGCCAGCAATGAACCGCGAATATGCTGGCGGGACTGCCTGCACAATTTCCCGTCTGTTCATCCAATGAATTCCCATAGCGTCGCACCAGGCCGAGAACGTGCCAGCTGACCCCCCGCCACCACCGGCGACAGTGACCGATCCGGGCCGCGTATCTGGACCAAATCGCGGCCCGGGCGCAGGGGCCAAAACAGGAAAATTCACCTCGAAAATGCGTTTGCGATAAGTGTTTAATCCGAACATGTCCCCGGTTAAAACGACATCAGGTCGCAAGGGCGCACATTCAACATTTTCCATACAATAAGGCTTGCCGGATGCTTCAAGCGCCGCACGACAAGGCTCTATCAAATCTTCATGCAAGGCCCGCCTGTCCATTGGTGTCGCTTTTGAAAATTGCTGGCATGGCGGCGAAGCCCAAATAAAATCAAACATGCCAAGATCAAGCCAGGTCAGAACCTCGAAAACATCACCAACGATTTTTGGAAATGGATAGTTTTTTGAATACTTGCGATCCACTCCGATCACTTCAAAACCGGCTTCGGCTATCCCTTTAGACGCGCCACCTGCACAGCAAAACAAATCAAGAGCTTTCATCGCTCAAACCCCTCGACATAGCCCCACCTGGCAAACTCCATTGACCACATGCGATAATTGTTGAACTCGCGCAGATTGCGCACCTGCCCCCACAAACGGTTAAGCGTTGACTGGGTCAGCAGCCTGCACATCGGCCAGATTTCAAAGCTGTCTATCGGGGCCGGTTCTGCTAGCGTCATCTTTTCGCAAGCTGCCAGCAGGTCAAAACCGCGATCTCGCGGAAGGAATGCGGCAAACTCGTTACCGTCCTCATTCCATTCAACAAAGACGTGCTTGCACCGCTGCAAAGCTTCTCCAAAGGCCACCATGTGAACGGGCGGGGCCTTACGGTCCCGCCCTTGCTCGTTTGCCCTGTTAAGCGGCTGCATTTGCACCCGCCCGGCGCGGGCGCTCCCATTTGATTTCGTAGGTTCCGGCTTTCAGTTCCCACGCTGTCAGGTTCAGCGACATATGAAAGCTGGGATCGTCGAGCGTCATGGTCAGGAACTTTTTGCCTGCATTGTCCCCGCGCTTGATTTCCTTGATCCATGCCGCGCCAATCTTAACAGCACCCCGGCGACCGGCCCCGAAAACGTCGAAGGCAGGGCGTCCCGGTCCGTTTTCATCACCAACGGGCGGTTTGCCACTTTTCCAGTTTTCAGGGATTGCATGCAATTCAATGTCAATCCCGAAATCCAGCGTTTCAAACTTGCCGTTTGCACTGGTGAACTTTTCATCAAAATTCAAAACATTCATCGGTCCATTTCCCTAGTGTGATTGCAAATTGGCGCTTCGCGCAGAGGGTTTTCTTTGGGTTTAAAAGGGGGCGGCAGGTTTTCGTTGCTCACATCTGGCGCATTACCTTGTGGTGACTTACGGCACTGCCCGCCCCGCTTGATGGAGAAGCGCAAAACGCCCCTTCCAAACCCCCGGTAATTTTGGCTCCCCAGCCTCAACCGGGCGAAACTTTAAAGACTTAAAAGGCTGGTTTGGTCCGTGTTGGCCTGCCTTGCGCGTGCTTCAAGGATTTCTGCAATATCGCCTAACCCTGCCTCGTGGCATTTAACCGCGGCTTCCAGCATTGCTTTTTCTGCAACCTCACAGGCTAAAACCGCCCAGATCATCGCTTTGCGCGCTGAATTGCCCTGATTTTGCTTTGATTGCGTCATTTTTCGGTTCCCTTTTCCCATTTACCGTTCCCGGGATTTGAGGGGCCAGCCGGGTAGCCAGCCCCTCGACCGCTGGGAAAACGGATCGCTATTAGCAACGCATCAACGTCACATGACGTTAGACAAAACAAATCAGAAATCATTGTCAATGTCTAATATCACATGACATATTGATTTCTGGGAAACGGAGGTTGCTATGAATACGATTGACGATTATTTGGACGCCGCCATCATCAACGAAAAGTTGCGCTCGGATCGCGCTTTGAGTGTCAAGTTGGGATTGTCGCCGGGATCAGTTAACCATTTCCGCACAAAAAAGGCTTGGCCTTCTGACAACACAATGATCAAGATTGCCAGTCTTGCTAACATGGACGAAACCGAGGCCCTTTTAAGCCTTAACATTTGGCGCAACATGGATGGTGCCGCCGCGCCCTTGTATTCGCGCCTCATGGACAAATTAAAAGCCGCCGCGATGCTTGGAATTGCTATGTTTTTTATTATTGCAGCCTTTAGCGGAACGTCTACCCCTGCTCACGCCGACCAGTTGCATGGGGTATTCAATGGTATATATTATGACAAATAATTTCCAGTCTACAGATACCGACGATGAAGTTTCTGCATGCGCCGTCTTTCGTTGCGCGACCGGCATTGCCGGGTTTCAGCATCCCGTGGATGAATATGACCGTGTTCATCAATATCGAATGTCCGGCTGGCCCCGATAACACCATTTTCCGAACTGTAAACCCCGACAACCATAATTTCAAAGGAACGGCATTTGATACCTTGATCTGTCACAAGCCCGGCTTCGCCTCGTTTGTGATCTTCCGCATGACGCTGTGAAATCAGCCGTTTGATGTCGCCAATGTCAAGGGAGCATCCGGCCGCCAAAGGCCCCTGAAACGTTCCGTAAGCATTCGTGTCAGCCTGGCTGTCCTCCTGCATGGGTTCCCAGTCGCTAACCAGGTGCCATGTTTGTTCATCGTTGTTAAAAAGCCCGACCAGAATGACTTCTATATGGACGCTTTCCAGACTCATATTGCTGACAAGAAACCGCGAATGCAGTGTGCGTCCACGGGTTTGGTTGATCAGGATTTTGGGACGTTTGGTACGCCGATATTGCGCAAGCAGGATCTGGGCATAAAAGATCCAAATTCCCAGCGTAACAAAACTGATGGCTAGCTGGAGAACGGTATTGTGAGTCGTGATCCATTCAAGCATGCAAACCTGCGAGACTGCGAATTGAGGAAAACCTTCAAGACGCACCTTTAACGTCATAAAAACGTGAAAGGTTCCAGCAGCCATTCACCGGAAAAATAATAACAGTGCGACACCAGCATAGAGATAAAAAACACCCGCGTCGCAATTACACCCTGCCCGTCTAAGTTAACCGATAATCAATGTGTAACCGTCATTGGCTCAGACATTTTTTCCGGTATCGGGGCTCTTTTCGACGATTGCTTCATGATCAAGAAGTGGTGCGACATCGATATCTCCAGCGTCCATCATGGTTGAGACCCGCTGTAAAGCGGCGACGAGAAAGCTTTGCTCCCATTCCTCAAGATTCTTGAATTTCTCGGAAAAACGGTCATGCAATGCCATCGGCGCCTTGCCCAGCACATCATGCGCCATATCTGTCAGCCTGACATATACTTTGCGTTTGTCGGAATGTCCGCGGGCGCGCTTCACAAGTCCCATTGACTGCAATTTATCGACAAGAGAAGTAGTCGAGGCCTGGGCAAGGTTCACTTTAGCCGCGATTTCGCCAACGGTCATTTCCCCTGCATCGTCAAGAGACTGCAAGACAAGCAACTGTGATGTTTTCAGGCCAGCGAGTTTACTAAGCCGTTTGGCATGAATGTCACTGGCGCGAAGAATGCGGCGAATTGAAATCAATGCGTCGTGCAACTTGTCCATTTGCGGATCCGATAGAACTCATTCCAGATTTTTTTATAGCCCTCAAACCCCTGAAAGACAAAGGCTTTTCTCATGATCAATCGCAAAACTATGTAAGTTTATATCGAATACTATATTTTTGTGACGCTGAAAAACTTTGATAATGAATTTGTTCCGCATCATAATAAAAATTATTTTTACGTTTTATATCAATGAATTAATCGAAATTTTTGACTGCGGAGGATCAATGATGTTGATTAAAATGTATCGATAATCTATATTTCTTTTCATTCATCTAGATCGATTGGCGAAACAATTAGGCAGATAGAACGATGAAAGTTGCCACAAGCGACGGCAAGTCAAAAAGCAAGACCAAGAATCTGGTTATTCGTAAGCCGAATTCCACAGACGGAGCGGCGGTGAACGAGTTGATTGCAGATTGCAAGCCGCTTGATGAGAACTCTGTTTATTGCAACCTGCTTCAATGTTCCCATTTTGCGCCGACCTGCGCCCTTGCAGAGCTTAACGGTGAAGTTGTGGGGTTTGTTTCCGGCTACCTTGTGCCCGAAGCCCCGGAGCGCCTGTTTATCTGGCAGGTCGCGGTATCTCCCAAGGCGCGCGGACTTAAACTTGGCAAGCGCATGATCCTCGATATTCTGGATCGTGGGATCTGCCATGATGTAACGGAGCTTCATACGACCATTACGACCTCCAATGCACCGTCTCAGGGTGTTTTCAGGTCCGTGGCCCGCGAGCTGGAAACAGACGTTAACCGCAAGGTGCTTTTTGACCGTGAGAAGCATTTTGATGGCGCAGCCGCCAGCGAAATTCTCTGGCAGATCGGCCCGTTTGAGCGGGTTGATGTTGAACGCGTTGCTGCCTGAGGCTCTTACGCCGTGATTTTAAAAAACGCCGAATTTCCGGAACAAAACCGGACCTTCGGCGTTTAATTTGCCAGACGAATTTTATTTCTTCCCAAAAGAAAGAGAAAGTTATGACTGTATTTGATCGCCTTGAGTCGGAAGTTCAGAGCTATGCACGCTCCTTCCCTGTTACCTTTGATAAAGCCGAAGGTGCCTGGCTGACGGATACGGATGGAAATCGTTATCTGGACTTCCTCGCCGGTGCCGGTAGTCTGAATTACGGGCACAACAACCCTGTTCTTCAGGAAGCCCTGATTGACTATATCAAGTCAAACGGCATCACGCATGGCCTTGACATGCACAGCAGCGCCAAGGAAAAATTCCTGACCGCGATGGAAGAGAAACTCTTCAAACCGCGCAATATGGAATATAAAATCCAGTTTACCGGCCCGACCGGTACCAATGCTGTTGAAGCAGCTTTGAAGTTGGCACGCCGTGTGAAAGGCCGTGAAAACGTCATTTCCTTTACAAACGGTTTTCATGGCGTAACCCTTGGGGCGCTGGCTGTTACCGGTAACGAACATCACCGTGGTGCTGCTGGCGTATCGCTGGATAATGCCGTTTCTGTCCCGTTCGACGGTTATATGGGCGATGGTGTGGATACCACCGACTATCTTGACCGCGTCCTGAGCGACAATTCCAGCGGCGTTGAATTGCCTGCAGCCATCATTGTTGAAACTGTTCAGGGTGAAGGTGGCCTTAATGCTGCTGACTTTGACTGGCTGAAAAAAGTCGAGGCCCTGTGCCGCAAGCACGACATCCTTCTGATTGTTGATGATATTCAGGCTGGGTGTGGCCGTACCGGTACATTCTTCAGCTTTGAACCGGCCGGTATTAAACCGGACATTGTGACGCTGTCGAAATCCCTTTCAGCCTATGGCCTTCCGTTCGCGGTTGTTCTGATCAAACCGGAATACGATGTATGGCATCCGGGCGAACATAACGGCACGTTCCGTGGCAACAATCATGCCTTTATCACCGCTGCTGCGGCGCTGGATCATTTCTGGTCGGACGATGCGTTTGCCAAAAGCATCCAGGAAAAAGGCGAATTTCTTGGCAAGCGCCTTGAAGAAATCGCCTCGCGCTATGGTGACAATGGCAGCATCTATCGCAAAGGTCGCGGACTGATGCAGGGGATTTGCTTTGAAAACGGCGAAATCGCCGACAAGGTAACATCTGAATGCTTCACTCATAACCTGGTTATCGAAACCAGTGGCCCGGAAGATGAAGTTGTCAAATGCCTGGTGCCCCTGATTATTTCGATGGAAGATCTGGCGCATGGCCTGGATATTCTCGAAATGTCGACCGCCAAGGTCATGGGCAAGGACGTTGTGACCGCAAAGGCCGCAGCCGAATAATAAAAGTCTTTTAGGGTGACGGTACGTGCCGTCACCCACTTCACCCAGTTATATATGATAGATCAAAGAGTTAGAGATGATTGTTCGTACACTGAAAGAATGTGAAGAATCTGGCCGTCGTGTTGTTTCGGACAACTGGGAAAGCACCCGTTTGTCCCTGGCGGATGATGGCATGGGCTTTTCGTTCCACATCACGACCATCTATGCCGGTACCGAAACCGAAATCTGCTATGCCAACCATTTTGAAACGGTTTACTGCATTTCGGGTAATGGCGAAGTTGAAACCATTGAAGATGGCAAGAAATACAAGATCGTACCGGGAACTGTTTACATCCTGAACAAACATGATCGCCATTACCTGCGGGGTGGCACGGAAGACATGGTTGTTGCCTGTGCCTTTAATCCGCCGCTTAACGGCCGCGAAACCCATGACGAAAATGGTGTTTATCCGCTCGATGGCGAAGCCCTTGCCAGTTAACAACTGTAAGACGGGGCAGGTATTGCATACCCTGCCCCGCTCCAAGAGAGAAACTTTCAAGGAAACGGCCCCTAAAGGAGGCATCATGGTTTCAGCCCGTAAACAAGCGGACGCCGGACATAGTGTCCACAAAATCGGTGGAACGTCCATGACGCAGGTTCAGGCTGTGATGGATAACATTCTGGTTGGTGATCGCAGCGAGAGCGACCTTTATAACAGGATTTTTGTTGTTTCAGCCTATGGCGGCTTTACCGACCTGCTGCTTGAAAACAAAAAAACCGGCGAGGCGGGCGTCTACCAGCTTTATGCCGGTTCGGAAACGGATTGGGCATGGGGTGACGCCCTGACCAAGGTAGCCGATAAAATGTGTGCCTTGAACGAGGAAATTTTTCAGGATCAGAACGATCTGAAGCTGGCAAATTCCTTTGTTCAGGAACGCGTTGAAGGTACACGCAGTTGCCTGATGGATTTGCATCGCCTGTGCAGCTTTGGTCATTTCAAGCTGGAAAAACACCTGCTAACCGTACGTGAAATGTTAAGCGCCATTGGCGAAGCCCACAGTGCACACAACACCATGTTGCTGTTGCGCGGCAAGGGCGTAAATGCCGTATTTGCCGATCTTTCCGGCTGGCGCGAGCCCGAAGCATCGACCTTGGATCAACGCATCAATAGTGTTTTTGACAATATTGATGTGAACTCCCAGCTGCCGATTGTAACCGGCTATGCTCAGTGCAGCGAAGGTTTGATGAGCATCTATGGGCGTGGCTACAGTGAAGTGACCTTCTCGCGCATTGCCTGCCTGACAGGTGCGCATGAGGCCATCATTCACAAGGAATTCCATCTTAGCAGTGCCGATCCGCGCATTGTTGGTGAGGATGCGGTCCGTCCGATCGGACGCACCAGCTATGACGTTGCTGACCAGCTGTCAAACATGGGTATGGAAGCCATTCATCCGCGTGCGGCCAAGGGCCTGCGCCAGAACGGTATTCCTCTGCGTATTGCCAATACCTTTGAGCCCGAACATCCGGGTACTGTTATTGATGATGACTGGAAACCGGACGACAGCCGTGTCGAGATTGTGACCGGCATCGGTGCTGCATTCGAGATCGAGGTTTTCAACCAGGATATGGTTGGTGTGCCGGGTGCGGAAGAGGAAGTACTGAGTGTTCTGAAACGCTACAAGGTTCCGACCGTAACAAAGAACCTGAATGCGAATACGATTACGCATTATGTTTCAGCGCCGCTCAAGCAGATACGCCGTTGTGTTGAAGAGATTGAAACCCGCCAGCCTGAAGCGACGGTTAAAACGCGCAAGGTTGCGATTGTTTCGGTCATTGGTGCCAACATCAACCAGCCGGGCCTTTTTGCCCGTGCGGTCAGCATCCTTGATGATGCCGGTGTTGAACTGGTTGCCAGCCATTCGCCCAGTCGCCGGGTTGACCTGCAATTCGTGGTGACAGAAAGCGACTTTAACAAAGCAATCGTTGCCCTGCATCGCGGTCTGGTCGAAGGCAAAAAAAACACCTCAAAGAAAGCCAAATCCTCGGATGAGGATAGCGGTTCAGAAGACCAGGTAAAACTGTCTGCCGCCTGATTTTCAATCCTGAAAACGATCGCCAAACAGCCACGTCATTGATTTGACGTGGCTGTTTTTGTTTGGATGACGGTTTGATTACTTAAAGGTAACAGAGAAAAGAACTTTCCGCCCGGCACTAGCAAGCTGCCCAGCCCTCACCTTAATATTCAACAAAACGTCCTATCAAATCCCTGACGACGCCGCCGAGTTTCCTTTTCCGTCGTTGTAATCCAGTGATTTCATGCAAATAGACACATATGACTAATGATGCTGCGATGGATATTCATGTGCGAAAATCGGTTGTAACACCGCTTTTATCGCGTTTCCGCCCGTCAGGCATAAGCAGCGACCTGATATTGCCGCTGGTGCTGTTTTTTATTGGTGTGATCGCCTATTTACCAGGCCTGTGGCAGGTGCCGCCGCTTGATCGCGATGAACCGCGTTTCACCCAGGCGACCAAGCAAATGCTTGAAACCCGTCAATATGTCGATATTCGCTTTCAGGATCAGCCGCGCTATAAAAAACCTGTCGGAATATACTGGCTGCAATCTGCCGCAGTCCTTTTGACCGGGCATGATGCCAGGGCCCCGCTTTGGGTTTACCGCCTGCCCTCCTTTGCCGGTGGCATTTTGGCCATTCTGCTGACTTATTGGGTTGCCCGGGCTTTTTGCGATCCCAAAGCCTCTTTTATTGCTGCCCTTTTTGTTGGGTCGACGATTATTTTAGGCGTTGAATCCCGCCTGGCAAAAACCGACGCTTCCCTTTTATGGACCATTCTGATGGCGCAAGGAGCGCTGGCCCGCCTTTGGCTTAGGCAAACACAGCACCCACGCTGGGGATTGGCCTTTGTTTTTTGGACAGCCCTTGCCGTGGGGATTTTAATCAAGGGGCCGATTGCGCCAATGGTTGTCTGCTTTACGGTGCTGGGCCTTTGTGTCGTAAAACGGGACATCAAGTGGTTCAAAGCCGCCGCACCGTTATATGGGTTTTTATGGCTATGTGTTCTGATATTGCCATGGTTTTTTGCGATTGCAAAATTGACTGACTATTCCTTTTTTCAGGAATCCATCGGTCATGACCTGCTGGGAAAAGTGGTCGGGGGCCAGGAAAGTCATGGCAAGCCACCAGGGATGCACCTGGTGTTTATGTTCTTTGTGTTCTGGCCGCTTACCGGATTTTTTGTGCTGGTCCTGCCACATCTGTGGCGCAAACGTTCGCAAAAAATGGTCCAGTTTTGCGCCTGTTGGTTTGTCCCGTCCTGGATTGTCTTTGAGCTGACAGGCACAAAATTACCGCACTACACCATGCCGCTTTTACCGGCTCTTGCGATATGCGTGACGGCAAGCCTATGGAATAACAATACAGTTCGTCAGACCAACAACTATCTTGCATGGGGCAGTGCAATTGTGTTGGCTCTGCCTGCAATCTTGTTACCCATTACGACAATCGTGCTTCCCCTGCACCTGAAAATTTCTCCCTCTGTCCCGGGTGTCGGCGTGTCCATTCTTGCTGCCGTCCTGGCAATAATCGCGGCCATCTACATCATCAAACATCGTGTTCGTCACGCCATGCCCTTTGCAATTATTGGCGCAATTATAATGAGCACCGGTTTTTGGGGATTTGTCGCGCCATCCCTAAGCCCGATCTGGATCAGCTCGCGCCTGGTGACGGCAATTTCAAAAGTCGCCCCCTGCCCTTACCCCGCTGTTGCAATTGCTGGCTTTAACGAACCCAGTTTCATCTTTCTTGAAGGCACCCATACGCGCGTTTTATCCGGCGCCCAAGCGGCAGACTTTCTATCAACCAGCCAGGAAGCCACACCAGCCGATGCTATTGCCCCTGCAACAGATCAAACAAACACCTGCCGAATTGCCGCGATTGAAAGCCGTCAAAAGGCCGCCTTTCTTGACGAAGTTGCGAAGATGGGCCTCCGCACCAAGCCAGCAGCATCGGTGCAAGGTCTTAATATCAATGGCGGCCATCATTTAAATATCGAAGTTTATGTGAATTCCCGAAACAAAACGGATCAATGACGGATAATGTCATGCGTTTTCGAGAGCTATTTCTGGGCACCTGCCAACGCATTATCGCAAATGCCACAGGGTCATACCGCATTTTCAAAAATCGCAAATGTCGGATTCGGTTATCTGGCAGCTCGGTTTTACCGGTATGTTATCCGCAAAACCTGGCCGCCCTTGTGCTGATTGGCACTGGCTTGTGCATGATCTTTCTGGACGAGCCAAGCCATTACTGGCGCGAAACCCTGCCAGTGGGTTTTTTGCATACATTTGGCTGGCTCAACGCGCTGGGTAATTCATCGTGGCTGTTGATTGGCAGCGGTGTTTTATGTCTGGTTTTGCTTGCTCAAAACACCCGAAGATATGGTTTTCGGTTGCGGATGGCGCTTTATTCCGCCTTCATTTACAGTGCTTTTTTGTGTTACACAGTGGCGGCCAGTGGCCTGCTTGTCATCGCAATCAAATGGCCGCTAGGGCGCGCCCGGCCCAAATTATTTGACACAATGGGGGCTTTTCATTTTGATCCCCTGATTTTTAAGGCCGCATATTCAAGCTTTCCTTCTGGTCACTCCACCACAGTCGGTGCGACGATTGTAACGCTGTCGCTAATTTTTCCATCTTGGCGGGGCTTCATTATTGCGGCCGGTTTTTGGGTGGCGATCAGTCGTGTCATATGGGGCGCGCATTATCCATCTGATGCCTATACCGGTGTTTTGTTGGGGGCGGCTTTTTCATATTATAGCGCACGTATTTTGGCCCGCCGCCATATCGGATTCAAGTTATCCGATGATGGGCGTTTACATCGATCTTTAGGGGTTTCATCTGCTCGCCAATGCAGGCATGTTATCGGCAAGATGCTGAAAAGGCAAAAGAACAGGCAGGCGACGACATCTTCCTCAGTCCCGGATATCGTTGTGCAACCACCCGCCCCTTTAAGATCGAGAAAATGGAATGTCCGATAGCTCCAAGACTGCAATAAATGATCTACTTATGATCATGGCCCGACTGCGCGACCCGAAAACTGGCTGTCCGTGGGATATTGAACAGGATTTCTCGACGATTGCCCCCTACACCATCGAAGAAGCCTATGAAGTGGCCGATGCCATCGCCGATAACGATATGGTGGAGTTGCGCGAAGAGCTGGGAGACCTGTTGTTACAGGTCGTCTTTCATGCGCAAATGGCTGAAGAATTGCAGCTTTTTACTTTTAATGATGTCGCCCAAAGCATTACCGATAAAATGATTGCCCGGCACCCTCATGTTTTTGGCGACGGGGATGCCAAAACTCCTGAAAATGTCAACCAGACCTGGGAAAAACTGAAAGCGGCCGAACGCGCGCGCAAGGCAGATCGAAAAGGTGATGCCGTGCCAAGTGCGCTGGATGGTGTGGCCTCCGCCCTTCCCGCCCTGATGCGGGCAGAAAAGCTGACCAAACGTGCCGCCCGTGTCGGCTTTGACTGGCCCGATATTGAGCAGGTTTTTGATAAGCTGACCGAGGAAATTGGCGAATTACGCGCTGAAATGACCGAAAACCCGGTACAGGATCGCCTGGAAGATGAATTGGGGGATATGTTATTTGTGATGGCCAACCTGGCCCGCAAGATGAAAATTGACCCGGAAGTGGCCTTGCGACGCGCCAATCATAAATTTACCCGACGGTTTCAGTTCATTGAAAAGGAACTGGCACAGGTGGGTAAAACACCGGATCAATCCTGCCTCGACGAAATGGATGATCTTTGGAATGCTGCCAAAATTGCCGAACGGAAGAAGGCCGCAAGCAAGAGCTGACGACCTTCAAGCAGATTATTTATTGCCAAACAGGTTGCAGCAATTGGTTGATCTCGTCCCATAATTCAGGTGAGGATGCGCAAATCAGGGCTGCTCCACTGCCATTGGCATGATAATCGTCTTTTTGGCCATCTTTCGAGAAATATCGGGCAATCCCGCCGGCCTCACGAACCAGCAAGGTTCCCGGTGCGTGGTCCCACGGCTTTAGGGTGCGATAAACGCAAAAATCATAGTTTCCTAGCGCTACATCCTGATATTCGGCACCACAACAGGAATAGTAGGACAGTTTTTCAAAAAAATGGCGCTTGCCATAGGCCTTGGCAAGACGGTTGCGAACATAGAAAATCAGAAAACCACGGGCGCTAGAGGCCGACATTATTTCAGATCGGACCTTCACGGGCATTCCGTTATGAAAGGTGCCACTTCCGTGCTCAGCAACGGTCACGTCACCGGTCAAGGGATCAACGATCCAGGCGGCAACTGTCCTGCCATCTTGATAAAGAGCCAGCATGGAGCGAAACGGCTGGCGCTGGTGGGCAAAGTTTTTGGTGCCGTCAACCGGATCAATAATCCAGATCGGTGCTGTGCCCGCAAAAACGGTCTTTTGCAAGGAGGCATCATGATGTGCTGCCTCCTCACCCAGCGCGACACTGCCTGGAAGTAATGCTGTCAAACGCCGGGTTAAGATACGTTCGGCCTCGGTATCAGCAATTGTCACCAAATCCTGGGCATGGGTCTTGGTGTCGATATCACCGGCTTCAAGTTGCCCGAATCGTGGCGCAATTTCTTCTGCGGCGACCTCGCGGATAATGGTTGTTACCTTGTCTATATCCGGTGTCATCACGTTAAACTTCCTGCGTCCTGTTCGGGTTAAACGGTTAAACGGAATAAAGTTCCAAACCGTTTTTCTGGCACCAGTCCTCGAATCGACCCAAACGTGTCTCATCAAGACGGATCTCGATACTGATGCCGTCATTGCCTTCGATACGGTTCAAAACTTCGCCCTGCTGGTAAAGTCCGGCCAGTGCCTTGCCATTGGCATAAGGCACCAGAACCTGAAATACCGGCATTTCGGCGGTCAGGCGGTCTTCGACCAAACGCAGCAAGCTGTCACAGTTTTCGCCGCTCAGAGCAGAAACCACAATGGTGTTATTTTGACGGCTGCTTTGTTCCAGCACGGCAAGGCGGTCTTCTTCATCCAGAAGATCAACCTTGTTTAAGGCTTCAACCAGTTCTGCACCATCAATAACCTGCTGCAAGCCAAGTTCTTTAAGGACTTCCAGCACATCTTGTTTTTGTGCATCGGTTTCAGGCGAGGACGCATCGCGAACATGAACAATCAGGTCCGCTTCCAGCACTTCTTCAAGTGTTGCACGAAAGGCAGCCACCAAGTCATGCGGCAAATCGGAAACAAACCCCACCGTATCAGACAGGATGACCTTGCGACCGCTTGGCAGCTCCAACCCGCGCATGGTGGGATCAAGAGTGGCAAACAGCATGTCCTCGGCAAACACGTCGGACTTGGTTAAGCGGTTAAACAGTGTCGATTTCCCGGCATTGGTATAACCAACCAAAGCCACAATCGGATAAGGCACACGGCGGCGGGCCTTGCGGTGCAAATCGCGTGTGCGTTTCACTTCTTCAAGTTCACGCCGCAACTTTGCCAGCTTGTCCCCGATCAGGCGACGGTCAATTTCGATCTGTCTTTCACCCGGTCCGGCCAGAAAACCACGGCCCCCACGCTGGCGCTCAAGGTGCGTCCATGTACGCACCAGACGCGAACGCTGATAGCTTAACAGCGCAAGCTGAACCTGCAGGCTACCTTCACGGGTTTGCGCACGATTGGCGAAGATCTCGAGGATCAGGCCAGTCCGGTCAATAACCTTGGCCTTCCACGCACGTTCAAGGTTACGTTGCTGAATCGGGGTTAACTGGCCATTGACCATAACAAGGTCCGCTTCTTCGTCACGGATCCAGTCGCCGATTTTTTCGACGGTTCCCGTTCCGAAAAGCGTGGCCGGGCGCGGCTTTGCCACCGAGACGATTTCTGCCCCGGATACGTCAAAATCAAGCGCACCAGTGAGATTTACCGCTTCGTCCAGACGCGACTGAGCGTCACGCCAAACTGAAGCGGCGTCCATACGTTTGGGATCCGGATGGATCACCAAGACGCGGGGGCGAGCGTCTTTATCGTCCACCCCCGATGTCAAAGTTTCGTCAGCTATTTTCTTCGTCCGTGGCTGGCTGGCTTGGATCAAACAATTTAATGGGCGTCGTCGGCATTACCGTCGAAATCGCATGTTTGTAAACAAGCTGTGTATGGGCATCGCGCCGCAGCAAAACAGAAAAGTTGTCAAACCAGGTAATAATCCCCTGAAGCTTGACTCCGTTGACCAGAAATACGGTAACCGGCGTTTTGTTTTTACGGCAATAATTCAGGAATACGTCCTGAACATTTTGTGATTTTTCCGCCATTGGTTAGACCTAGCCTTCTTTTATGAGCGTTTTTTTGGTTTTGGGCGGTCAAGGAAAATACCGAACCATTACCCCCCTCAGGAATTAACAGTTCGCGTCCCACCTTCTTATGACCTTGTGGAACTATAAGGCTTTCCCCAAGTGTTTTACAACCCCTGCAAGCTCTTCGCAATCACGGAAATGCCAATCAGGGCAAAAAGCCGCCGTTTCAGCGGCATCAGCACCACCGGTTACTTCGTCGCCAACGATGATGGCAACGGCCCCGGCATTGCGTGCGCATTCAATATCAACAACGCTATCACCGACAAACCACAGAGTCCCGGTTTGCGTTGCAGCATTTTCACCCAGCGCCATGTGAACCGGGTCAATTGCCGGTTTATCCTGGGCCGCATCAGTTGCCCCAATCTGTTTGCCAAAAAAATGCCCCCACTCCAGATGGGCAACTTCGGCGCGCAAAAACGCACCCTGTTTGTTGCTGACGATTGCCGTGTAAATGCCCGCATCCTTCAAAGCCAGCAAAAGGTCATGCGCGCCCTTCAGGGGCTCAACCTTTTCAAGGTGAATGCGTGCAAAATGGTTATAAAACCGGTCCTTGGCACCTTCCCAGTCATCGCCGAACAGAGCAGGAAAACTGTCGCGCATGGAGCGGGCAACACGGACATGGGCTTCTTCCATTGTCCAGCGTTCCAGGCCGTAATCATCAAATGTCAAATTCAACGCTACAAGAATCGGCCCCCAACTATCGACAAGGGTATTGTCCCAATCAAACAGGACGGCATCCGGGCGCGTAAGTTCAGGTTTTGACATTGTTAAAATTTCAGTTCGTTAGAATGTAAAGTAACACCCTGCTTGATATAAACGGTATCTTACAGGGAAAGGTGAAAAGAGCGGGCACAAAGCACCCTACCCGTCTTGATCCAGTGATCAGCGTCCCTGTTTTGCCTGGTCAGCCAGTTTTTCCATCGCATCGAAATAGGCATTGCGCAAGGTTTGGGCGACTGGCCCCATCTCGCCATTGCTAATGGCAACATGATCGATTTTCCAAACCGGCATCACAAAGGTTGAGGCACTGGATATAAAGGCCTCGCGTGCGTTTTGCGCTTCTTCGACGGTGAAAGGGCGTTCTTCAAAACGAAACCCATTTTCGCGGGCAAATTCAAGCAAGGCCATGCGCGTAATCCCGCGCAGGATATTATGGTCCGCCTGTCGGGTGACGATGACGTTATCCTTTGTCACAATCCAGGCATTCGATGATGCCCCCTCGGTGACATATCCGTCTTCATCAACCTGCCATGCCTCAAAGGCCTTGGCCTCGCGGGCTTTTTGTTTGGCAAGGGCTGCGGGCAACAGGCCAACCGTTTTGATATCGCGCCGCGCCCAGCGTTGATCGCGGGTTGTAATAACCGCTACCGGCTTCACATCGCGCCCCGGAAAGCTTTTGCTGCGCGCGGTGACAACAATCGTGGGCATGGCAGCATAGGGAAACGGAAAATCACGTGCAGCAACGCCGCGCGTGACCTGAAAATAAACCAGCCCGTCGCGTACCAGATTTAACCGCACCATCCGGCGCAAAACCTGCGACAAGGCCGCCCGTGCCATCGGCATGGCGATTTGCAATTCCGAAAGCGACCGTTCAAGCCGGTCAAGATGCCCCGCCTCGTCTATTAACTGGCCTTTATAAACCGCCACCACTTCATAAACGCCATCTGCGAACTGAAAACCACGGTCTTCAACATGAACGGATGCTTCTGAATGTGGAACATAACGTCCATTCACATAGGCGATGCGCGACATTTAACAATTTCCAGATAAATCAATATGGTGGTGGATGTTTAAAAAGCAGTTTGCAAAGTAATCAGGTTCGACAGGTTAGAAATATTCCAGCCGGACCGCAAACATCTTTTCAACCTTTTTAATCTGCTCGGATCCGGCGAAAACCACGATACGGTCATTCGCCTCGATCACGGTATTGGCACGCGGCATAACAACCTTGTCATCACGCAGGATCGCACCAAAAACAACACCCGGTGGCATTGCAATGTCTTTAATCGCTTTGCCAACAATCGGTGCTGTTTCAAGGGCCTCTGCCTCCAGCACTTCACCAAACCCTTCGGACAGGCTGTGAACCGCACGGATACGGCCACGGCGCACATGTTGCAGAATGGTGGAAACCGTCGTCATGCGCGGGCTGATTACCACGTCCACACCGAGTTCGGATACCAGTGAGGTATAAGTACTTTTATTGACCAGCGTTAAGGCACGCGGGCAGCCATACCGTTTAGCCAGAAGCGACGACAAAATGTTGGTTTCGTCGTCATTTGTCAGGGCCACCACAGCCTCGGCATTGGCAACGTTGGCTTCTTCAAGCAGTTCGGGGTCCAGCACGTCCCCACACAGAACAACGCTTTTCTTTGGCAGCTTCTGGGCGACAAACCGGGCCCGTTCCGGGTCGGATTCAATAAGGCGGGTCGTAACCCCCGGGAAATTGTTATTGATTTCTTCGGCAAGGAACAGGGCAATATTGCCGCCGCCAAAAATAACAATACGGCGTGCTTCGGGGTCTTCATGACCAAAGGCCGACATGGCCCGGTCCACCTGATCACTGGAAACAGCCAGATACACCAGGTCGCCCGCCAGCATCTGGTCTTCGCCTTTGGGATAAACCGGTTTGTCATTACGGATCATCCCAAGGATCGAAATATTGAGATCGGGAAACAACTGATGCAGCTGGCGTAGCGGCGTATTGATCACCGGGCAGTCTTCGTTGCACCGCAAGCCAAGAATTTTAACCATGTCATCGGCAAACGGGATCATATCAAATGCCCCGGGGGCCCTAAGGCGGCGCGCAACCGCACGGGCCACTTCCATTTCCGGTGAAATGACAACGTCAATCGGCAGCTTTTCCCGGCCAAATAATCCGGCCCATTCAGGCTGCAGATAGGTCTGGCTGCGAATACGGGCGATTTTGGTGGGAACGTTAAAAAGCGAATGCGCCACCTGGCAGGCCGTCATATTGACTTCATCGGCAAAGGTCACCGCGATCAGCATATCGGCTTCTTCTGCGCCGGCCTGCTGCAGAACATCGGGGTGCGACCCAAAGCCGATGATCCCCTTAACTTCCAGGGTGTCGGAAATTTTGCGAATCAGTTCTTCGGACTGATCAATAACCGTCACATCGTTTTGTTCGGCTGCAAGATACTTGGCAATGTGGAACCCCACCTGCCCCGCGCCGCAAATGATGACTTTCATTTATGTTTTCTCCTGATCAAAACCCTGTGGACCAGAACCGGTGCGATGGCATCAATCGCCAACACGGTCCCCGTAAATTCCCAGGCTTTTGAGCTTTCTATGCAAAGCGGAACGTTCCATTCCGATAAAATTGGCAGTTTTCGAAATATTGCCACCAAATCTGTCCACTTGTGTTTGCAAATATTCCTTTTCAAACAATTCGCGGGCTTCACGTAAAGGCAGGGCCATGATTTCGCTGGTTTTATCAAAGACAAGCGATTCAGGCATGTCGGAAAACAATTCACTTGGCAGCATTTTGCCGCTGATCATCTGGGTGCTGTCGCCTGGTGCCATGATCATCAAACGTTCGATCACGTTTTTAAGCTGACGCACATTTCCCGGCCAGTCATAGGCATGCAGGGCGGCAATCGCTTCGGGGGACAGGGTACGACGGGGCAAACCGGTGGCATCAGCATAACGCGACAGGAAATAATCAGCCAGTTCGGGAATATCATCCCGCCGGGCCACCAGTGGCGGCACTTCAAGCGGTACAACGTTGAGCCGGTAATAGAGATCCTGGCGAAATTTCTGTTCTTCGATCTTTTCTTCGAGATTCCGCGACGTGGTCGCGATTACCCGCACATCAACACTGACCGGTACGGAACCGCCGACCCGCACAAAGGTTTGATCCTGCAGGACCCGCACAATTTTGCCCTGGGTTTCAAGCGGCATATCAGCCACTTCATCAAGCAAAAGAGTGCCGCCATGTGCGATTTCCAGCATTCCGGTGCGCGCTTCACGCGTTGCATTGCCAACCGCACCAAACAACGAATCTTCCATCGTCTCGGGTGATATATTTGCGCAATTCAACACAACAAAGGGACCATTTGCCCTTGCTGAATTCTTGTGAACCAGCCGTGCAACCACTTCTTTGCCAACGCCGGCCGGGCCGGAAATAAGAATACGGCTGCCGGTACGGGCGACACGGTCAATCGCCTGGCGCAAATTAACGATTGAAGGGGTTTTTCCGACAATTTCAACATCGCCGCCAGCGCGAAGTGTCAGTTCACGGTTTTCACGGCGCAGGCGCGCATCCTCGATCGCCCGTTCAACAACAAGCAATAACCGGTCCGTATTAAACGGTTTTTCGATAAAATCGTATGCACCATTACGCGATGCTTCAAGCGCGGTTTCAATATTGCCGTGACCGGAAATCATGACTACAGGGACTTCGGGATGTTCGCGCTGGATCAGCTTTAAGGTCTCGATCCCGTCATGCTCGCTCCCCTCCATCCAGATATCAAGCACCACCAGTGTCGGTCGCCGTGCGGCAACCTCAGAGAGGGCCTGCTGGCTCGATGCCGCAGCCCGGGTGGTGTAACCTTCGTCTTCCAGAATGCCAGCAATGAGCGACCGGATGTCTTCTTCATCGTCGACGATTAAAATATCGTGCGCCATGTTTCGACAATAACCTTGGTGTTTCTATTCATTTTTCTTGCCGCACAAAAAATGCGTCATACGGCTGGCGGCAAACTATCACTGTCCGAAGAATTTTCAGTTAATTTTGTAGAATTCTTTGGAAAAGACAATGTCACTCGCGCGCCTGTTTCTTCTCTGTCGGCGAGTATAAGCTCTCCGCCGTGGTCTTCCATGATTTTCTTAACGATCGCCAGACCAAGCCCGGTTCCCTTGCTGCGTGTCGTAACATAAGGCTCGGTCAAACGTTCGCGGTGTTCGGTAGGCAAGCCCCTGCCGTTATCCTCTATCACAATATCAATCCGCTGATCCGGATCGTTGCCTGGGCGAATATAAACGCCAATATGCCCCGGCGGCAGGTCGCCGTCACCTTTATCGCGCCCGGCAATGGCCTCTGCCGCATTTTTAAGGGTATTGATCAGGCACTGGTTCACCTGGCGGGAATCGCATTGGATATGCGTATCGATCCCGTCATCAATGACAAAGTCATATTTAATTGCTGAATGCGCCTGCTGTTGCAAAAATAGGGCATTTTTAGCTAGGTCAGCCAGATTTTCATTGCGCATTTTCGGGCTGGGCATTCGGGCAAAAGACGAAAACTCGTCCACCATTCGACCAATATCGCCAACCTGACGGATGATGGTTTCAATGCAGGTTTTAAATATCTCGGTATCGCTTTGAATTTCCTTAAGATATTTGCGACGCAGCCTCTCCGCCGAAAGTTGGATCGGTGTCAGCGGATTTTTGATTTCATGTGCAATACGTCGTGCAACATCAGCCCAGGCCGCCATACGCTGCGCATTCTGAAGTTCAGTCACATCATCAAAGGTTACAACATAGCCAAAAATGGAACGATCCCCTGCACGCTCGACCGTAACTCGGGCAAGTAACATCAGGTTTAGCCCGTCACGCCGAATTTCGATCTGGCGGGGTTTGGAACGTTCTCCTTCCTTGATGGCCTCGTCAAAAAGCACGTTAAATTCGGGTATAACCTCGCAAATGGGCTGCCCCAATTTGTTGTCAATATCCAGCCCCAACAGTTCCGACGCACTTCGGTTTGGCAAATTAATGCGACAATCGGCATCAAGACCAATCACACCTGCTGTCACCCCACCCAAAATAGCTTCGGTGAAGCGCCGTCTTTCGTCATTCAGACGATTCGCTGCAATCAGTTCGGCACGTTGCGTATCAAGCTGAGCTGTCATCCGGTTAAAGGCCCGGCTTAAGGCCTCCAGCTCGTCTCCCTGCCCGTCTAACGGTACACGGAAGGACAAATCACCGTCACGGACCTTTTCGGCCCCGTTAATCAATTGCGAGATCGGCTCCACCAGCCGCGTTGCAACCGTAAGGCCCAACATCACGGCAGCAAGCAACAGGACCACAGCGATGATGACAAAAATCATCACAAAGGTCACGACGATGCCGGAACGTTCACCTTCAAGGTTTTCATAGGCCTTAACCGCACGTCGGGCCTGTTCGATGCGATCAAGAACGCTGCTGTCAACGAACCGACCCACCAGCAAAAAGCCATCGATAAAATTATCCAGCCGCACAACGGCACGAATGCGGTCCTCGGTATCGCCCAGCATCAGAACAACGTCATTGACCCGCGCCCGGTCAAAGACCTCCTGTGGAACGGGCGCCCCTTCGGGATCATAGGAAAAACTGTAATCGGACTGGGCAATCACCTTGCCGCTGCCATCAATGATCAGGGCTTCGGGTAGACCGCGGGCATCGGCCTGCGCCGTCAATATGCGCGACAAGCGGTTGGGATCGGTTGCAAAGGAAACCCCAAGGCGCTGCAAATCGCTTGCGGTTGCCAAGGCATCGGCGCGGATAAGTTCCTGATGTTCCTGAAGATAAGCTTGGGCAATGACCATGCTTTCTTCAACCGCCGTGCGAATACGGTCGCTAAACCAGCCCTGAATGCCAAAATGCAGAAACAGGGCCGAAAACACGGCCACAATAATGGCGGGCGTTACGGCAACCAGACTGAACATCAAAACCAGCCGTGTGTGCAGCTTTGCCCCGGCGGTTCCCTTGCGCCGCTCCACCCAGATTTGCACCAGCTTGCGCGCCACCAACGTTGCCAGTGCAAGAAGCAATATCAGGTCGATATTAAGCAGGATAATAATGGTACGTGGATCGGGCCGTAATGGCGCCGTTCCCGTCATGGCAAGATAGGTGACTGTCGCGGAAATCAGGGCGGCGATGACCAGTCCGATTGCAAATTTGCGCGACTGTGCAATCCGTCCCAGCAATTTGACAAATGCCGATTGCTGCCATGCCTTACGGCGCTGGCGCACGGGTAAGCTCATTTTGCGCCCCGTACCACTTCCAAACCCAGATCCCGGATTTTCTTGCGTAAGGTATTGCGGTTAAGCCCCAAAACTTCGGCCGCCTTCACCTGATTACCCCGAGTTGCCTCAAGCGTCACGGTTAATAGTGGGCGTTCCATTTCGCGCAAAATGCGGTCATACAGACCACTGGAAGGCAAATCATCGTCATGGGCGTCATAATATTCACGCACATGCCGCTCAATTGATTCCGAAAGCGATTGCGGTTCACCAGCCGGGGCCGATTCTGCCACGCTGTTTTCCGCAAACTCGGTTTCAATCACGTCAACGCCAATCATGTCCTGCGAATAGAGCGCGGTTAAACGCCGCACCATATTCTCAAGCTCGCGAATGTTACCGGGCCAGCGATGCGCCTTCAGGCGTGCCATTGCTTCAGCAGACAGGGTTTTGCGTGGCAGGCCCTGCTCGCTTGCCTGGGCAAGAAAATGATTGACCAGTTCCGGGATATCTTCAAGGCGTTCACGCAGGCTGGGCAAACGAATGGGAACCACATTCAACCGATAGAAAAGATCCTCGCGGAAACTGCCTTCGCGGATCAATTTGCGTAAATCACGGTGTGTTGCGGCAACAATTCGCACATTGACGCGAATGGGGGTTCGACCGCCAACACGGGTATATTCGCCTTCCTGCAAGACACGTAAAAGCCGGGTTTGCGCCTCTAGCGGCATGTCCCCGATTTCATCAAGAAACAGTGTGCCACCTTCGGCCTGCTCAAACCGGCCTACCTTGCGTTCATTGGCACCGGTAAAGGCGCCTTTTTCATGACCAAAAAGCTCGCTTTCAATCAATTCACGCGGGATGGCGGCCATATTGATGGCAACAAACGGGCCGTGCCGACGCGATCCATATTCATGAAGTGCGCGTGCCACCAGTTCCTTACCGGTCCCGCTTTCGCCCGTTACCATCACGGTCAGGTCAGTATTCATCAGGCGCGCCAGCGAACGATAAATTTCCTGCATTGCCGCGGAACGGCCGATTAGCGGCAGGCGATCATCACCCTCCTCGCCTGCCGGTTTGGCATTTTCCTGATTTACCGGTGTTTCAAGCGCACGATCAACAATTCCCATCAATTCGTTCAAATCAAAGGGTTTTGGAAGATATTCAAACGCACCGCGCTGGGCGGCTTTAACCGCTGTTAACAGGGTATTTTGCGCACTCATGACGATAACACGCAGATCGGGGCGCAGCTTGCGAATACGCGGCACCATATCCAGGCCATTTTCGTCGGGCATCATCACATCGGTGATCACCAGATCACCCTCGCCATCCGCGATCCAGTCCCACAGGGTTTTACCGTGTCCGGTGCTACGAACTTCGTGGCCCTGCCGCGACAGAGCCTGCGTCAGAACGGTACGAATGGCGCGATCATCATCGGCGACAAGAATACGGGCTGGTTGCGCACTCATAGTGTTTCTTCCTTGATCCAGCTATCTTTCTGATTGGCTTGAATATCTTCTGCCAGGGTCCGATGATAGATCGGCAGCATAATTTGAAATTCCGCCCCGCCTGTCGGCACGTCTTTTACCTCGATCACGCCGCCATGATCGGCAATGATTTTCGCAACCAAAGCCAACCCCAAACCGGACCCGGTAGGCTTGGTGGTGACGAAGGGATCAAACAGGCTTTCGCGCATATCGGGCGGAATCCCCGGGCCATTATCACGAACGGAAACCACCAGCGGCAAATGCACACGGGTATCGCCGCCTGCAACTGCAAGGCGTACACCATGTTGATAGCGGGTGGAAATCGTAATCAAACCTGTTTCGGACTGTACTGCCTCGGCCGCGTTTTTCACCAGATTTAAAAACACCTGGATCAGCTGATCGCGGTTACCATAAACCGGCGGTAAGGACGGGTCATAGATTTCTTCAAAATGCAGGTTATGACCAAAACCATTTTCGGCCAGGCGACGCACATGTTCCAGCACCGTATGAATATTGACCGCACCGCGCTCCAGCGGCTTGTCCGAAAATATTTCCATGCGGTCAACCAGGTTCACAATCCGGTCGGCTTCATCACAAATCAAGCGGGTCAATACCCGGTCATCTTCGGTTGCCGTCTGTTCGATCAACTGGGCGGCCCCCCGGATGCCTGACAGCGGATTTTTGATTTCATGGGCTAAAATGGCGGCCATCGCACTGACAGATCGTGCCGAATTACGGCTCAGCAACTGGTTATCAATTTTTTGCGCAATCGAACGTGGTTCGAATGTTAAAACGGCACACCCCGTTTCATCCGCCATTGATCCAACCGTTAAATTAACGGCATGGCGCCCAATTTTCGGGCTCTCGATCAGCAGGTCATGGTCAGCAACAAGCGTCGCCTCATCAATCGCCTGCGCAACAAGCGAGAAAACGGGGCTGTCTTCCGGAATGAAATCTTTGAGGTTGCTGCGGCATAATACTGCCGCACTGGTGTTAAACAGTTGTTCGCTCGCCTGGTTGACAAAGCGTATTTTGCCATCCCGATCAGCAACCACAACTGCACTGGCAATGGCGTTCAAAACGCCAGCGGGATCAACAGAATATCCCTTGCCAAAGCCTAGCCTCATTTTTGTCCCCCGATCGTCAATCAGTTATCAGGCAAATGATTGCGGCCATTTCAGGCGGCACATTCACGTAATTCGGTTTCAATTTTGGGTTCATAAAAGGCACGAATGGCATCTTTAACCTGAACCGGATCATCCAGCACATTAACAGTTCGGCGAAACTCGGTTGCGTCGCGCAAACCGTTGCAATACCAGCCAAGATGCTTTCGCGCGATGCGATAACCGGGAATGAGCCCGTGATGATCCAATATTGCATCATAATGGGCCAAAATGGTTTCAAGCTGCTGTTCGAGCGTCGGTGACGGCAGTTTTGTTCCCGTTTTCAGATAATGGGAAACCTGCTTTAAAAACCAGGGCCGCCCCTGCACGCCCCGACCAATCATAACGCCATCGGTACCGGACCGTCGCAAAAGCTCTGCGGCGTCTTCTTCGCTTTGCACATCGCCATTACCAATGACCGGTATGGACACGGCGGCCTTGACGTCAGTAATCGCATCCCAGTCCGCCTCGCCCTTATAGAACTGGCAGCGCGTGCGACCATGAATAGTCAACATCTGTATTCCCAAGTCCTCGGCAATACGAGCCAGACGCGGCGCATTGCGGTCATCGTCATCCCAGCCAAGGCGCATTTTAAGGGTAACGGGCACCTTCACCGCATTTACGGTTGCTTCCATGATCTCGGCAGCCAGCTTTTCCTGGCGCATCAGGGCTGAACCGGCATATCCCTTGGTCACTTTCTTTGCCGGGCAGCCCATATTGATATCAATGATCATGGCTCCACGGGCTTCATTCATTTTCGCCGCTTCGGCCATTTCTGACGGTTCGGTGCCGGCCAACTGCACCGAAAGCGGGCTTTCGGCTGCACAATCGCCGTGCATTTTACGCACTTCTTTCTGATGCTGCTGAATACGGGTCATGGCGTCCGACGCAATCATTTCCGACACAACGAGATGATCACCAAAACGGCGCACCTGCTGACGAAATGGGAGGTCAGTAACACCTGACATCGGTGCCAGAACAACATTTTCCGGCACGGTCACAGAACCGATCTGCAAAGACATGAAGAACTTCCGATTGCCTAAAACTTGGGCAGATTAATGAAACTGAAGGCAGAGTGCAACAACTCTAAGCGTAATAAGCCTACGAATAGTGTAAACAGCATAAAATTGGCTGTTTTCACCCCAAAAGATAGACCGTTACGAAACGCACCCCCGGAAATGCCAGCGTTAGTAACAACCACGCGCCCAGCACAAACCTTACCGCCATGCGCCCGCGCAAACTGGATCGTTCATGTATCCAGATCAGGGTGCAGATAACGGCAAAACCCGACAGCGTCAGCAGCATTTTATGATCAATTGTCCATAAAGCGGTGCCTTCTATCTGACGCAGGGCAAAACCAGTGACAATACCAACGACAAGCACCCAGGCAGACCATTTAAGATAGCTGATCAACATCAGCTCACTATCGCGCAATGGCGGCAAACGCCTGCTCCAGCGGTTGGGGCGCCGGTTTTTAAGGGCATTTTCCTGCACGACATAGGCCATTGCCGCAATGGCTGCGATGGTAACAAGCGCATAAGTGATCAGGGATGTTCCTATATGCACCCACAACCAGGCGGAATAAAGCACCTGTTCCTCAACCTGGCCCGGTGCGGCACCGCCGATAGATTCGAAAATGGCGGCAACAACGCCAAACAGGATCAGGTATGCCCCAACATAACCGCCCAGTCGCCAAACCTGCTGATGGAGCACACAGGTCGCAACACCCCCGAAGATAAACAGCACCGTTAACTCCGACCAATGCAAGGCAGCAGAAAACCCGCGCGATTGCACAGCCTCGCCCGTCAGGCTTAATACCGCGATGGTTCCTGCAATACCCACACCGATCGAGGCATAAAACCAGAAATCACGCTGTGGCTCACGCCGCATGATCTGGCATGTCAGGGGCAAAAGGGACAGAATATGAATGGCGGTGGCGAACATGCAAAAATGTCCAGAATGGTTGCAGGCAACAGAAGATAAAATTTGGCGACTTGGCAAATCGGGTTGGTAAAGTTAGCTTGTCGCCCACTTTATTGATGTGAGCATATATCGTTTATGAACAAAAAAATCTCGGTTGTCATCGTTGCTGCCGGTAGCGGTAGCAGATTTGGTGATCCGCTGCCAAAACAATATCATCACATAGGTGACAAAACGCTTCTGCGTCATAGCATCGAAGCGTTCATGCAGCTTTGCCCAGCCCATCATATTCAGGTTGTTTATAATCCCCTGCATCAAAATCATCTGGACGCCGCGATTGGCGATTTGATAACGGGCAAAGGGTTGCGTCCAGCTGTTGCCGGTGGTGCCACGCGACAGCAATCAGTGCTCAACGGCTTGCGTGCCCTGAGCGATGTCACACCGGATTATGTCCTTGTGCACGATGCGGCCCGCCCCGGCATTGATCCTGATGTCATTTACCGCGTTCTTGATGCCTTGCAAGATCACAAAGGGGCCATTCCCGGCATTGCCGTGCATGACACCATTAAACAATGCGATGATGACAAGGTCATTTTGCGTACCATTGCGCGTGATACCCTGATGCGGGCGCAAACGCCGCAGGGATTTGACTTTAACGCCCTTCTGATGGCCCACACCAAATTCGAGGGCCAGGAAATGACAGATGATGCCAGCCTGCTTGAGCAACTGGGTATCCCTGTCAAATGTGTGCCCGGCAGTGAGCGGAACGATAAAATCACCCGACGCGACGACATTGCCCGGCTGAGCGAATATTTAACCCCGGAAAATCCCCCCGAAAATCCCCTGAAAGAGCACGCCATGATTGCAGAAGAATATCGCACCGGCACCGGCTTTGATGTCCATCGCTTTGCACCGGGTGATGCCTGCATGTTATGTGGTGTCTCGGTACCGCATAAGGCCCGGCTAGAGGGACATTCCGATGCCGATGTTGGCCTGCATGCCCTGACCGATGCCATTTTAGGCGCAATCGCTGCCGGGGATATTGGCCAGCACTTCCCGCCCAGTGATCCGCAATGGAAAGGTGCGGCATCGGACCAGTTTTTAAAACATGCAGCCAACCTGGTTGCCCAGCGTAACGGGCGCATTGTGAATGTCGATGTGACGCTGATTTGCGAACGCCCGAAAATCGGCCCGCATACGCCAGCCATGCGCCAGGCCATTGCTACTATCCTGTCCATCGACATTGACCGCGTCAATGTAAAGGCCACCACGTCCGAACGTTTGGGTTTTACCGGCCGCGAAGAAGGCATTGCCGCACAGGCCGTCGCCAGTATCGCGCTTCCCCGCACGGCATAAACGCGTAAAGCAACCGATAAAACCTTCACGCACTTACGACAACAGGCGGGCCACATGACCCGCCTGTTGTCGCATCAACGCAGAATAATCTCTCAGGCTTCCGCTTTTTCTTCTTCCGGCAATTGATATTTTAAAATTACCGGCACTTGGGCCAACCCAAACAGCAATGTGATGGGGGTAACGGCCCAAACCTTAAAGGCAACCCAAAAGTCGGTACCAAAATTGCGCCAGACCACCTCGTTGGCAATGGCCAGCACCACAAAAAACAGGCCCCAACGCCAGGTCAAAGTACGCCAGCCTGCATCCGTTACCTGAAACGCCGTTTCCAAAACGAGTTTCAAAAACAGCTTTCCCATCGCAAGACCACCAAACAGAATGGCCGCAAACATCAAATTCACGATGGTCGGCTTGATCTTGATGAAAAGCTCATCTTGAAGATACAGCGTTAAACCACCGAAAATAATAACAAAAAAACCACCGATAAGTGGCATCATCGGAATGGTACGGTTGATCAGAAACGACACAGCAAGCGCAACGACTGTCGCCACAACAAAAACCAGCGTTGCCGTCATCAGATTATGTGTAATGCTGTTAATTGCAAAAAACAGCACCAGCGGCCCCATTTCCAGGACCAGTTTGGTTACATGGTTCATTGTGTCACTTCTTTTGTCATTAAGGCGCCATCCTATTGTCGGCAGGGGCGCGGCGCAACAGCGCGATTGCCTTAAGGCCCCTCAAATTTCCGTCAGCTCACTTGTTGGTGCAGCCAGGCCGCATAGCCATCATTAATCCGGCCAAGCGGCACTTCAAGTACACAAGGGGTATCATAAGGATGAATGTCCAGCACATGGGCCTGCAATTTGGAAAATATCTGTTTTTCGGTTTTCAGCAGCAAAACAGTTTCACTTGCCTCTTCCACTTCGCCATTCCATTCATAAACCGATGTCATTGACGGTAAAATGTTGGCGCAGGCCGCCAGCCTTGCGCCGAGCGCGGAACGGGCGATTTTGCGTGCACAATCCATATCCGGCACCGTGACATAAGCCATTACCATTTCAAGCGCATTGGTTTTGATATTTGTCATGGCAGTTGCCCTTTCTGCGAAATTCGGCAAGACTTTGGCTATGATACGCCTACCAGATCCCCCCCGTTTTTGGGGTACGTTCAACAGGGAGTTTTATCATGCCAGCGGCAAAGGCGACAAAGCCGACCAGCACCCAGAAAAACTGGCTTAAACGTGGCCTTTCACAGCCAGGAGGCAAATTGCCACTTTTTGATGAACAGGGAAAGCAGGTATCGGCAAAAACGGTTCAGGCCTGCATTGACCGTGGCTGGGCCGAACCCTGGTTTGCCAATCCGTTAAAACCCGACTGGCTGGTCTGCAAGCTTACCGATAATGGTCGCAGTGTGATAAAGGAATAATCTGTCTCTGGCGATCCGGTATATTCGTCATCCCTACTAAGGCCAGAGTTTGGAGAAGATAATAAAAAACCCGCGCCACGAACTGGTGCAGGTTAACTGTTTTGGATCCTTGAAGGAATTGGTCGGAGCGAGAGGATTCGAACCTCCGACCCCCTGCACCCCATGCAGGTGCGCTACCAGGCTGCGCCACGCTCCGACCGATGTGCGCCTTGCGGCGCGGACAGATACATAGCCCCGCCGCGCCCAAGACGCAAATGGTTTTTACGGATTTTTTTTCACTTCCTGAAGAGTAGCCCTCAAAAGCGATTGCAATCCTTCAAGTTCGCCTAAAACGTTCATCAGCGACTGCCGATCAATCGCTTTTTTCGACGAATCTGAAACAACATCAATGGCATCGTCTGAAACTGATTCGGCATAAGACACAGTTTCGCTGTCCGCCACGGAAGCATCTTTTGAGGCAGGCTGGATAGCGCCACCAGGCAACGTCCCGCCATTTTGCGCGATCAGTTTTTGTACACCCTTGATGGTGTAACCCTGATCATGCAAAAGCGCACGAATACCTTTGAGAAACTCAATATCATCCGGCCGATAATAGCGACGACCACCCGCCCGCTTCATCGGTTTGATTTGCGGAAATTTCTGCTCCCAGAAACGCAAGACGTGCTGCTGCAGACCCAATTCGGTTGCCGCCTCGCTGATTGTTCTGAAAGCAGAGTCAGATTTCATGGTACGGCGATTTTTCGCCGTCTCCCCCAATTCATTTTTCATTGATCGCGTTTATTCGTAATTTTATGCGTTAATGCGCGATTTGAGAACCTGGGACGGTCTGAAAACGAGCACTTTGCGGGGTAGAATCGGCACTTCTTCACCCGTTTTCGGGTTCCGGCCGATACGCTCGCCTTTGCTGCGTACGGAAAAACTGCCAAAAGAAGAAATTTTGACAACCTCGTCCCGGATCAGCGCACTGGAGATTTCGTCCAACACTGTTTCCAGTAATTGGGCAGATTCATTTCGCGACAGGCCGACTTCCTGATAGACCGCTTCGGCTAGATCGGCGCGGGTAACCGTTGTTTCCGACATGCAGACCGCCTCCTCATAACAGGGCAATGAACACAAAGGTATAGTTGGTGGCTAAATCAGTCAATATCAATAGGATACACGTGATTGTGGCGGAAAATTGCACTTTTTACGCCAAATCACTGATTTTTAATCATTTTTCCTGATTTTAGCTTATTTTGACCTTTAAAACAGATAAAAATTTTACCAACGTACCAGTGAAGCACCCCAGGTAAATCCGCCGCCCATTGCCTCAAGAACAACAATATCGCCGCGTTTGATACGCCCATCATGCACGGCTTCACTCAGTGCCAGCGGAATGGACGCGGCTGATGTATTGGCATGACGATCAACCGTCACGACCACACGATCCGGCGAAATGCCAAATTTGCGCGCCGTACCATCCAAAATGCGCTGGTTGGCCTGATGCGGTACCAGCCAGTCGATTTGCTCTGCTTCGATCCCTGTATCTGCAAGGACTTCACGAATAACCGATGCCAGATTGGTAACAGCATGACGAAAAACCTCGCGGCCTTCCATTTGAAGATGACCAACGGTCTGGGTTGAAGACGGCCCGCCATCGACATAAAGCAGTTCATATTTGCTGCCGTCAGAATGAAGCCGGGATGCCAGAATCCCCTGATCCTCAATTGTGCCGGTCCCTTCATAGCCCTGCACAATAACCGCCCCTGCCCCGTCACCAAACAACACACAGGTACGACGGTCTTCCCAGTCCAGAATGCGCGAAAAAGTTTCGGCACCAATCACAAGTACGGTTTTGGCCTGACCATTGCGAATATACATATCCGCGGTTGTCAGCGCATAAATAAAACCTGAACAAACCGCCTGCACATCAAAGGCAAAACCAACCACACCAAGGCGATGCTGAATTTTTGTTGCCGTCGCCGGGAACGTGTTATCCGGCGTAGCCGTCGCAACAATGATCATATTGATGTCAGAGGCCGATACCCCGGCATGTTCCATCGCCTGAACAGCAGCATGATAGGCCAGATCACTGGTTGTTTCGCCCTCGGCTGCAATATGGCGCTGACGAATACCGGTTCGGGATACTATCCACTCATCTGTTGTATCAACACGATGTGCAAGTTCTTCGTTGGTCAGCACATTAGAAGGAAGATAGGAACCACAACCAATGATGCGTGAACGAATTGTCATGATGATGAACTGCCAATATGCGAAGGTTTAAACAAGGAATTACTGTGCGGTATCTTCAGGCGCAACGTCAGGGTCTTTAACTTCCGCCTTGGACATTTCAGCCTCGAAAGAGGCAATTTCCGCCTTGATCGTTTCATTCAGCCGATTGGCAATCAAATCATGGCACACACCAATGGCGTTTGAAAAACCAAGCGCATCCGTGCCACCGTGGCTTTTGACGGCAATACCATTAAGCCCCAAAAGCATCGCTCCATTGTAACGACGCGGGTCCATACGTTCGCGAAAACGCTGAAGCGAACGTCGTGCAAGCAAATAGCCGATCTTAGCCCAAAAAGAACTGCGAAATGTTTCGCGCAGGAAATGCACCAATAGACGTGCTGTTCCTTCTGCCGTCTTAAGGGCCACATTGCCGGTGAAACCATCGGTGACAATGACATCGACGGTTCCCTTTGCCAGATCATCCCCCTCGACAAACCCGGCAAATTGAATAGGCAAATTGATTTCCCGCAGGATCGATGCCGCCTTTTTGACAGACTCATTGCCCTTGAGTTCCTCAATACCAACATTGAGCAAACCAACAGAAGGCTTTTCAATGCCAAACAAAACGCGGGCAAAAACCTCGCCCAACAGGGCAAACTGCACCAGGTTTTCTTCGTTGCATTCAATATTTGCGCCCAGATCCAGCATAATGGTTTCACCACGCTGGGTCGGCATATAAGTGGCAATTGCCGGGCGATCAATTCCCGGCAGTGTTTTAAGAACAAACTTTGCCATTGCCATCAATGCACCGGTATTCCCGGCAGAAACGACGCCCTGGGCGTCACCTTCCTTTACGGCGTTGATTGCCAGACGCATACTGGAGTCACGACGCTGGCGCAGGGCAACGGACGGCTTGTCGTCCATCGTTACTTCCTGCGTTGCATGACGAACCTCGGTCACAGCTGCCAGTTCCGGACAATTATCCAGAAGCGGTTTGATCCGCGCCTCGTCGCCATACATCAGAAACTTCAAATGCGGCAAACGTTTAAGCGCGATTTCAGCCCCCGCGACAACCATGTCGGGCGCGTGGTCTCCCCCCATCGCGTCAAGTGAAATGCGAACCTGTTCAGGCAATGTATTCTCTTGTCGTTGTTTTAAACATTATATACAGGAAAACGTAACCGCCGCGAAACCGGTCTGCGCCGCGGTTCAGCGAGATACGCCCGGAAAGCCCGTAATTACCGGAAATTCCGTTGCGGCACAAGGTAAAGCATCAGAAGCTTCAGTTCTTGTTTTCCAATTTTTCCTTTAAGCCCGCCAGTTTGGCGAACGGGTTCGGCTGTTCTTCAACTTCCTCTTCCTCGGCGAAATCGTCAATATCAACACCGTCCTTGCGCGGATACGGGTCCATCGAAATTGCCAGGAACTGGGAAGCCACTTCACCAAGGTCAATCTCGCCATCGGTCAAGGGTTCGGGCTGATCCAGCAACGCCATCAGTTCTTCTTCACTGAGGCCTTCAAGATCATCCGCGGTCGATGGCAGGTTGTCCTCGCTGACATGCGGCGAATACAGAACCTCGATTTCATCATCAACGGTTTCGGGAACCGGCTCTAGGGAAACGACACAACGCTGTGTAATTTCAGCATGCAGCGGGCCACGCACCGTGACTTCGCCGTTCCCGGCAACGGTCAGGGTCAGCTTGGCGACCATTTTCTCGATACCCACCAAATCGAACCGGTCCGCAAGAGCCGCACGTTCGGCTGCAGTCGCTTCGATATCATGGGTGGTTTTTTTCGCGGTCAGTTCGTGCACTTTAACAATGCGCGAAAATTCCGGTGTCAGATTTTCAGACATTACGTAAGCTCTTTTGTTTTCAGTTTTTTACTGTCCGGCGGCTTCGTATGGCGGCGCCGGAAACGAGACTTCACCACGCAAAAGCGCATCATCATCCAAAAGCGAGAGATGGTCTAACGTGGCAAAAACATAAGCCGTCATCGTTGCAAGCTGATCAGGTGTGACCTGGGTATCTGCAAACAGGTTGCGATCCAATGCCGCAGCCAGACTGGCATCACCGGCCAAAACACCCTCTTCATAGGCGACAATACGGCCATGATAGGATTCTGACATTTTGCGTATGCGTTTGAGGATGCCAACATCCCCAATCCCCATTTCCCGCATATTCTGATCAAGATCAGCAAACATCACATCAAACACCTGCTGGGCAAGTTCTTTTTGTGCAGAGCTGCCTTTCAGCCGGCGAAACAGCATAAAGGCATGGACCAGAATCAGATCAAAGCGGCCTTCTTTTGTATCGGTAACACCGCCCTGAAGATAAAACTCAGGTCGGCGCGCCTGGTTTACCAAAGCAGTATATAACGCATAGGCAGAATCAGGATTTTTGCCTTTTTTTGTTAACCAGCCGAACAACGTGCCACTCCTTCGTTGACATTCGAGCCACAGCAAGCAGAATGCCTTGAAATTTTCGGGACGAACGTCCCATCCTGTTGCCCGGCACTATCATGCGCTCTGCGCTGAAACTCAAGGCAATTCATTTAAGATATCAACAAACGGATCAATCCGGTGGGTTCAATGGATTCAAGACTAAAACGCTTCACCTTCCTGTGCGTCGCTGGTTTAACCGCCGCCTATCTTGCCGCCTGCAGCCCACAAATAGCTAATCGTGGTAATTTGCCCGAACCCGAAGATCTGGCTCAGATCAAGGTGGGGCAATCTACCAAAGGAGATGTCACCGATCTCCTTGGAACGCCATCAAGTGTTGCGACATTTGATCCGAATGTGTGGCTTTATATCTCCCGTCAGGTTGAAACGCTGGCCTTTTTCAAGCCGGAAGTCACCAAGCAGGAAGTTGTTGTTATCAGCTTTGACGCCTCAAACCGGGTCGATCTGGTGAAAGAATATCATCTTGAAGATGGCAAGCGGGTTGAACCCAGTGATCGCGTCACACCGACGGCCGGTCGCGAACTGACCATCCTGCAACAGTTGTTTGGCAACCTTGGCCGCTTTAGTGAGACGGCCAAATAAAACCACCCTGATCTAATCCATAAAATCAGGAAAATATTTTAAGGCTTTGAAAAATGGTCGAACCCGCCTTTGGCGAGTTCGGCCATTTTACCATCCAGAGACTTCATTAAAATCTCGCCCGGAGTCTCCGTTACCGTGCCAATAACAGTAACGTCATTTCCCAAGCGGGCAATATCGTCTGCCGGGCCGCACAGCAAGAGTTCGTAATCATCACCACCGGTCATAATTTGCTGCCAACAGGTGGCATCGTGGTCTACAGCCGCCCTACCCGCAACAGATAACGGAATGGCAGCCTGATCCAGAATCACACCGACATTAGAAGCATGGGCAATTTTGCGAATATCGCCCGCCAGTCCATCCGAAATATCCATTGCGGCAATACGTGCCCCCAGTGCCGAGGCTTTCATACCGATTGTTAATCTGGGCTGTGGCAGCCAGTAGCGATCTGTCAAAAATGCCCTTAAATGCTGATCCGTCAGATCAAGCCGATTTTGCAGGATCGCCAGGCCAAGTGCGGCGTCACCCAAGGTGCCTGTCACGGCAATAACGTCACCTGGCCGCGCTGCATCGCGTCGCAATGCCCGTTCGGCAACCACTTCGCCGATGGCCGTTAAGCTGAAAAAACTGGGCCCGACCGTGGATACGGTATCACCACCATACAGTTCGACGCCCCAAAAGGCGCAGTCCTCGCCAAATGACTTGGCAAAAGAAACAATCCAGTCTTCGGGAAGGTGCCGATTATAGCCGCACGCCAATACCACGCCCGTCGGCCGCGCCCCCATTGCCGCGATATCGGATAAATTGACGCGCAATACCTTGCGGGCAATGGTTTCAGGAGCATCAACGGCACGAAAATGTACGTCGGCCACCAACGCATCGCACGTTACAACACTGCTGTTCCCTGGCATTTGCGCAAAAATGGCGGCATCATCGGTTAATCCCAATGATGCCGCCGAATGGCGGGCAATCGGCGTGAAATAGCGCGCGATCAGTTCAAATTCGCCTGATCGCTGCACAGCTCACTCCTTGTTTGCTTCAAGCGGACGCAATGACTTTCCGATACGGTCCAGTACCGCATTAACTAAACGGGGTTCGTTTTCATCAAAGAACGAATGCGCCACATCAACATATTCGGTGATGACAACCCGCATCGGGACATCTTCACGCATCATCAATTCATACGTGCCAGCGCGCATGATACTGCGCAAAACAGATTCCAGCCGTTTTGTCGTCCAGCCTTTTTCAAGGGCACCGTCAATCAGGGCATCAATATCCACCAACCGGTTTTCAACACCCTGCACCAGATCGGCAAAAAAACCGCGATCCGGATCAATCAGGTTTTCATTCGGTTCGTCACTGTCACGCTGCCCCTGTCCATCAAGGCGGAACTCGGAATATTCCTGCACAACGCGCCCTGCGCCGGCCTGCGACAGATCAGCCTGATACAATGCCTGAATGGCGGCAAAACGTGCGGCACTGCGACGCTGGGCAATGGTGGGTTTGGATTTCTCGGTCATTACTTGTGATGTATTCCAAAATGGTTTTGAACTTCGATCATGCGCAGAACGGCATTGGCAGCCTCGCCACCCTTGTTCTTTTCGTCCGCACTGGCACGCGCCAAAGCCTGGGCTTCGTTTTCAACGGTCAGAATACCATTGCCGATGGCCAGGTTATAATCCAGGCAAAGCTGCATCAGCGCCCGGTTGGCTTCGTTACAGATATGATCGTAATGAGTGGTTTCACCCCGGATCACGCAGCCCAGGGCCAAATAACCGTCATAACGCGGGCCGGTTGCCAGTTCGTTCATCGACTGAACAGCATAACGGATCGCAACAGGCACCTCGAAGGCACCACTCACGGAAAGACGGTCCCAGGTTGCCCCGCCCGCTTCAAGCGTGCTGGCAGCACCTTTCACCAGATCTTCGACGATATGAGTGTAATATGGCGCATCAACAATCAGGATGTGCGGGGAGCTTGTGCTTTTCATTTTTCCTCCGAGACGCAAAGCGGACGCTGATCAACCAGATTTAGACCAAATCCGTCAAGCCCTACGATGTGACGTTTGGTGTTTGAGAGCAAAATCATGTCTCGCACCCCCAAATCATGCAAAATCTGGGCGCCAACTCCATAGTCTCTAAGATCGGAGTCTACCGAGTCTGTGCCCGCAATATCTGCGCGCAATCCCGATCCATCACCACCATGATGGTCGATCAGGCCGGCAACGGCACTAGAAAGGCTGTTGGCCCGTGCCTCGCGAATAAGGACAATAACACCCCTGCCTTCTTCGGCAATGGCATTCATCGCTGCATGCAAATCGCCCCCATGCCCGGTCTGGCGGTCGCCCAGCACATCCTCAAGCACATTTAAGGCATGAACACGCGTCAACACCGGTTCGCCATCCGAAATATCGCCTTTGGTCAGGGCAATATGTTCGGCATAGTTTAGCGTATTTACAAACAAATGAAGATCAAACGCGCCGCCATGAATGCTTTCGATTTTGGTCGTCGCTTTACGCTGCACGACTTTTTCATGCTTGCGGCGATAACGAATCAAATCGGCAATCTGGGCGATTTTTAAATTGTGCTTTTGCGCAAATTCCACCAGTTCGGGCAAACGGGCCATTTCGCCGTTTTCGTTCATGATCTCGCAAATCACACCCGACGGATTAAGCCCCGCCAGGCGGGCAATATCCACCGATGCCTCGGTATGGCCTGCACGAACCAGAACGCCGCCATCACGCGCACGCAAAGGAAATACATGCCCAGGCGTGACAATATCATGCCGGTCGCTTGTCGGATCGATGGCAACTGCAACCGTCCGGGCACGGTCCGGTGCGGAAATGCCGGTGGTTACACCGGTTTTAGCCTCGATTGACACGGTAAAGGCAGTTTCATGCCGCGTCCCGTTGGTTGCTGTCATCAAGGACAGGCCCAAATGGTCGCAACGGGTGGATTCCAACGTCAGACAAATCAAACCGCGCCCGTGGGTCGCCATAAAATTGATGGCTTCAGGTGTCGCCATTTGGGCCGGTATCACCAGATCCCCTTCATTCTCGCGATCTTCATCATCTACAAGAATGAACATGCGCCCGTTGCGGGCTTCCTCGATAACATCTTCAATGGGCGACAAATGACGGTGAGGCATGGCGATCAGTCCTTTCCAACCATTCGGGCAACGTAACGGGCCAGCATGTCGATTTCGAAATTGAAACGATCGCCCACTTTACGACCGCCCAAGGTGGTGTGGGTCTGGGTATGTGAAATAACGTTAATGCCAAAACTGTTACCATCAACCTCGTTAACCGTCAGGGAAACACCATCAAGCGTAATTGATCCCTTAGGGGCGACATAACGGCCAAATTCTGCGGGCAGTTCAAAGGTCATCCGCATGGAATCACCTTCGGGATGCAATGCCGTCAGGGTTGCTACACCATCGACATGCCCCGATACAATATGCCCGCCAAGCTCGTCGCCCATACGGAGGGACTGTTCAAGGTTCACACGGCTACCGACATCAAGATCGCCCATCGTGGTCATAGCCAGACTTTCGGCAGAAGCCTCGATCGCGAACCATCCTT
The DNA here is from genome assembly GCF_001907695.1 of Thalassospira sp. TSL5-1. NCBI lineage: Bacteria > Pseudomonadati > Pseudomonadota > Alphaproteobacteria > Rhodospirillales > Thalassospiraceae > Thalassospira > Thalassospira sp. TSL5-1. The sequence goes on from NZ_KV880637.1 coordinate 1,738,455, forward strand.
CACCCTTTTCAACAACCGTCATGCAGGCGCCACTGCAGGCAATTGACGCGCCCAGGTCAATTTTTGACGTATCAAAGGCGGTATTGAACTCAAAGCGGGTGTCGCCCTTCTTTTCAACTTTGCGAACGGTTCCGATGTCGGTGATGATACCAGTAAACATATAAATTAATCCGTTATTTTAGCGTAACTTATCAAAAAATCCTGACCAACAGCGTCAACGGACTGACGGGTGAAACGCGGCATATGGGCGAGGTTTTGCAACCCCAGTTCCGCAATAATCCCGCGCCCGTCCGCACCAATAATGCCCGGTGCCTGAAAATGTATAATCCGGTCTACCAGGTCCTGCTGCAAAAGAGCTGCGGCGAGTGCGCCGCCGCTTTCGACAAGAATACGCGTAAGCCCCTGTTCTGCAAGAACATGTAATACATCATGTAGGTCAAAATGTCCGTCCGCGCATCGGGCGGAAAGCACTTTTACGGCTGTTTTTGCAAAATTCTTTTCAGCGAGTGATTTATGTTCGGATGCGACAAACAACCAGGTTGGTGTTTCGTCAGCAGAACGTGCCAAATTGCAATCGGGCGATACACGAACCGTTCGATCCAGAATAATTCGGACTGGGGAGTGGTGTTCTCGGCCGACAATGCGGCACCGCAAGTCAGGATTATCGGCCAAAACCGTATTGGCACCAACAAGGATCGCATCGTGGTTGGCGCGATAAAAATGGCCCTTTTCCCGGGCGTGACTGCCCGTGATCCACTGGCTGGCCCCATTGGCCAGGCTGGAACGCCCGTCCAGGCTACCAGCCAGCTTTAACGTAACAAGCGGCCTGCCTGCGCCAACACGCAATAAAAACCCGGCATTATGCGCGTGCGCTTCCGATGCCAAAAGGCCGGTTTGAACCACAATACCGGCATCTGCCAGCATTTGATGGCCGCGCCCGCAAACCCGGGGATCAGGGTCCTCAAGAGCACTGATCACACGGGAAACCCCGGCCTCTATCAAGCCAAGGGCACAGGGCGGTGATTTGCCATAATGACTACAAGGTTCCAGTGTTACATAGGCCGTTGCACCGCGTGCGTGCGCACCCGCCTGATCAAGCGCAACCCGTTCGGCATGCGGACGGCCTCCTGGGCGGGTCCATCCGCGACCAACAATTTCGCCCTCACCCGAGACGATAACGCAACCCACGGCCGGATTAGGCCATACATTTCCCAGTCCGCGCCGGGAAAGGCTTAGGGCAACCCGCATAAAATGACGGTCATCATCACTAAAGATTGCCCCGGACATGATTACTGTTCCGATGCCTCTTCGTTATCCTGCATATTTTCCACGAAGGCTTCAAAATCTTTCGCTTCGCAGAAATCCTTATAAACAGAGGCGTACCTCACATAAGCCACCTGATCGAGGGCATGCAATGCCTCCATCACAATACCGCCGATGGTATCGGTTGTAATGTCGCTTTCGCCACTGCTTTCAAGGCGGCGCTGAATACCGTTCAGGGCCTTTTCAACGCGTTCATCCTCGATCGGACGTTTCCGGCAGGCCAGGAAAATAGACCGTGCCAGTTTGTCGCGATCAAAAAGTTCGCGCTGCCCGTCTTTTTTCACCACCATCAATTCCCGCAATTGAACACGTTCAAAAGTGGTGAATCGCGACCCGCACGCCGGACAAAATCGACGCCGACGAATGGCGTGATTTTCTTCGGTCGGACGGGAATCCTTCACCTGGGTATCGTCGTGACTACAAAACGGACAGCGCATGATCTGTTCTCGCTATATTTCAGAGAAATCAGCTATAGATCGGGAACTTGTTGCAAAGTTCCTGAACCTGGGCACGTACCGAAGCTTCAACTTCGGCATCGCCTTCCGGCTGATCAACCAGAGCATCAAGCACATCGGCAATCAGCTTACCGATCAGTTTGAATTCTTCAGTCCCGAAACCACGCGTGGTGCCGGCCGGGGTACCAAGACGAATGCCCGAAGTCACAGTCGGCTTTTCGGTATCAAACGGAATGCCGTTTTTATTGCAGGTGATCCCTGCCCGTTCCAGGGCGATATCGGCAACGTTGCCCTTCAACCCCTTCGGACGCAAATCAACCAGCATCAAATGGGTATCGGTGCCATTGGTGACAATGTTGAAACCGCGCGACTGAATAACGTCCGCCAGCACCCGGGCGTTATCAACAACCTGTTGGGCATAGATCTTAAATTCAGGACGCAGTGCCTCGCCAAAAGCAACAGCCTTTGCCGCGATAACGTGCATCAGCGGACCACCCTGCAGACCCGGGAATACGGCCGAATTGATTTTTTTGCCGATTTCCAGGTTGTTTGACAGGATCATGCCGCCGCGCGGGCCGCGCAGGGTTTTATGGGTGGTGGTGGTAACAATATCGGCATAAGGCAGCGGGCTCGGGTGAACGCCACCGGCAACCAGACCGGCAAAATGCGCCATGTCGACCATCAGGTAAGCCCCGACCTTATCGGCGATTTCACGGAAACGTTTGAAATCGATCTGGCGGGGAATGGCCGAACCACCAGCAATGATCAATTTCGGATTATGTTCAACAGCCAGAGCTTCAACATCATCGTAATCGATCAGGAAGTCCTGTTCACGCACACCATATTGAATGGCGTTAAACCATTTGCCCGACTGGGCCGGACGCGCACCGTGGGTCAGGTGACCACCGGCATCAAGGGACATACCCAGAACCGTATCGCCCGGCTGCAACAGGGCCAGCATAACTGCACCATTGGCCTGTGCGCCCGAATGCGGCTGAACGTTGACGAATTCACAGCCGAACAATTCTTTTGCCCGGTTGATGGCCAATTCTTCGGCAACGTCGACATATTCACAACCGCCGTAATAGCGGCGCGACGGATACCCTTCGGCATATTTGTTGGTCAGGACGGATCCCTGTGCTTCCATCACCGCCTTGGAAACGATATTTTCAGATGCAATCAGTTCGATCTGGTTTTTCTGACGATCAAGCTCATCGGAAATGGATTTGAACAATGCCGGATCTGCATCCGACAGGCTGGTCGAGAAAAAGCCGTTAAAAGACATGGGCTAGCCTTTCAATAAAACGGAAAATATAGAGCCCAAGAGCCCTGGTGCGTGCCATATGGCGAATTTGATTATTTATTATTTAGGGGTGGTCAGCTTGTCGACACGAAGTTGATGACGACCACCTTCAAAGGGAGTCGAGACAAACGCATTGACACAATCCTGTGCAACGGCAACCCCCGACAGGCGCGCCCCAAGACACAAAACGTTGGCGTTGTTGTGTTGACGGCACAATTCAGCAGAAAGCCGGTCATGAACCAGGGCTGCACGAATTTCGGGATAACGGTTTGCCGCGATGCTCATGCCAATACCAGATCCGCAAACCAGAATACCACTTTCAGCTTTGCCATCGATAATGGCCTTGCAAACAGCATAGGCATAATCGGGATAATCAACCGACGCCGAACCATCGGTCCCAAGGTCAAGAACCTCGTATCCCTGCTCGGAAAGTTGCGAGACGATTAAGGTTTTGAGGTCGACACCGCCGTGATCGGCAGCAATAGCAATGGTTTTAGCCGACATTCCCAGCACCCTTTTCAAACTGATAATGAAATTTGAGCGCCTTTTAGCACATCGCCTTCCCCATGCCAACGCACAGTCGCGCCGTTATGTGTGTGTTCTGCTATGCACATTGTGCGACCAAAAAGCACTTGTCTGCGCAACCAATGGTGCCACATCATTCAAATACAGTCTGTTAGCCATGCGATCATGGGCAAATAAACACCAAAAAAAATGCCCGGCATCTTAACTATTGAGTAGAAACTTACTATTTATATGAAGAAGCGAAACGTCAGTTTTGACCTGTCAACTATACCGCTGTACGTTTGTTTGAATTAATGTTATTTGTTAAGTATAAAAATGACGTTTGAGCCATATGTTTCCGCCATTATTGAACAAACGTAAATGCTGATTATATACCCTTCATGCTGCATTCTTTGCCGCAATTGGGGACCGGTTTAAGGACACAACAAAAAATGAATGACCTGACGACTGACACCTTTGATCGTGATGAACTTCTGCAAATGACAGTCGATATCGTTTCGGCTTATGTCAGCAACAATGCACTTGCGGCAACGCAGCTTCCGGAATTGATCACAACAACATTCCGGTCGCTTGAAGATTTACGAGGTGTCGAAGAGATCGAAGAAGAAGAACCGCTGAAACCGGCAGTTCCTGTCAAAAAATCGATTGGCGATGACTATATTATCTGTCTCGAAGACGGCAAAAAATTGAAAATGCTCAAGCGTCATCTGCGTACAACTTATGATATGACGCCGGAAGAATACCGTGCGAAATGGGGTTTACCCGCCGATTATCCGATGGTTGCGCCTAACTACGCCAAGCAGCGTTCGCAATTCGCCAAAAAAATTGGCCTGGGCCGCAAGGCGGACTAACGGACCGATTTTCCAACTGACCTGTTAAACGGCGCCCTGATCTTAAGGGCGCCTTTATTTATGGCATTTAAGTATTACTTAGAATTGACATGACGCCAGTTGAACGGTGATCATTTTTTATTGATGTGAAAAATTAGATTAAATCCAAGGTCTCCTGTCGATAAAAAAAGCCCGGCGCATAACACGCCGGGCTCCGAAATCGTCAAGCTCGATTAGCCAAACTTAATCGGCATAGTCGTAGCTGCCATTTTCCCATTTATAGAAAACATAACCTGGTGCTGCAACGTCCCCCTTGGAGTCAAAGGAGATCGAACCTAGGACGGTATCAAATTTGTCACCGCTCTTGAGTTCTTTTACAACCGGTTCAAAGTCGGTGGTACCGGCTTTGCTCGCAGCCTGGGCCCAAGCCTGGATCGCACCATAGGTATAGAGGGTGTAACCTTCCGGCTTGTAGCCTTTGGTTTCAAAGTATTTGACGAGGTCCGCGTTGCGCGGATCTTTTTCAAGCGCCGGCCCCGCCGTGAACATGGTGCCCGCACCGGAATCACCCGTGATGGACCAATATTCAAGGGTATTGATGGCATCCCCTGACATTGCCAGCGTATCCATGCCCTGGGCACGCATCTGACGCACGATCAAACCAAGTTCGGTATGATAGCCACCGTAATAAAGCACATCGACATTTTCAGACTTCAGCTTTGTCACCAAGGCCGAATAGTCTTTTTCACCCGGAGTGATGGCTTCATACATCACTTCCTCAACGCCTGCCTCATTGAGGAACTTCTTGGTTTCGTCCGCAAGCCCCTTGGAATAAGCCTGTTTGTCATGAACGATGGCAATGCGCTTGTCAGCGAAATTTTTCGCCAGATATTTGCCGGCAACTTCGCCCTGCTGATCGTCACGGCCACAAACGCGAAATACGTTATCAAGGCCACGTTCGGTCAGTTGCGGATTGGTCGATGCCGGTGAAATCTGAATAATGCCTTCTTCATTGTACACTTCAGATGCCGGGATAGACGAACCCGAACAGAAGTGACCGGCAACCAGAGCAACATCCTTGCTCACCAACTGGTTGGCAACAGCAACAGCCTGCTTAGGATCGCAGGCATCATCGCCAACTTCCAGAACCAGCTTTTCACCATTAACACCACCGGCTGCGTTGATGTCTTCAATAGCTTTGGTTGCACCCTGACGCATCTGTTCACCAAATGCAGCATACGGACCAGTCATCGGGCCGACAGTTGCAATGGTGATGTCAGCCTTTGCCGCCCCCATCGACAGGACAAGCGCAGATGCAGTTGCCAGAAGGCCAAGCTTGGTTTTCGACATAAGTGAAGTCTCCCTGTTCCAAAGGTTGGTTCCGACACCATGCCAGAACCATCTTTTAGGATATGAAACCGGCCTGGTTATTTTGCCCATTTACCGGTTTCATCTCCTGGTACTCTAGCACCCCGTTTCGAGTGTGCAATAGTACAAATCCAATATTCACCAACAAATGGTTGTATAGACATGTTGGTAAAAAGTTATTTCATTCAACCCCTTCACGAGAGCGATAGGCAAATGGGCCAACACGCTCATACAACCAAGGATACTGAGACAGCATCTTGTTTACCCGCACAATCCGAAAAGAAGTCATCGCAATGGCAAACAGGATGATCGTGTCAAAGATAAACCCTGATAGTGACAGCAATTCACCGCCAAACAGGGCATATCCGAGGAAACGGGATGTGAACCCCAGCAGGATTGAATACGGCACAAGATGGCCTACCGGACGCCAGGTATTGGCCACGGCCTGCCCGGTCATCACTGCGCAAAACCCCATCAGGATAATCGTAATCCCGATTGTGACACCAAGGCTGGTACCTGTAATTGCTTCCATAACGCTTTCTCCTAGTGTCCACCTTCAAGATACGCAGCGCGCACTTCAGGATTTGCCAGCAATTCAGCGCCGCCACCCGACATGGTAATGTTACCATTAACCATGACGTAGCCGCGATGAGCGAGTTTCAACGCATGGAAGGCGTTTTGCTCAACCAGGAACACAGTCACCTTGTTTTCCTTGTTGATCTTTTTAATGGTGTCGAAAATCTGCTTGACCACCAGAGGCGCCAACCCAAGGGATGGTTCATCAAGCAATAACAGTCGTGGACGCCCCATCAGGGCACGGCCAATTGCCAGCATTTGCTGTTCACCACCCGACATTGTACCAGCACGCTGGCTAATGCGTTCCTTCAGGCGCGGGAATAGATCAAACACCATTTCCAGGTCTGAATCGAAATGCTTTGGGTCCTGGGTGCAGGCGCCCATCTGCAGATTCTCATAAACCGACATACGCGGAAAAATACGGCGCCCTTCCGGCGACTGCTGAATACCAAGCTGGCAAATCTCGTGTGTCGGCATCCGGCTGATGTCGGTGCCTTCAAACAAAATACGCCCCTTGGTCGCCTGCGGGCTTCCGCAACATGTCATCAGAAGGGTTGTCTTACCTGCGCCATTGGCACCAATAAGCGTAACAATTTCGCCTTCATTGACTTCCATATCAATGCCCCTGAGGGCTTCGATATTACCGTAGAAGGTATGCACACCTTCAATTTTCAACATGGTCATATCGATGTCTCCCTCACTGCGCCTTCGGATCAAGGTGAAGATCGCTGGCAACTTCCGGGGGAAGTTCGTCATCTTCTTCTTCACCAAGATACGCACGGATCACCGCCGGGTCGTTCTTCACGGCGTCGGGGTTTCCGTCTGCAATTTTTTTGCCGTAATCAAGCACAATGACATGATCTGAAATCTGCATGACCACGCTCATGTCGTGCTCAATCAGCAACAAACCAATCCCCTGCTCGTCACGGATGCTTTGCAATAGCAGGTTCAATTCCGCAGATTCACGCGGGTTGAGGCCAGCTGCCGGTTCGTCAAGGCAAAGCAGTGATGGCTCGACACACATTGCACGGGCAATTTCAAGACGCCGTTGATTACCATAGGGAAGATTACCGGCATTCCAGTCTGCAAATTCATACAAACCTGTTTTGTTCAGCCAGAACTTAGCCCTTTCCAACGCCTCCTTTTCCGCACTGGCATACCGCTTCAGGTTAAATAACCCGGCCAGAGAAAACAGGGATGCGTCCATTAGGCGATTATGCTGGGCGACAATAAGGTTTTCCAAAACAGTCATCCCGGTAAACAGGCGAATATTCTGGAACGTACGGGCAACACCATTGTTACGCGAAATTCTGAAGCCCTCGGCACGTTCCAAAAGGCGCGGTCCGTCCTTGGCATTCAATGTCAGGCGGCCTTCGGTCGGTACATAAAAGCCCGTAAGACAGTTGAAAACCGTGGTTTTACCAGCACCGTTCGGACCGATAATCGCGGTAATTTCACGCTTTCTGGCAGTAAAGGACAGATTATCAATCGCCACCAAACCGCCGAAACGCATAGTAAGATGTTCGACTTCAAGCAATTTGTTGTCGGTCATGATTTTTCTCCGGCAACTTTTTCTTTCTTGCTCATATTCAGCAGGATCGTCGGGTCACGGAAAGACAGAAGACCGCGCGGACGCCACAACATGATGGCAACCATCCCTGCCCCGAAAATCAACATGCGATATTCGGCCAATTCACGGAACATTTCTGGGAAACCGATCATGACGATGGCGGCAAGTACCACCCCGATCTGGCTGCCCATACCACCCATCACAACGATGGCCAGGATCACGGCAGATTCAAGGAAGGTAAAGCTTTCCGGGCTGATAAAGCCTTGACGGGTTGCAAAAAATGCTCCGGCAAAGCCGCCAAACATGGCACCAATAGCAAAAGCCGAAAGCTTGGTGTTGGTCGGATTAATGCCGAGCGAACGACAGGCGATTTCATCCTCGCGTAATGCTTCCCAGGCCCGGCCGATTGGCAATTTGCGTAGACGCATAGTGACAAAGTTCGTCACCAAAGCCAAAATCAGGATTAGGTAATACAGGAAGATCAGACGGTGCATCGACGAATAGTCTATGCCGAACAAGTCGGAAAAAGCCGTCACACCTTCAGGCACCCGGCGCGAGAATTCTGCCAGACCAAAGAAGGAGGGGCGTTCGATCGAGGCAATGCCATCCGGACCACCGGTAAGATCATACCAGTTGATCAGGACAACACGGATAATTTCACCAAAGCCCAGCGTCACGATGGCAAGATAGTCCCCCCGCAAGCGCAGAACCGGAAAACCCAGGATAATGCCAAAGCTGGCCGAGAAAAGACCCGCCATTGGCAGGCACAGCCAGAAGCTCAGACCAAAATGTTGGGACAACAGGGCATAAGAATAGGCACCAACGGCGTAGAAGGCCACATAACCAAGGTCCAGAAGACCCGCCAGCCCCACCACAATATTCAGGCCCCACCCAAGCATGATGTAAATCATCACCAGGGTTGCAAGGTCAATGGCGGAACGGTTTTCCCCAAAAAGCAGCGGGAAGATGAAGAAGAAAAGAATACCGACAAAACCGATCTTCTTGGTATTTGTCCGATAAGCCACCTGCAAACGTGCAGACAGGCTTTGGGCTTTTTCTTCCTCGGTCACGACCCGTTTGGTCGAAGCCGAAAAATAAGCAATGGCAAAGACCACAGCAATCATCGACAGAAAGACAATTACACTGGTTACACTTTGAAATGCCATATCAAAAGTAACGGGTGCAGCCCAACGATCATCCATGTCGCGAAACCGGACGAACATTTCAAACACCATCACCGCCGAAATCACAATCAAAGCCGACTGTAAAAGACGGGACATGCGTTCCCGACGGACGATCAACCCGAGACGCCCGACAAGCGTTGACGCGATGGCAAGAATAACCAGATCCCAGCGAAGAGCCAGTTCAAGCCCTGTCGGACGATCAACCGTTTCCACCCCGAGGATCATGATCGACATCATGAAAGCAATAACAGCAAAGAACGCGAGTTCCTTGGCGATATCAGCTGGCGTAATACGCGAAGATGTAAGCAAAGACGACATCAGACTTTCTCCACCTCCGGCTTGCCCAGAAGACCCCAGGGACGGAAGATCAACACCAGAACCAGAATGCCAAACGTTGCGACATCCTTGTATTCAATGGTGAGATAACCCGACCAGAAAGATTCGATCAGGCCAATTAGCAACCCGCCGAGCATTGCGCCCGGAAGCGATCCGATACCGCCAAGAACGGCAGCAGTGAACGCTTTCACACCAGCAAGGAAGCCAATATAGAAATCGATCACACCATAATACAACGTCACCATCATCCCGGCGACCGACGCCAGGGCCGCGCCCATGACAAAGGTGGTTGAAATGGTACGGTCCACATTGATGCCAAGCAGCCCAGCCATCGTACGATCCTGTTCGCAGGCACGCTGCGCACGTCCAAGCGATGTTTTGGCAATCAGGGTCGAAAAGACAACCATCAGAACAAAGGTCAGCACGATGATAATGATCTGCATGTAACTCAGCTGAACATTAAAGTTCGGGCTTTCCATCAGTGTGATCCCGCCCTTGATAAAGGGCTGCATTGCCTTGACACGCGCACCCTGCGCAATCTGGACAAAGTTCTGAAGGAAGATCGACATCCCAATGGCAGAAATAAGGGCTGCCAATCGGAATGATCCACGCAATGGCCGATATGCAATGCGTTCAACGCCCCAGCCATAAACCGAGGTCATTACCATTGATACGACCAGCATCAAAAGAAGTGTTAACGGCAGAATGCCGCTAATTCCTGCCGCCTGACAGATCAGGAACGTAATCAGGGAATGAAAAGCGCCCAGCATGTAGATTTCGCCGTGCGCAAAGTTGATCATACCGATGATGCCATAGACCATCGTGTAACCGATCGCGATGAGGCCATAAATGGCGCCAAGCGTCAGACCATTGATCAATTGTTGTAAAAAATAAGCCCAATCCATTGCTCAACCTTAGATTTGGCACAGACAAACGCCGTCCTCGACAGCAAGGCCGAAGGCAAAGAACAAGGATATACAAATGTTTTTGGGTAAGAACCCATCTCCCCATTGCCCCCTCGCAAACCTCCGAAGCCTCCGTCTTTTTGTTATCGGGGTATCCCCGCTTTTAAGTTTCCGGACGCGACCATTCTTTTGTGGTTCTATGTCCGAAAACGCGATTTACGATTGAAACCTTAGACACATGTGGTCAATGGCTGCAAGCGTGTTTGGAAAATTGGTTGAATCTCTGGTTTTCCCTCTCCCGGATAGAATTTTTTACCATAAAGGAGAAATAACCAACGCTTCCAATATTGTATATTTTATTCCTTATTCAAAATGTATTCAAGTTTTTGTACTGCAACGCGCTTCAGTTGTTCAGGATTGCGCGATACCGGGCCTGCAACCGTAACCTCTTTTCCTGTTACGGAATCAATCGCCGTGCAGCGAAGATATTGCCCTACCTGCTTGAATTCTATATAAATTTCGCGATTTTTTGATGAAGCTGGTGCCATGACTGAATGTGGAACCCTTGTTTATTCCCGTCATCAGGAATCCGTAAAAGTTGGTATAACAGCAAGAATACTACCAAACCTGCCGAATCTGGACATAGAAAATGCGAAGGACCGAAATCCTTCGCATGGCATAATAGTCGATTATGCTGTCAAAGGCCAAAACTGCCTTAATAAGTTGCGTTATTCGCCATCCAGCATTTTGACAATTGCCGAAAAATCCCGGCCACCGTTTCCGCCAGCACTGTACATTGCATACAGGCTTTCGGCGAGTGCCCCCATCGGGGTCGTCGCATTTGCCGATGCCGATGCCTGCTGTGCCAGTTTAAGGTCCTTAAGCATCATATCAACGGCAAAGCCTGCCTGATAATCCCGATTGGCCGGTGACGTCGGCACGGGCCCTGGAACCGGGCAATAACTGGTCAGCGACCAGCACTGACCTGACGCCTTGGAAGAAATATCAAACAATTTCTGCGCATCAACACCAAGCCGTTTTGCCAGCATAAATGCCTCGGACACAGCAATCATGCTGACACCGAGGATCATATTGTTGCAAATTTTGGCCGCCTGCCCAGCCCCGCTGTCACCCGCATGAATGATATTACTGCCCATCGCCTGCAAGATGGGCTCTGCCGTGGCAAATGCCTCTGCCTCGCCGCCCACCATAAAGGTAAGGGTACCGGCAGTTGCCCCCCCAACACCGCCAGATATGGGAGCATCAACAGCACGCATCCCTTTTTGTTTGGCAAGTTCTGCGGCCTTACGCGCGGCATCCACCTCGATGGTGGAGCTGTCAATCATCAGCGTACCGGGTGCTGCATTGGCAAGCAGCCCTTCCGCACCGTCATAAACACCCAGCACATGCTTGCCTGCCGGAAGGACTGTGACGATGGCATCAACGTTTCCCGCAACATCTGCCAGTGATGCGCTTGCAGTTGCACCAATATCCACCGCCGCCTTCACCGCCTCGGTCGAGAGATCAAAAACCTTAACTTCATGGCCGGCACGAACAAGGTTGGCAGCCATCGGACCGCCCATATTGCCCAAACCGACAAAACCAATCTTTGCCATTTTTACGTCTCCTCTGATGGTCCGGTTGATACCGGTTTATTTGTTCATCATGTGCCAGCGTAAATACACGCGGCATAAACCGTCTTATAAAGGCTTATATCGCCAGTTCTTTTGTCACGGGCAAAGGTGCGAAAAACGCATCCACATCACGCGGATCAACCTGGCCGACATCTCCCTGCGCCCAACGCGGGGCATGATCCTTGTCAACGATAACAGCACGGACTCCTTCAAACAGATCAGGTTTTTCAACCATACGCTGGCTTAAGCGAAATTCCATTTTCAGGTCTTCCGCCAGATCAAGCTTTGCCCCTTCACGTATCTGTTTAAAAGTAACCGCCAAGGCCATAGGTGACTTAGATATTAGCATTTTCAGCACTTTAACTGAAAATTCTGATCCATTTCCTTCAAGGTTACGAAAAACATCGATCAGGGTTTCAGCAGAAAAGACAGCATCAATCTCCGCCCGAACATTTTCCAGATCAGCCTTGCCATGCTCATGGGAATAGTTTGCCAGTATCTTGTCTACCCGCTGACACACAATTTCATAACCAGTGCCATCGGCATGAAAATCAGCCGTTGCCAGCGCATTCTTGATTTCCGGAATATCCGCACTTAGCGCCCCATGCGTTGCTATGCCCGTATAAAGGCAATCCGCCGCTGCCAAACGCGCACCAGTCAGGCCAAGATATATGCCGGTTTCACCCGGGCAGCGCGGCAGGAAATATCCCCCGCCCACATCGGGGAAAAAACCAATTCCGGTTTCTGGCATGGCAAACATGGTTTTTTCTGTCACAACCCGATAGCGACCATGAACCGATACCCCAACACCACCACCCATTGTGATGCCATCCAGCAAGGCAATACAGGGCTTGGGATACACCGACATATAGTGATTTAGCTGGTATTCGCGGCGGTAAAAGGCATCCAGCAATTCCGGCTTGTTCTGCATACGGGCATCATAAAGCCCGCGAATATCCCCGCCCGCACAAAATGCCTTTTCCCCTGTCCCTTCTATGGTCAGCACCGCAATGGCATCGTCGTGTTCCCATAGGCGCATTTGATGGTGAATGGCATCCACCATCGGCAGGGTCAGCGCATTCAGGGCTTTGGGCCGATTCAAGTGAATTTCACCCACCGCGCCATTGATGACAAATTCGACACCAACATCGTTCATATCTCGGGCTCCTGGTCGTTTAAGGGCAGGCATTGATCAATCACGCAAAGCCGCACGCGCGATGATAACCCGCATTATTTCATTTGTGCCTTCAAGGATTTGGTGCACACGCAGATCACGCAGCAGCCTTTCGACGGGATATTCGCGAATATAACCATAGCCACCATGCAGCTGCAGGGCATCATTACAAACTGCAAATGCACTGTCAGTCGCATAGCGCTTGGCCATCGCGCAGAACTGTGTGGCATCATGGGCCTGCGCGTCAAGCTTGCAGGCAGCCTTGTGTAGCAACAAACGAGCGGCCTCCAGTTCTGTTACCATATCGGCATATTTGAATTGCAGGGCCTGGAACGTTTCCAGCGGTTTGCCAAATTGCTTGCGAACCCGCATGTGTTCGCGCGCATGTTCCATTGCGGCACGGGCCCCACCAATCGAACAGGCGGCTATATTCAATCTTCCTCCATCAAGGCCCTTCATGGCGAATTTGAACCCATCGCCCTCGGCGCCCAAAAGGTTTTCCGCCGGTATTTTGCAGTCACTGAAAATAACCGCCGAGGTTGGTTGACTATGCCAACCCATCTTTTCTTCCAATTTGCCAAATGACAGCCCTGGCGCATCCTTGGGAACAATGAATGCTGAAATCCCGGAGGGGCTGTCATCTCCCGTACGCGCCATAACAATATAAATGTCACTGCGCGACCCGCCAGAGATAAAGGCCTTTTCCCCATTCAAAACATACTGATCTCCATCCCGCACTGCCCGCGTCCGAAGTGAACCCGCATCCGAACCAGCACCTGGTTCCGTCAAACAATAACTGGCAAAATGTGCCATACTGGTTAGCTTGGGCAGGAAGGCCTGGCGCTGCTGTTCATTACCGAATCTGTCTATCATCCAGCACGCCATATTATGGATTGAGAGATACGCCGCCGTAGACGGGCATGCTGTTGCCAGTTCCTCGAATATGATTGCGGCATCAAGGCGCCCTAGCCCGGCACCACCCACATCATCGCGGGTATATATCGCGGCAAAGCCCATTTCGGCGGCTGCGCGCAGGGTCTCTTCGGGAAAAATATGTTCGGCATCCCATTGTGCAGCACGCGGGGCCATCTCGCCCGCCGCAAAATCGCGGGCAGCCTGTTGAAATGCCTGTTGGTCTTCTGAAAGGGCGAATTCCATTGGATTTTCCTCGTCCGGGCGTGTTGTTTCCTTTTACGTAAACGTGAATAATGCCAGATGTCAATTAATTCGGCATAACTATACCAAAATACGACATTATACAGATCAGGGAAAACCATTACCTGTGCCACGGGGCATGTCGCACGTCTTGCCCGTATGGAATTATTATGTCTTACTGCGCCTCAACGTGGAAAAACAGCAACAGGGAAATGGAAATGACCGACAGTAAAAACCCGGAAACAATAGTCCTGCACGCAGGTTATCGTGCCGATCCGACCACCGGCTCGGTTGCCGTGCCAATTTATCAGACAACCAGCTATCAGTTCCGCGATACGCAGCACGCCGCAGACCTGTTTGCCCTGAAAGAACTGGGCAACATTTACACCCGCCTGATGAACCCGACCAATGATGTCCTGGAACAGCGCATAACAGCCCTTGAAGGTGGCGCCGCCGCCGTTGCAGTGGCATCGGGCCAGTCGGCCTCGACCTTTGCGATTCTGAACATTGCCCAGGCAGGCGACAATATTGTCAGCTCAACCGACCTTTATGGCGGAACCTGGAACCTGTTTGCCAATACCTTCAAGCAGATGGGCATTGAAGTCCGTTTTGCCGATCCGTCAGACCCGGAAAACTTCCGCAAACTGGCCGATGACAAAACCCGCGCCTTCTATGCCGAAACCCTGCCCAACCCGAAACTGCATGTTTTTCCGCTGCGCGAAGTGGCCAACATTGGCGATGAACTTGGCATTCCGCTGGTGGTTGACAATACTGCCGCCCCGGTGCTGTGCCGCCCGATTGAACATGGGGCTGCTATTGTCATGTATTCGACAACCAAATTTATTGCCGGTCATGGTACGTCGGTGGGGGGTATCGTTGTTGATTCCGGCCGTTTCGACTGGGAAAAACACGCAAAACGCTTCCCGCTTCTGAACCAGCCAGACCCCAGCTATCATGGGGCTGTCTGGACCGAAGCCGTTAAACCGATTGGCCCGGTGGCCTATGCCATTAAACTGCGCTGCACCCTGTTGCGGGACGTGGGCGCCGCGGCCTCGCCGCTAAGTTCCTTCCAAATCATTCAGGGTATGGAAACCCTACCCCTGCGGATGGAACGCCATTGCGAAAACGCCAACAAGGTTGCCGTATTCCTGAAAGACCACCCGAAGGTCGCCAAGGTTATTCATCCCAGCTTGCAGGAAGGAGAAACCCGCCGTCGCGCGGATGCCTATCTGAACGGCGGTTTTGGTTCGCTAATGGGGTTTGAGCTTAAGGAAGGTCGCACGGCGGGCGAGAAATTCATCAATAGCCTGAAGCTGTTTTATCATGTCGCCAATATTGGCGATACGCGTTCTCTTGCCATTCATCCGGCAACGACAACCCATTCCCAGCTTTCAGAATCGGAACTGGCCGCATCGGGTGTCAGTGAAAGCTATGTCCGCCTGTCGATCGGGATCGAACATATCGACGATATTCTGGCAGACCTTAAACAGGCACTTGATGCCAGTTAAGATTCAGACATTCTGATAATCGTCCGCGTCAAACACCGGTCATGCTTTGCATGGCCGGTTTTTGTTTGACCCTATCAGTACCCAGCCTGTAAATATGCAATAAAGGCAAAACGTGCAAAATAGGCAAAATCATGTCGAGCATCGAAAACCGTCACCGCGAGATTACATCCTTACTCAAGCAATATGGCACCGTCCATATTCATGATCTGGCAGAGCGCCTGCACACATCGCTCGACACAATTCGCCGCGATTTGCGCCAACTGGAGCAACAGGGCGATTTACGACGCATCCACGGAGGTGCCATTTTGCCTGCCACGGGTGACGGCAGTTATCAGGAACGCAGTCAGGAAATCCGCCCCGAGCGGACAACAATTGCCCGCTATGTCGCCCAAAATCATATCCCCGATGATGCCATCGTCTTTTTCGATAGCGGGACAACGGTGCTTGAGGTCGCTCGGAACCTCAAACCATCCTTTCATGGGAGCGCAATCGTTCTAAATCCTGCAGCGGCGGTCATTCTTGCAGACCACCCGAATGCAAACGTGATCATGGTTGGCGGTAAAATCCTGAAAAAGGAAATGGTCGTTTCCGGCGCTGGAACGGTAGATGAAATCCGGCATTATCACGCCGATATTTGCATTCTTGGAACCTGCGCCATCCATCCAGAATTGGGTGTCAGCACTCAAAATATCGACGAAAAAGCCAGCAAAGCTGCAATGATTTCCCAATCATCCGAGGTCATTGCGATTGCAACGGTCGACAAATTTGAAACCAGGATGCCCTATAAAGTGTGCGATACAAATTTGGTCAGTACCCTTGTGACCGGCCGCAAGCTATCTGAAAGCTATTTATCAAATTATCGCACTCAAGGCATTGAGGTTGTTCAGATATGAGCAATCCAGCATTGTTACTATCTGATGCAGAAAAACGGCGTGCCCATCAGCATAGCCGGGGTATCTTTTTTATTCATGGCGCGGGTTTCGCCAGTTGGGTTCCGCATATCCCGCTGGTTCAGGAACAACTTTCGCTTAATCATGAACGCTTGGGCATTGCCCTGTTGGCGGCGGCGATTGGCGTTATTGCCGCCATGCCCTTTGCGGGTCGATTTGCCGATATGTTCGGCTCCCGTCAAGTCGTAAAGATTGCGGGACTGTTTTTCTTTCCCACCCTTGCCCTGCCTATTTTCATGCCGTCCTTTTGGGCTCTCGCACTCTCGCTGCTTTTCATGGGTTTTGCTGCGGCGATGATGGATATTGCCATGAATGCAAATGGCGTGAGCCTGGAACGTGCGCGCGAAAGAAGCATTTTATCGGGCCTGCATGGTTTCTGGAGCCTTGGCGGCTTTACAGGTGCCGGATTTGCAACATTATGGTTCGCCCTGCCCCTGGCAAAAACCATCCATCTTCCCTTCAGCGTAACAATATTGCTTGTCGCCCACTGGTATTTACAAGCAGGCCTGATTGAAGATCAGGCAAAATCAGCGACGCGCCAGCCTTCAAGCACAACGAAGGAGCCCGGGAAGAATGCCAAAACCAACAAAGAGACGGACAAATCCATTTTCTGGGTACTGCTTCCCTTTGGCATTTGTGCCTTTATCGGTCAATTTGGCGAGGGCGTTGTTACGGACTGGGTTACAGTCCTGATGATTGACACTCTTGGTAGCACTGCAGCGATTGCCGCCGCGGGATTTGCCTTATATTCGGCTGCAATGGCGCTAACCCGCCTGAGCGGGGACTGGCTGGTGATGCGTTTTGGCCGACCCGCAATTTTACTAACAAGCTGTGTTCTTGCAACATCAGGATATCTTATTATCGCCTTATCCCCCCATTTCGTCCTGTCCTGGGTCGGCTGTTTTATCGCGGGCATGGGACTCGCAGTGATTTTGCCACTGCTCATTTCAGCAGCAGCAAATAGCACAGGCAGAAGTGGCGGGACTGTCGTCGCGATCATTGCGGCAACCGGCTATACCGCCCTGATGGCCGGCCCGCCCTTTATCGGCGCGATTGCCGAACGCTATGGATTGGTGAACGCCTTTTTAATGACGGCATCCTTCCTGACACTGATCATTCCGGTATATCTGACCAGCATGCGGCAACGGTTAAAAACTGTCCGCAATAGTTGAACAATCGATCATTCTGGCGCATAAAACTGCTTCCACGCCACCATCTACACCCGCGCGAAAGAGCAAGATCATGTCCCATCCTGTCAGTTACGGCACCTTCCCCCGCACTCGCCTGCGTCGTCCCCGCATGACCGATTGGTCACGCCGCATGGTTGCTGAAACCCGCCTGAGTGTTGATGACCTTATCCTGCCGGTTTTTGTCATTGCCGGAAAAAACGAACGAATCGCCATTCCATCCATGCCGGGCGTTGAACGTCAAAGCATCGATATACTGCTCAAAACCGCCCGTCACGCCGAAAAGCTGGGTATTCCTGCCCTCGCACTGTTTCCCTATATCGATCCGGCATTAAAAACACCCGATGCCAGCGAAGCCTATAACCCGAACAATGTTGTGTGTGATGCCATCAAGGCCATCAAGGATGCCTGCCCCAACCTTGGCATCATTGCTGACGTCGCCCTGGACCCGTTTAACTCTAACGGACAGGACGGCGTGGTCGTCGATGGTGAAATCCTGAATGACGAAACAACCGAGGCTTTGGTCCGTCAGGCCCTGGTTCAGGCGCAGGCCGGCTGTGACATTGTCGCCCCATCCGATATGATGGACGGTCGCATTGCGGCCATTCGCGACATGCTGGAAACCGAAAACCTCAAAAAAGTGCAGATCATGGCCTATGCGGCCAAATATGCGTCTTCCTTTTATGGTCCGTTCCGCGATGCCATTGGTTCGGCCAGCGCCTTGGGCAAAGCAGACAAAAAAACCTATCAGCTTGACCCCGCCAATAGTGACGAAGCATTGCGCGAAGTGGCTTATGATCTGGAGGAAGGAGCTGATTCCGTTATTATCAAGCCGGGACTGCCCTATCTTGATATTGTCCGTCGAGTGCGTGACACATTCGGCGTCCCGGTATTTGCCTATCAGATTTCCGGTGAATATACCATGTTACGCGCAGCAGGAGACCAGGGCTGGCTTAACTATCTCGCCTGTGCCACCGAAACCCTGGCCTGCTTCAAGCGCGCAGGTGCATCCGGCATTCTGACTTACAGCGCAATCGATGTTGCCGAATATATCAGTTAAATCACCGCTAAACCGGGCAGAAATAAGGGGTGCTGCACGGGCACCCCTTTCTTATAGATTATTCAAGTCCTGCACCAATGGCAGGTGCCCTAAAATGGGGTCGAAAACCTGAACGGTCATATAACAGTTCCAGGTCATCATAACCGTCCAAGAATCCCCCCCGCGTGACCAACAGGGTTTTGATCCCGGCCGCCAATCCCCCCAAAACATCGGTATGCAAGGTATCTCCAACCATCAAAATACGCTGCGGATCAATATCAGGGTAACGGTGCAAAATATCCTCGAAGACTTCGCGGTAAGGTTTGCCAACACATTCAGGCACCACGCCACAGGCATCCGCCGCCAGATGGGCAAAATAACCGGATTCTACCGATAAGAAATGCCCCATCGGTGCACAAATATCGGGATTACCCACAAGAATTGGCCGTGGCTTGTTTGCCAGGCTTTTTTCCAGCTTTTGTTGGCGCCGATCATTCCAGGCATCGGAATCAATCAGGACAAAACCCTCTACTGCATCATAATCGGTATCATCATCGCCTAAAAACCGCGCCTGCCCCGGCAATTGATCAATCGGCCAGTGTGCGGGTGCCATCACCCCCCAACGGGCAACATCAGGATGGCGTTTCATCATGGGCACAATATATTTTGCACTGCTGACAAGGGATTCCAGCGAAAAGTCAAATCCCCGTTTTCGATGTCGTTCAATGATGGCCTCTGGCGCATTCGACGCGTCGTTGGTGATAATGGCTAGCTCAACATTTCGCGCCCGTAATGCCGATACAGCCTGCAAGGCGCCCGGTATCGCCTCGGCACCGGAATTGAGCACACCAAAGGCATCAAAAATAATGATGTCAAACTGATCGGCAATTGCCAGGATGTTTGCAACTTCACCTGTTTCTTCAGGCAACTGCTCCGGCATTAGCCTTGGCATTCTGTCTGCATAGTTCAAATAAGCTGCAATGGCACTTTCGCGGTCAAGCGCAGGTCTGACACCTGTCATTATGCTTTGCCTTTCAAATTTTATTTTCGACTCAAACTGCCGGCATATGATGCGAGTCTTTGATCGATTCCCGCATTTTTCAGCCAACAACGCCCTGTCATCCCGGTTGAACGCATCATCAGTGCCTGTAAAAGACCAGAAAATCAATAAGGCTCAAAAACGTAAACCGAAGTGCGAAACGGGCTGAGGGCGGGAAATGCCAATACAGTAAAAATTTGGGTAATTTTATTAGCCATGCGTGTTACGCATGTCGTTAAAATTGGCAGATTTGGAAAATCAATGGTTATTTTGATTAAATTTTGGACAATTGCTTAAATTCTGCGCTTTGTCTGGCCCTGATCTGCAAAAAACGCAATGGTTAAACGCCGCATCCAGGCTTATCTTCCAAATCAACAGATAACAGCAATCACTACCGACACGGAAATCTCTTTGAAGGATCCTGTCGCCCTGATTGCAAGAGCAGACCGACACGTCGAACCATTCAGTATGCCATCAGGCATCACAGGGGTCACATGCCGGTTCCTTGAATGAAGTTTCCGACGCTGTCGGACGGTTTGAAATAGGTGATAAAATGATCCTGACAAAAATTTTCGCTTACCTGCGTGCCCTGCGTATTCAATACCAGACCCAGAATGCTCTTTCCAAACTTGACCAGCGTGAACTGGCTGATATTGGCCTGAACCGCGATCAGATCGAAGACGTTGCACATCGTGTTGCCTTTGGTCACTAAGATTTGCAAATCTTTCCGGTCTGCCCAAACAAAAAAAGCTCCGTGCGTTGAACCCGCCGGAGCTTTTTTGCTGCCTGCTTTATGAGACAGGATGATCAGGCAAACAAAGCACGGTAGTCCTCGCGCAGGATATTTTTCTGCACTTTTCCCATTGTGTTGCGCGGTAGTTCGGCCAAAAAAATCACTTTCTTTGGAACCTTAAAATTCGCCATTAGTGATTTGATATAATTAATAATATCATTTTCCGAGATATGTGCATCCCCATCTCGAACTACAATGGCGACAACCGCCTCGCCAAAATCGGGATGCGGCACACCAATAACCGCACTTTCCAGAACGCCGTTCATTTTATCGATCTCGGTTTCAATTTCCTTGGGGTAAATATTAAACCCGCCTGAAATCACCAGATCCTTTGCCCGCCCGACAATATGCACATAGCCCTTCGCATCAATCAGGGCGATATCACCGGTAATGAAGAACCCATCATCGCGAAATTCCTCACGCGTTTTTTCCGGCATCTTCCAATAGCCCGCAAAAACATTGGGCCCGCGCGCTTCGAGCACCCCGACCTCGCCGGTCGGAAGAATATTGCCATCCGTATCGCATACCCGAACCTCAACCCCGGGCAAAGCAGGCCCGACCGTATGAATGATACGTTCCCCCTGTAACGGGTTTGACGTCGCCATGCCCATCTCTGTCATGCCATAGCGTTCCAGCAAATAGTGCCCGGTGCGCTGATGAAAGGCCGAAAATGTTTCGGGCAACAACGGCGCAGATCCTGAGATGAACAGGCGCATATTTGACACCAAACTTGCTGAAAAATCTTCTCCCGCCAGCAAGCGCACATAAAATGTCGGAACGCCCATCATGACCGTTGAGCGCGGCAACGCCTTAATCACCTGATCCCGGTCAAATTTCGGCAAAAAGATCATGCTGGCACCTGACATCAATACACAATGACAGGCAATAAACAGACCATGTGTATGGAAAATAGGCAGGGCATGCAGCAAAGTATCGCTAGCCGTGAACCCCCATAAATCCACCAGGGTTTGGCCGTTTGACCACAGGTTCATTTGGGTCATCATGGCACCTTTGGGTTTACCAGTGGTGCCGGATGTATAAAGAATTGCCGCAAGATCATCATCCTCACAGGCAATCGGTGCAAAATCACCTGCCTGACTTACGGCAGCATCAGCAATGCTACCATTGCCATCACCATCAAGCGTATAAACCGCACAACCAGCCCGCCCCTGAACGATCGCGTCCATATCGGCCTTACCCCTCGGCGGACAAACAACCACAGCCGGAGACGCATCCTCGATGAAATAAGACAATTCGTGAGTTTGATAGGCCGTATTTAGCGGCAAATATACCAAACCCGCCCGAATACAGCCCAAATATAAAAACAGGGCTGCGGGTGACTTTTCCACCTGAACCGCAACGCGGTCGCCCTTTTGCGCCCCGGCCTGCACCAACGCATTGGCATAACGCGCTGACCATTCGTCGGCATCGCGATATGTCAGGCAATTGCCATCGGGAGTTTCGATAAGGGCTTTATCCAGATTGCTTGGAAAACTGGCCCGAAGGCGCATAAAAAGACTGGTGGTCACGTCATTTCCCCTATTGGATCGGTTAACGGGCCATGCCAAAACACAGCCCGTTTTGAACCAACCTAATACAGGAAAATAAAATTTGCAATTCGGTACGGCTTTACCGGGTTAGCAAATAAGGGCTATTCCGGCCCGGTTTGGCCTTCGATATTAACCAACCTGAGGAAACTCGCCGTCAATGTAAGGGAAAGCTTCCCCGACTGTGACCAGCAATTCCGGGAAAAAGCCGTTAAAATGGGTTGCCAGCGCATTGGAATAGGCACCGATATGACCAAATTCGATCCAGTCACCTTCACGAATATCAGCCGGCAACGTCACCGTTTGTGGCAACACATCCATATTGTCGCAGGTCGGCCCATAAATCGTAAATTCCAGAGTTTCTTCGGGATCAAAATCCCCACCGATACGCATGGGGCGCACCGGATAACGCAAGTTCCCTGTTACCGCCTCAGACAGGCTGCCATAAATACCGTCATTGATGAAAAGCTGGTCTTCCTTGCGCAATTGAATTTGCGTCACCAACGAAACCCCACTTGAGACCAGGGCCCGCCCCGGCTCGCACATAAAGATAATATCGGGCATATCAAGCCAGCGAATACAATCCTTTATTTCGTCCATAAAGACCTCGAGGCCCGGACCGCGCTGGTTCATATATTGCCCCGGAAAACCGCCCCCAACATCAATGGAATGAATTTTAACACCTGAAAAATCGATCACCTGGCGGATCAATTCGATGGCAATACGATAGCCATTCGGACTGATACATTGTGAACCAACATGGAAGCACAGCCCGGCCTTGTATCCATATCGATCTACTTTCTTGAGAAGTTCTGCTGCCGTCATCGGGCGGGCACCGAATTTTGCCGACAGATTATATGCCGCCCCGGCCGGCGGCGTTGCCAGGCGTACATGGATCACCAAATCCGGGTCTTCATCCGTCTCACGGCGAATCTTATCGAGTTCATCTTCGGTATCGATCACGAAATGGCGAATGCCAAAAACACGATGCGCACTGCGAATAGCATCACGGCTTTTTACCGGGTGCATAAAATAAGCATCCATTCCCGGGAACTGCCGGCGAACCAATGCGATTTCGTCGGGGGATGCCGTATCAAAATGACGCACGCCACCTTCATGCAAATAACGCATGATTTCAGGGTGCGGGTTACATTTCACCGCATACAATACCTTGCCAGGAAACATTTCGACAAAGCGTGAGGCTACATCACGCAATATGTCGGGACGCAGACAGTAAACCGGATAGGACGGTTTGAGTTCCTTTACGACATCATAGGTCGTATCAAAATGGCGTGGCATCGCTGGCTCCGAACATTTCCAAACATGATTAAAACTTAAACGCCCGCAGCAACAGGCTGTTCCGGCAAATTTATCAAGGTTCGACAGCCTAACAAGCAAGAGACAAAATGTCATGGCGCAACAGATGCAAAGGACTTGCAATCATTCAGCCATCCGCTTAATTTGGTAAAACAATACCAAATAACCACTTAACTGGTAGTACTTCAAAACATGAAGTAAACCGGCAAAAACAGGGAGGCTTCCGTGACTGTGGAACTGGAACTGGACCCATTCGTCCTGGCGAAATCACTTTCTGGCGTACACCTGATTGATGGTGAATTTGTTGCCCCGTTAAATGGTAAAACATTTGATGTGTTGAACCCGGCCACCGGCAAATCAATCGGCCAGGCCGCCGAAGGCGACAAGGCTGACGTTGATCGCGCCGTCAAAATTGCCAAAGAAGCCCAAAAATCCTGGGCGGAGCGCCCGGCACGTGAACGCGGAAAACTTGTGGCCGAATGCGGCCGCATTCTTAACCAGCACGTCGATGAACTGGGCAAACTGATTGCCCTGGAATCAGGCAAGGCCCTTCGTACCGAAAGCCGGGTTGAGGCATCGGTGCTGGCAGACATGTTTGTATTTTTTGGTGGCCTGGCTTCGGAACTCAAGGGCGAAACGGTTCCCTTTAACCCCAATATGATGACCATGACGACCCGGGAACCGGTGGGCGTTGTCGGGGCGATCATTCCCTGGAACGTGCCGCTGTTGCTGATGGCGATTAAGGTCGCACCTGCCCTGGTTGCAGGCAACAGTGTTGTTGTCAAATCCGCCGAGGACACGCCCTTTACCGTTCTGCGCGTCTGCCAGATCATGCAGCAGATTTTGCCAAAGGGTGTCTTGAATATCCTTTCCGGCTTTGGCCCTGGCTGTGGCGGGCCGCTTGTCGAACACAAGGACGTCAAGAAGGTTTCCTTCACCGGGTCCGTTGAAACCGGCCGTACCGTTTATCGGGCCGCTGCGGAAAAATTGATCCCGGTGACGCTGGAATTGGGCGGTAAATCCCCCATGATCGTAATGGACGACGCCGACCTTGAAAAGGCGGTTGCCGGTGCCATTGGTGGCATGCGCTTTACCCGCCAGGGGCAAAGCTGCACGGCATCGTCCCGCATTCTGGTGCATGAAAAGCTGCATGACGAATTTGTCAGCCGCCTTAAAGACCGCGTCAATGCCCTCAAAATGGGCAATCCGCTTGATGAAAGCACTGATATTGGCACCATCATCAATGCCAAACAGCGTGCCAAGGTTTGTAACTATATTGAAATCGGCAGCGAAGAAGGTGCGACGAAACATGAACTAAGCGCCCTGCCCGACGACCCGGAACTGGCAGATGGACAATATGTCCGCCCGGTCATTTTCACCGATGTCAAACCGGATTCCCGGATTGCCCGTGAAGAAATTTTCGGCCCGGTCGCCTGTGTATTCAAGTTCAAGACATTTGAAGAAGCCCTTGAACTTGCAAACGATAGTGACTTTGGCCTGGCTGCCACTGTATGGACCACCGATCTTAGAACGGCCCTGGTTGCGACCAAGCGCCTAGAGGCAGGTTTTGTGCAGGTCAATCAGAACCTTGTGGTTCAGCCCAACCTGTCCTATGGCGGCATAAAGCTTTCAGGGTTGGGGCGTGAAGCATCACTTGAAAGCATGCTTGAGCATTTTACCCACAAGAAAACCATCATTCTCAATATGGAATAAGGGAAAAACCGCCAGTTATGTTCCCACCGGGTTGCATTGCGAAATATGCAACCCGGCTTTTTCCCATGTTTTCTTGACCTGAAGTGTCTGATCCGTAAAAGTGCGTTTTATTCGCGCTTACAGTTCTGAAAGTATCTGGCACATGTCTGACGGCACCGACACCACACTGTCGCCCTGTTCTCCTCCCTGTTATGCAGGCGTGGCTGACATGATGCTTATTATTTGCTCCATTTCCATTCGGCGAATGTGAACCCTGTCATCTGCGGATGACAGGCCTGATGTAACCATCAATCCAATCCCTACATTCACATTTGCAGTTGCTGCCTTGATTATGGGCAGAACCTACAGGAGTCTGGAAATGGCTGTTTCCTATCATGATATCGTCCGTGCTTCGCGTTTGCTTGAAGGTATAGTTGCCAAAACGCCGCTGGTAAAATCTCAAACACTGTCAAAAATTTGCCAGGCGGATGTCTATCTGAAGCTGGAAAACCTGCAATATACCGCTTCCTTCAAGGAACGTGGCGCCTATGTAAAATTGGCCAGCCTTACCCCTGAAGAACGCGCCTGCGGCGTTATTGCCGTATCTGCAGGCAACCACGCACAAGGTGTTGCCTATAATGCCAAACGCCTTGGCATCCCGGCCACCATCGTCATGCCGGAAAACACCCCGTACACCAAGGTGCGCCATACCCGTTCACATGGTGCGGAAGTTGTTCTTAAGGGGGCGGTTCTGGCCGAATCCATGCAGGCGGCACAGGAAATTCAGCAAGAACGTGGCCTGACATTTGTTCACCCGTTTGATGACGAACATATCATTGCCGGTCAGGGAACCGTTGGCCTGGAAATTTTGAATGAAGGTGCCGATTTTGACACCGTTATCGTTCCGGTTGGCGGTGGAGGACTGGCATCCGGGATTGCAACCGCCATAAAGGCGCGGCGGCCCGACATTGATGTCATTGGTGTAGAAACCAAGCTTTATCCGTCAATGTATGAAGGCATAAATGACAAAGAGTTTTCAGGCGGTGGTGTCACCATTGCCGAAGGCATTGCTGTTAAACAGCCCGGCGGCAAAACCCTAGAGATTTGTCGGGAATTACTGAATGACGTTCTGCTGGTTGAAGAATCAGCCATCGAACGGGCCATTCAGATGTTGATTGAAATTGAAAAAACCGTTGTCGAGGGGGCCGGTGCCGCGCCACTTGCCGCCCTGCTCGACCATCCGGAACGCTTTGCGGGCAAAAAGGTTTGCCTGGTCATTAGTGGCGGCAACATTGACAGTCGCCTTCTTGCCCAGGTTCTAATGCGTGGTATGGCGCGCGAGGGTCGACTGGTCCGTATCCGTATCGAAATCCCCGATGTTCCTGGTGCCCTGGCCCGCATCAGCACCCTGATTGGCAACGCGGAGGCCAATATCATCGAGGTTTACCACCAGCGATATTTCTATGATATTCCGGCAAAGCAGACCGATGTTGATATGGTTCTTGAGGTACGCGACACCACACATGCCCTTCAGGTTGTCGATTACCTGAAAGAAAATGGCTATGGTGGGCGTTTGCTGGGGAATACGTCGCTGGATTGATCCACCATCATCAAAGGACGTAACGCATCGGGGATTTTAGTGTTACGTCGCTTTGGTTTGTTGCGGTTGGGTACTCCAGATCAGAAATATCTTATGCCCGGTCCAACCGGGCATAGGCACCACCGTAATATAACAAAGGATCACCGGTTTCGCCCAACTCAACAGCATTGACCTGGCCGACAATAATGCTGTGATCTCCGCCATCATGGACGGCGTGTCGTACACAGGAAAAAGTCGAGATGTTCCCTAACAAAACAGGCATGCCATGACCATTATCTGTAAAACGGGTGTTTTCCCAGCGATCATCAATCGGCGCGGCAAAACGTTCGGCCAGTTCTTTTTGCGAAGTGCGCAAAACATTGATGCAAAAATGCCTTATGTTCCCCGTAAACACATCATGCGTCGCAGCACTGCGCGCGACCGAAAACAGCACCAGTGGTGGCTCCAGTGATACCGAAGAAAACGAATTGATAGTAATCCCGACCTTCTGTCCATCCGTATCACGGCTGGTAACAACGGCAACACCAGTCGCGAACTGGCCAAGGCAATCCCGGAAATGACGTGACGAGAAGGACATATTCAAATTACAGCTTTCATTGTTCTGTGCGTAAGGCAAAATTTGCGAGAAGCCACAGGAAAATGGCGACAAATTTAAAAACTGTCAAATACTGACATAAAACGATTTGCAAACAGTATGTTATTAACAAAACGAACTAATTGTATCATAGCTGATAAGACTTTTGTAAAAAGGCTCATCGTAACGTTTGAAGAGTGTTTTACCTGCATGGACAAGAACGCCCTGTTTGCAGGCACAAGGGGTATTAGATGTTTCTAATCATTGGTTATGTGATTGTGATCGGCGCGGTCCTGGGGGGATACCTGCCGCACGGCAAGTTTAGCGTTCTGATACAGCCCTTTGAAATCGTCATCATCTTCGGTGCAGCTTTCGGTACGTTCCTGATTGCTAACCCGATGAGCGTTCTCAAACGCAGCGTGTCCTTTACCATTCGTGCGATGAAAGGTGCCAAGAAGAAACCAGCCTATCTGGAACTTCTTGTATGTCTTTACGCGGTATTTCGGCTGGCAAAATCCAAAGGCGACCTTGCCCTGGAAAGTCACGTTGAAAATCCGGAAAGCTCGGCCCTGTTTAACAACTTTCCCGGCGTAACGGCAGATCATCACGCACTTGAATTTTTGTGTGACTATCTTCGTTTGTTAACCCTTGGCACAACGAATGCCTATGAACTTGAAGCCGTGATAGACCAGGAACTTGAAGCCCACCACGAAGAAGATAACGTGGTGCCTGACGCCATTCAGGCCGTCGGTGACGCCCTGCCCGGCCTTGGTATCGTCGCGGCCGTACTAGGGGTTATCAATACGATGGGGTCGGTTACAGAACCGCCTGAAATCCTTGGTGAAATGATTGGCGCGGCACTGGTTGGAACGTTCCTGGGTATTTTGGCATCCTATGGTTTTGTCGGTCCGACATCGGCCATTATCAAACGAACGCTTGAACAGGATGCCAAATTCTATGTCTGCATGAAAGCAGCCCTGATCGGGCATATGCAGGGCTATGCGCCGCAGGTTTCCGTGGAGTTTGCCCGTAAAATCCTGCCGCCAGAAATTCGCCCAAGCTTCAAGGAACTTGATGACGCCATTCAGAATGCACCAAGTGTTTAACCCTCAATAACGATTTGATGCGCCAACGTGACCGCTTGCTTTTGTGCCAGGATATAACACTCTGAAATGCCCGATATCGTAATAAAGAAAGTCAAAAAAGGCGGACATGGCGGCCATCACGGTGGGTCATGGAAAGTTGCCTATGCTGACTTTGTGACTGCCATGATGGCTTTCTTTCTGTTGCTGTGGTTACTGGGGAGTTCCACAGACGAACAGTTAAAGGGCATTTCAAACTATTTCGCCCCGGAATCAATTTCGCAAAGTGAATCGGGGGCTGGCGGATTGCTGGCTGGTACCAAACTTGCCGATTCAGGCTCGATGCGATCCGAAAACGGCGCCCCTGTCATCCAGATGGACATTCCACCAACGCCTGATGCGACAACAGTGCAAAACCAGGGCAACGGCGAAACCGAAGCAGAAAAAGCGGCCAAAGAAGCCGCCGCCAACGAGAAAAAGGAATTTGACAAAGCCGCCCAGGACTTGAAAGAGGCAATGGAGAAATCTCCGGAACTCAAGGAATTGTCAAAAAACCTCCTGGTTGAACAAACGGATGAAGGTTTGCGTATCCAGATTATTGATAAAGATGGCACATCGATGTTCCCGAGCGGAAGTGCCGACTTACGTGACCATACACGCCTGCTCTTGAAACAGGTTGCCACAGCAATCAAGGATATGCCGCAAAAAATCGCTATCGAAGGGCATACCGATGCCGTGCCCTATTCTCATTCTTATGGAACCTATACCAACTGGGAACTGTCGGCGGATCGCGCCCTGGCCACCCGTCGCCAATTGCAGTTAGATGGTTTGCCGGACGACCGGTTTGGCAAGGTCTCAGGCGTGGCCGATACGGTTCCGTTCATCAAGGATGACCCCAAAGACGAACGAAACCGGCGTATCAGCATTACACTTTTGCGTGGCACCGGAAAGCAGCCTGAAAAACAGGACGAGGAGCAGGACACCAATGATGCAGCCCCCGCATCGAGCCTGTTTGCCCCGCGCGACCGAGATGGCAACACCGTGCCGCCAGCGATTGATCCCGATGCCCCGGTTCGCAGGCCCACCTTTTCGGTTCCGTCCCGCAACTGATTGATCGTTAAAGGTCATTGCTGTTAATGTCGGAAAAACTGTAAGTCTGTCAGGGCCTACCCCCAATGAGGCGGGCCTTGCTGTAACATATTAGTCAACAGCGACTTTAATGTTTGCCTCCGGATAACTACACTAGTTTAATAAGGTAAATCTCAAAGGCACGGACATCAATTCGCCATGACGGTCAACCAGCGTCGCCAGACACAGCATTATTTCATTACGGCTCCCATGCCCTGCCCGTATTTACCGGGCCGGTTTGAGCGCAAGCTGGTGACAGAACTGCGTGGTCCCGAGTCCAACAATATCCATAACCTCCTGTCGCGGGCCGGGTTTCGGCGCAGTCACTCGATTGCCTATTTGCCCGCATGCACCGAATGCGATGCCTGCATTCCTGTTCGGGTGAACGCCAAAGACTTTAAGGACAGCAGGACCTTTCGCCGTAACCGTGCGACAAATGAGGATCTGACACGGCAAATTTTTGCGGCCTCGGCCACCCAGGAACAATTCCACCTGTTTTCCGATTATCAGGCTGCCCGTCACGGCGATGGCGACATGGCGCGCATGGATGCGCGGGATTATCGGGCGATGATGGAGGATACGACCGTTGAAACCTCCATCTTTGAATACAGAAATGCCGATAACCGGCTCATTGCGGTTGCGCTGGTGGATGCACTTTCTGATGGTCTTTCCGCCGTCTATAGCTTTTTTGATCCCAGAGAAGATCGCAGAAGCCTAGGGACTTATATCGTTCTCGATCTGGTGGCCGAAGCGGCCCGCATGAATTTGCCCTTTGTTTATCTTGGCTACTGGGTTCGTGAATGCCGCAAAATGTCCTACAAAACGCGGTTTAAACCTCTGGAAGCTTTTCGCGATGGGCAATGGGTTCAGCACACCCCTGATGACGGCACAAACCTTTCCGATTAATCGAAACAATCGACCAAAGTTTAACCCAGAGTACTGATCTGCAGTTGCCTCCTATCCTTAACGACTATAATCTTTCATTACAGGGCGAAAAAAACGCTTTGTAGAAAAAGAAATTAGTTCTTGTTTGCTGGGAGGCTACAAACAATGAAACGTCGTCAATTTCTGAGTGGTGCCGCACTTGCTGGTGCCACGGCTGCCGTTGCATCGGCATTTCCAAAACCTGCACTTGCCCAAGATGTCCGTGAATGGCGTATGGTCACGACATGGCCCAAAAACTTTCCTGGCCTTGGTACCGGGGCCAACCTTCTGGCCGAGTATATCAATAAGGCCTCTGATGGACGGATGAAAGTCACCGTTTATGGCGCAGGTGAAATTGTTCCGGCCTTTGAAGCCATTGATGCAGTTGGCAATGGAACGGTCGAAATGGGTCACGGGGCCCCTTATTACTGGAAAGGCAAAGTCGCAGCCGCACAATATCTGGCAGCCATGCCCTTTGGTCTGACTGCCCAGGAACAGAATGCCTGGTTCCAGTATGGCGGGGGACAGGAAATTGCCGACAAAATTTATGAAAAACTGAACTGCAAATTCTTCCCGTCCGGCAATACCGGCACCCAAATGGGGGGCTGGTTTAACAAGGAAATGAACACCATTGACGACTTTAAAGGTCTGAAAATGCGCATTCCCGGCCTTGGTGGTGAAGTTATTCAGGCGGCGGGTGGCAATGTGGTTAATCTGCCAGGTGGTGAAATTCCACCTGCGCTTCAATCGGGTGCCATTGACGCCACCGAATGGGTTGGCCCTTATAATGATTTGGCATTTGGTCTCTATAAAACGGCCAAATATTATTATTATCCCGGTTGGCATGAACCGGCCACGACCCTTGAAAACTTCATCAATCTTAGTGCCTGGAACGACCTGCCCGACGACCTTAAAGCCATTGTCGAACAGGCAAACCGTGCAACCAACCAGATGGTTCTGTCGGAATTTGTCGCCCGCAATAACCAGGCGCTCAAAACCCTTCAGGAAAAACACAATGTCGATGTTCGCCCGTTCTCAGACGATATTCTGACCAATCTGGGGGCTCTGTCGGGCAAGGTGTTGCGTGATCTGGTCGCATCGGATCCACTCTCCCAGGAAGTATTTGACAGCCTCATCGCCTTTCGCGAGCAGGCGGCGTCCTGGGCCAAATATTCGGAATTGGCCTTCATGCAGGCACGCACCCTGCCCTTCAAATACTGATCAACAATCAAATTTCCTGATAGATCTGCATTTGGGTCGACACATCGTGTCGGCCCTTATTTTTACCTTCTGGCATAGAAAAAGGGCCGAATAACCGGCCCTTGATCTTAAAATATGGTGCAACACATCCGGGATGCCTAATTTAACAACACCTTCGGAAGCCAGGTTGCCAGTTCCGGGAAAATTGCCAGCAAGACAAGGGCAAGAACCTGAATCAGAACAAACGGAACGATGCCACGGTAAATATCCCATGTTTTGATCGAGGGTGGCGCAACACCGCGCAGATAAAACAGGGCAAATCCGAAAGGCGGTGTCAGGAAGCTGGTCTGCAGGTTGATGGCAATCATGATCCCCAGCCAGACCGGGCTGATATCCATTTTCAGCAGGATCGGACCGACAATCGGCACCACCACAAACACGATCTCGATAAAATCGAGGAAAAAGCCCATGACAAACATCAGGGTCATAACAACCAGCATCGCACCAAACAGACCGCCTGGCATGTTATGCAAAAGTTCTTCAACCAGATGATCGCCACCCAGGCCACGGAAAACCAGCGAGAAGATTGACGCACCAAGCAAGATGATAAAAACCATCGAGCTGATTTGCACCGTCTGGCTCATGACGTGCCGCAAAACAGCCAGATCAAGCCGACGATAACACGCTGCCAGAATCATGGAACCCACACTGCCAAAGGCCGCAGACTCAGTCGGCGTGGCAATGCCGGTCAGGATCGATCCCAGAACGGCAACGATCAACAATGCCGGCGGCACCAATGCGCGCATGACATCGCCAAACAGCCCTTCAGGCCGTTTATCTTCCACCAGGGCCGGTGCCGATTTGGGATCAATAAAGGACTGAATAATGACCCAGCCAATATACATCGCCACCAACAGCATGCCGGGAATAAATGCCCCGACAAACAGGTCAATCACTGAAACAGGTTCCGGTGCCCAATTGCCAAGTGAACGCTGGGCTTCAGCATAGGCCCCCTGTAAAATATCGCCCAGCAACACCAGAACGATAGAAGGCGGAATGATCTGCCCCAAAGTACCCGATGCACAAATAACACCCGTTGAAAGACGCGGGCTATAACCGGCTTTTTGCATCGCAGGCAAACTCAGCAGGCCCATCGTGACGACGGTCGCCCCAACGATACCTGTTGATGCAGCCAGCAACATGCCGACAATAACGACCGAAATGCCAAGACCGGCGCGGCGTTTGCCAAATAACATGCCCATCGTCAGCAAAAGCTTCTCGGCGATACGGGCACGTTCAAGCATCACGCCCATAAACACGAATAACGGAATGGCAACATAAAGTTCGTTGCTCATCACCCCGAAATAGCGCGACGGCAGAGAGCCCAACAGTGGCATGTCGAAGACACCCATTGAATGGCCGATCAGGGCAAATGCCAGCCCCGTACCACCGAGCGAAAACGCCACCGGAAAACCAAACAGCAGGACGCCACACGCCACTGCAAACATTAAAAGGCTTAATACTTCCCCCGACATCAGACGCCCTCGTGTTCTTCTTCGTTGGTTTCAAATTCACGATGGCCTGCCAGCACCAAAATACTGCGTGCTACCAGAGAAAGCCCCTGAAGCCCCATCAGGATGCAAAATACCAAAATGACCGACTTAAACAAAAACAGCCCTGGCAGGCCCCCCGTTTCCTGGGACCCTTCAAGCCGTTTCCAACTCGTGATCACATAGGGATAACTATAAACAAAAACCAAAATCAGAACGGGCAGCAGCAGGAATAGCGTTCCGATCAAATCAACCCATGCCTTGTAGCGTGCCGACGCCGGACGGTAAAAAACATCGACGCGAACATGCCCGCCATGCAGCAACGTATAGCCCGCACCCAACATAAAAATAATGCCGTAGAGCCATAAATAGCTCTCCTGCATTGAAACCCAGCCAACCGAAAACCCGTAGCGCAAAGTTGCGACGAGAAAGGTGATTACCACCAACGGAATGGTCAGCCACGCCACGCCACGACCGATCGCGTCATTAAGACTGTCAATCAGCCGCACAAAACGTGCCAAAAAATACATGTTTCCTCCCTCACCCGGAATCTCTTATCGCTGGTTTCCGTCATTCCCGGTCCCCGGCGGAGCAAAGTTACAAATATATGGCCTAAAACACCATGTTTTTTGCGACTTTGGATCACGTTAACTTTTTAAATTCAAAATCCGGCACGCTGGAAACCCGTTCCAGGCCAGCTCCAAACGAAAGCCCTTTGCGCGACGGTCAATCCTTACAAATAAAAACCTGAAGCCTAGACAAACAGGCTTCAGGTTAAGGCCAGTCAATAAGGCGTTATCTCGTCATTCAAAGCGATTGGAACGCGGAAAGCCGTTAGGTGGCAATCGCCCCGCACCTGCCCGCTTGCCAATCCATTCCGCCAATTCGGTAACAGTACGGGTCCGGCCTTCGCTTCCGCCCATTGTCCAGGTCAGACCATCTTCAATATTAAATAGCTTCAGATCAGCAAGGCCACCCTGGCGGTATTTCTGCAAAATCACACCACGGCCCCGCGTCATTTCCGGAATTTCCTCGACCGGGAAAATCAGAAGCTTGCGATTATCGCCCAACACTGCAACATGGTCTTTATCGACAGACAAAAAGATCAACGCTGTTTCATCTTTGCCAAGATTCAAAACCTGCTTGCCATTTTTAGTCTGGGCAACCACATCGCTTTCCGCAACCTGGAACCCGCGCCCAGCCGAGGATGCCACCAGCAATTTGCCATCGGGACGATGCACATTCATCGACACAATGTCATGTTCCTGCGGCAAATCAATCGACAGGCGGATCGGCTCGCCATGACCACGTCCACCAGGCAGCTTATCACATCCCAGCGTGTAACAACGGCCAGCCGAGCTCATGATCAACAGCTTGTCGGTAGTAAAGGCCTTAAGTGCAAACCGGCTTTCGTCCCCATCCTTGAACTTGAGGTCCGAAATATCCGTTGTATGACCCTTCAGCGCACGGATCCAACCCATGCGTGAACAGATTACTGTAATCTGTTCACGTTCAATCAGGGCTTCAAGCGGTACGTCAATTTCCTGCGGGGCATCGCCAATTTCGGTGCGACGTTCGCCAAGCGCAGTTTTCTTGCCAAATCTTTCGCGGGTTTGCTCAACCTCTTCGCGAATACGGCTCCAGCGCAGTTCTTCGCTGGCCAGCAAAGCTTCCAGACCGGCTTTTTCTTCGCTCAGTTTGGAATGCTCGTTTTTGATTTCCATTTCTTCAAGCTTGCGCAACGACCGCAAACGCATGTTCAAAATGGCATCGGCCTGAACTTCCGTCAGACCAAAGACCTTCATCAATTCGGTTTTCGGCTCATCTTCAAAACGGATGATCCGAATAACTTCATCAAGGTTCAGATAGGCAATCAGATAACCATCCAGCACTTCAAGGCGATGGTTGATCTTTTCCAGACGATGCTGCGACCGGCGAACCAGAACTTCCTGACGGTGCGCCAAAAAGGCCCGCAGAACTTCGCGCAAATTCATCACACGCGGGGTATTATCGGCATCCAGAACGTTAAGGTTCAAACCAAACCTGATTTCAAGTTCGGTATTTTTGAACAGCATCTCCATCAGATGTTCGGGTTCAACCGCGCGCGAACGCGGTTCAAACACCAGACGGATCAAATCGGTTGATTCATCCCGCACATCATTTAGAAGCGGCAGCTTTTTGGCAAACATAAGATCAGCAATACGCTCGACCAGTTTTGCCTTTTGCACCTGATAGGGAATTTCGGTGATCACGATCTGATAAAGACCGTGCGTCATTTTTTCGACTTCCCATTTCGCACGCAAACGAAATGATCCGCGACCTGTGGCATAAGCCTCAAGGATATTTTCCCGCGGTTCAACCAGCACACCACCCGTCGGAAAATCCGGCCCCGGCACACAGCGCACCAGTTCGGCAATCGAGGTTTCAGGATTGTCGATCAGCTTAATCAGGCCGGAACATAATTCATCGACGTTATGCGGCGGGATGTTGGTTGCCATCCCCACGGCGATCCCGGCGGCACCATTGGCCAACAAATTGGGAAATGCTGCCGGCATCACGATCGGTTCGTGGTCTTCACCGTCATAAGTCGGACGGAAATCAATCGCGTCTTCGTCAAGGCCTTCCATCAGCACAGCTGCAACGGCGGTCATGCGGGCTTCTGTGTAACGCATGGCAGCGGCATTATCGCCGTCGATATTGCCAAAGTTCCCCTGCCCGTCAACCAACGGATAACGCACCGCGAAATCCTGCGCCAAACGTACCAGCGCATCATAAACCGACTGGTCCCCATGCGGGTGATATTTACCAATGACGTCACCAACGACACGGGCACATTTCTTGAAACCCTGTTCAGGATTAAGTTTCAATTGCCGCATTGCATAAAGCAGCCGACGGTGAACCGGTTTCAGTCCATCGCGAACATCGGGCAGCGAACGCGACATGATGGTCGACATCGCATAGGCCAAATAACGTTCGCTTAACGCATCGGCAAGGCGGGTTTCCCTGATCTGCCCGGCATTGCCCGGGTCGGAGGATTTCGTGCTCATGAAATGTTTTTCTTAATCCGGAACAGGTTGAAGTCAAATTCGACGGCACATTGATGATGATCACATCTGGCCGCGCCGCACCATACTACTTTCAGGGCGGGTGTGGTCAACAGATGACAGGGGCAAAAGCGTGCTTTTAATTATGTTTTTGTGTTGTCAGGCACAAATTACCCCGTCAGCCGCTGCTGATAATAAACTTGCGATGTCGCAACTTCGCTTTTTACGCAATCAGTTTATGCGGCCCTGTTGCCATATCATGGATGCCAGCCTGTCACGGGCGGCAACGGGTTTAATGCCTTTGGCCTCAAACAAGTCACGATGAATAAAAAAACCCGACAGTCTCAGGGCCTGGTTATATTGCTCCTCAAGCGGGATCTGTTTGGCCTGATCCGAGGCTGCCTGCCCAGCCAAAAAGGCCGGCAAGGGTAAAAGACGGTCTGAAAACGGTGTTCCTTCCGCCAAGGATACAGCCCGCCCGCTTTTGGGCGAAACAAAATGCAAATCCAAAGATTTTCCTGTTACAGCACAACAGGATAGATCAAGGCCATAACCCAATTCCTGAAGAAAACCGATCTCCCAGCGCAAATAGGCAGGCTTCCAATATTCGGTTTTCAGGGCGTCGATAAGACCCAGCGTCCCCTTAAATAACGGCTTCTGTGCCACACGTTCCGGCAAAGCCACTTCAAGCAGCGTACAGGCAGACGACAATGCGAGCAATGGCCCGGGTAGTGCAAGGAAATCGACGATATGAGATTGAAGCAGTTCACATTTAAACTGCCCTAAATGTTCGGAAAGACGTGCAGACCAGGTGACACGAACAAGATTTCCGGTTTCCAGCGCCCCCCGCAGGGATTTTCCCGATGCTCCTTTGACCATACCGGCGTAACGGCCATAATCTCGCGATAGCACCGTCAACCGAACGGAATTTTCGCCCATCTTGCGTGTAGAAAGCACAATCGCATCATCACGCCAGTTCACACGATCCCCCGAAATTCAATAACCGGAAACCATAACAAACCGGATCAGGTGAAAAGCCATCCCCATTACAACAGAGACAAAAACGACCAAAGCAACTGCCAACAGGACATAACGACGCCAACCCGTCAATTCCGAGAGACTTTTGATAGGTTCATCCTGATCGGAATTATGCCGGTTGTCTGACATCTCAAAATGGCCGCGTTGCCGGATTGCGCCACAACAATCCGAGAATAAAAATAACAACTGCAATGACCAAAACCAGCATATTCATGGGCTTGCCCAGGAAGTTCTGATTGCGTTTTAAATCACTGCCATCATGACGATAACGGAACGGCCGACGGGATTTCATGGCAATGATCAGGGCGACGGCTGCGCCCACCACAATCAACACCATTCCCCAAAACTGATTGGTTTCCATTGCCTGTTCCCGTTCCGCGCTATTGGCGCGTCATGCGTTGTGATCCAGCCCCCAAATTGCCAGACGATTTGGGTCATCGCCCCAGTTCTCACGAACTTTGACAAACAGGTACAAATGCACCCGCCGTTCAAAAATGGCTTCCAGATCCTTGCGGGCGTCCGTCCCCAGCATCTTGATCCGCTTACCACTTTTACCCAGGATAATGGCTTTCTGGCCTTCCCGCTCGACAAAAATTGTTTGTTCGAGTTTTACCGATCCGTCTTTGCGTTCTTCCCACAGCTCTGTTTCCACCGTGGCAGAATAGGGCAATTCCTGCTGAAGCTGATAATACAGCTTTTCACGGGTGATTTCAGCAGCCAGCAAGCGCAGCGGCATGTCGGAAACATCGTCTTCCGGGAACATCCACGGGCCGCTGGGCATTTTGGCCGCCAGGAAATTGATAAAATCCTGGGTACCGGAGCCCTTTTTTGCCGAAATCATAAAGACATCGGTAAAGATTTCCTCGCCAAACAGTTCGCCAGAAAGGTGCAACAGTTTTTCCTTGTCGCGCACTTTGTCGATCTTGTTCAAAAGCAGGATCGCCTTGCGTTTCTGCTTTTTGAGGTTTTCGATGATCAGGCGCACATCATCGTTGATGCCCTGCTGTGCATCGATCACAAGAACGATCAGATCAGCATCGTCCGCCCCGCCCCATGCGGCCTTGACCATCGCACGGTCCAAACGGCGCTTGGGCTGGAAAATACCGGGTGTATCAATAAAGACGATCTGCGCATCCTCGGCCATGACAATGCCACGCACACGTGACCGTGTCGTTTGCACTTTGGGCGAAACGATTGATACCTTGGTCCCGACAAGCTGGTTTAGCAATGTGGACTTACCAGCATTGGGCGCACCAACAAGGGCGACAAAGCCACAACGGTGCGGCTCATCATTCTGGTCTGGCATCGAGGCAGGAACCTCATTCATGGTTCAATTCATCCAACATTCGTTTTGCAGCAATCTGTTCGGCTTCACGTTTTGATTTACCCTCGGCACGAACAGAATGACCGTCGCTGGTCGTCAGCTCTATTGTAAATACCGGTGCATGTGCCGGGCCTTCACGCCCTACCATCTCGTAAACAGGTAAGGGCTTGCCCTGGCCCTGCAAGGCTTCCTGCAACTGGGTTTTTGCATCCTGCGGCGGTTTGGGGGCTTCATCAAGCAAAGGTTGCCACAACCTTTCAATAAAGGCGCGTGCCGGCTCCAAACCACCATCAAGATACAAGGCCGCAATCACGGCTTCCATGCAGTCAGACAAAATAGCCGGGTTGCCACCGGCACCTGCGGCACGTTCGCCCTTTGCCATTTGGATATAATTGCCCAGATCAAGATCAATGGCAATTCTTGCCAGTGTTTCCCGGCGCACAAGTGCAACAAACCGTTTGGCCATTGCACCTTCGCGTTCGCGGCCAAAACGGGTGTAAAGCATTTCGGCAATCACCAACCCCAAAACGCGGTCGCCCAGAAACTCCAGTCTTTCATTCCCGCCGCTTAGCGCATCTTTACCCTTGGCGGCACTACGGTGCGTTAATGCCACACGCAGCAGGTCTGGTTTGGCAAATTCATGATCGATATGTCGCAACAAAGGCGCCATGTCGGTCATCAGTTTACTCCCTTAAACAGTCGATCGAAACGAATGCTGCCCAAATCATAGATCGGCTGGCTGCTATCCTTTGAATAGAACAGGAATTCAGCCCGACCAACCAGGTTTTCAAACGGAACAAAGCGATAGCGTGCGGGGAAAGCACGGCTGTCGGCAGAATTGTCCCTGTTATCCCCCATCATGAAATAATGGCCATCCGGCACGGTATAGGGTTCGGTATTGTCAGCCGGACCCTTGTCACCAAATATTTCAAGAATACGGTGAACTTTTCCACCCGGCAAGGTTTCCAGATATTGCGGCACGGCAATCGCCTGACCGTTGCCGTCCGTCAGGATATAATCTTCGATGCGTTCACGCTCGACGATTTTGTTATTGATATATAGACGGCCCTGTTTGACCTGCACCGTATCGCCCGGAAGCCCGATTACACGTTTGATATAATCCTGGGAGGGATCGGCTGGCAGCTTAAAGACAATCACATCGCCGCGTTTGGGCTGGCTTGCAAGAATACGACCAGGAATAAGCGGCAGGCTGAATGGCAGGCTGTGCTTTGAATAGCCATAAGAATATTTTGAAACAAACAAATAATCGCCAACCAGCAAGGTTGGAATCATAGAGCCGGAAGGAATATTAAACGGCTCATATGCAAAGGTTCTTACCAACAAAGCAATGACAATTGCCCAGAAAACGGTCTTAAGAGTATCAAAAAGGCCACCTGGCTTTTTCTTCTGCACTAACTTTTCCATCCAGGGTTCAACCCTTTTTCAAATCAAAATTCAGTCTGCTGAAATCACAACAACAGCATTCGCCATCGGGTATTCATCGGTCAGGGTGACATGCACAGAAGCAATTTTCCCCTCAGGCGTTAATTCATCAAGGCGGCGTTTTGCCCCGTCAATCAACGCCATGTCCGGTTTACCGCTAGGCTGATGAACAACACCCATTGTACGATGATGCACACCACGGCGAAACCCCGTCCCCAGCGCCTTGGAGCATGCCTCCTTGGCGGCAAATGCCATTGCCAGAGAAGAAGCCATTCGTTCAGGTCGCCGAACCGCGCGGGCAATTTCCACATCGCTATAAACACGACGCAAAAAACGCTCCCCGAACCGGTTCAGGGTTTTCTCAATACGCCGGATATCGCACAAATCCGTTCCAATGCCAACAATCATTGGTCCGAACCTGATTGCCCCCGCGCTTCGCTCATCATGCGGCGCATTTCGCGAATGCTCCCGTCAAGCCCGGTAAAGATCGCCTCGCCAATCAGAAAATGTCCAATATTCAATTCTCGAATTTCAGGCATCCCGGCAATCGGGGACACCGTCTCAAAGGAAAGGCCGTGCCCGGCATGAATTTCAAGCCCTTGCGCCGCACCGTATTTTACGGCTTCTGCAATACGGGAAAGTTCACGCGCCCTTTCATCCACTGTCGCATCACAATAGGCACCCGTATGAATTTCAACAACTGGTGCGCCCAGCGATACAGCAGCATCCAGCTGTTTCTGCGATGCCTCGATAAACAGGGATACACGAATACCGGCATTTCCCAGTTCCGAAACAAACCGTTTTAAATGATTGTGTTGTCCTGCAGCATCAAGGCCACCTTCGGTGGTGCGTTCTTCGCGTTTTTCCGGGACGATACAGGCGGCGTGCGGGCGTGTTTTAAGCACAATTTCCAGCATTTCGTCGGTTGCCGCCATCTCGAAATTCAGCGGCAAATCGATTTCCGCCCGCAGACGCTTTATATCCCGATCGGAAATATGACGACGATCTTCACGCAAATGCGCAGTAATTCCATCCGCCCCCGCCGCGGCAACAATTTTCGCCGCCCTTACCGGATCAGGATGCACGCAGCCCCGCGCATTTCGGATTGTGGCGACATGGTCAATATTTACACCCAAACGTAAATCGTTGCTCATTTCGTATCGTCCTGCTGCCTGTCTGTATCGTGAAGCAATGTACGTTTCGCGGTTTCAAGGACCGGTTTTAAGGCCCGTTTTTCGTGAATTGTCATACGACGCAAAATGCGTTTGTGACGATACATAACAACCGCACGATAGACAGGAAAGTAAAACAGTAGCCAGATGAACACAACGGTCGGAATACAGCCGACAATCATGGGCCAAATGATATCAACAATACTGGACCATAAGCGTGCCAGATCCGCCTGCTCTGTCGCGTTCCATATCCCGAAAATCAGCCCGCGCCCCACATAACTGACACCTTCTACCGTGAAATCCCACAGCACAGCCATGTTGAAATGCACACCCTGGACCGACGGGTCACTGCCCAAAATCCACAAACCGCTGTGATACAACCAGAGCCAGATAAAGGGAAATGTCCAGGGATTGCCAACAATCGTGCCCAAAAGCGACGCCACCAGATTGGCCCGCAAGATCAGACTGAATAATGCCGAGAGGACAAAATGAAACCCGATAAAGGGCGTAAAGGAAACAGCCGCACCAATCGCAAAACCCGACGCAATACTATAGGGCGTTCCCGGCAGGCGGGCGACTCGATGGGCAAAATAACGTGATGAACGACGCCATCCGGCCCGCGGCCATAACAGCCCGCGAATGCGTTCAAAGTAACTTGGTTTTATGCGACGCTGGAACATACGGTGTCAGACAAATGACATGATAGGAGGGAACGGGAGAAATCCCGCGCCGCTATGGGTAAGTGCAGAAAGCCGCGTTGGCAAGAAAATAGCGTCGTCGCCATCATATTTCCGATCAACCACGCGCCCGCTCCACTGTATTGACAACCGGTGTTGCCCGCAGGGCAGCTATGATATTGGTAAGATGTTTGACATCTACAACATCAATATCAATCAGCATTTCAAAAAAATCCAGCGTCCGACTGACAAACCGCAGGTTGGTAATGTTGCCATGATTTTTTGCGATGACGCTGGTGATGGCCGACAAGGCCCCCGATTCATGCGATACCGTCAACCCCAAACGCCCAACAAAATGCTCCGGCTCGCCACCATTATCCCAGCCGACATCCAACCAGCGTTCGGGTTGATCCGCAAAAGTCTCGAGTGTGTCACAATCAATTGTATGAATTGTCACCCCCTTACCAGTGGTGACAATCCCAACAATCCTGTCTCCCGGTAGCGGATGGCAGCAACCGGCATAATGTACAGCCATCCCCGGGATAAGCCCCTTTAACGGTATGGCATGATCACGCTTGCGGGTATTTTTACCATCGGCCGGCACAAATTTTCGGGGCGGTTGCGTATCCTTTGTCCCGGGGAAAACCGCATTGGTGACTTCCCGACCGGTAATGTGCCCCGCGCCCACGGCAGCAACGAGCGCATCCACGGATGGCTGCTTGAATATCTTTAAAACGCCTTCCAGCCCCTTTTCCGAATAATCGTATCCCGCCTGACGGAAGGCTTTTTGCACAATGGCTTTGCCCAGGTCACGATATTGGTCTTCCTGCTGCTGACGGATAAAGCGACGGATACGCGCGCGGGCCTTGCCGGTAACAACAAACCGTTCCCAGGTCGGATTCGGGGTTTGCGCCTTTGACGTAACAATCTCGACCTGATCGCCGTTATTAAGCTGGGTGCGCAACGGTACCATCGCCCCATTGACCTTTGCCCCAACACAGGTATCGCCGATATGGGTATGAATCATATAGGCAAAGTCAACTGGCGTACCGCCCGTTGGAAGCGCAATCACGTCTCCTTTGGGCGAGAAACAGAAAACCTGGTCCTGAAACATCGCCAATTTGGTATGTTCCAAAAACTCTTCGGGTTCCGAGGCATGTTCCATAATATCCAGAAGATCACGCAGCCAGCGATATTGCGTGCCTTCCTTTTCCGGGCCACCGCCTTGTTTATAAGCCCAATGGGCCGCAACCCCGAGCTCGTTGACTTCATGCATTTCGTGCGTTCTGATCTGCACTTCAATACGATGATTTTCAGGGCCAATGACGGTTGTATGGATGGAACGATAACCGTTTGGTTTCGGGGTGGAAATGTAATCCTTGAAGCGGCCCGGCACCACCTTATAAGCCGCATGCAAATATCCCAGAACCTCGTAACATTGCGGCATCGTATCGACCATGACACGAAACGCCATAATGTCTGACAACTCACCAAAGGTGATGTTTTTACGCTGCATTTTCTGCCAGATCGAATACGGGCTTTTTTCCCGGCCATAAATCTGGACAGCGGGGCCATCAGTCGAAATAACCTCTTCCAGTTCCTTGACGATGCGCGCGACGACATTGTCGTCTTTGTGCCGCAAGGTTTCCAGGCGGGAAATAATCGAATTGCGCGCCTCTGCATTCAGGTGATGAAACGCCAGCTCCTGCAATTCTTCCTTGATATCGTGCATCCCGATGCGTTCGGCCAAAGGTGCATAAATATCAAGGGTTTCGGCTGCAATCCTCGCACGTTTTTCCGGTTTGGAAATATAATGCAGGGTGCGCATATTATGCAGGCGGTCAGCAAGCTTGACCAAAAGGACCCGAATATCCTCCGACATCGCCAGCAACAGCTTGCGCAAGTTCTCGGCCTGCTTGGAATCAGCTGATTTCAGCTCAATCTGGGTCAGCTTGGTAACACCATCCACCAGCTTGAGGATTTTGGGACCAAAAAGCTTGTTGATCTCTTCTGGCGTTGCATCGG
Organism: Thalassospira sp. TSL5-1; assembly: GCF_001907695.1. Classification (NCBI taxonomy): domain Bacteria; kingdom Pseudomonadati; phylum Pseudomonadota; class Alphaproteobacteria; order Rhodospirillales; family Thalassospiraceae; genus Thalassospira; species Thalassospira sp. TSL5-1. The sequence continues at coordinate 1,782,646 of NZ_KV880637.1, forward strand.
TATCTTCGATGGTATCATGCAACAACGCTGTAATGATCGTATCACAATCCAGCTTATAGTTCGTCAGGATACCGGCAACCTCGATCGGATGCGAAAAATACGGGTCGCCGTTGGCCCGCTTTTGAGAACCGTGTTTTTGGGTGGCATACACATAGGCTTTATTCAGCAGTGCCTCGCGTGCATCTGCATCATATGCCTTTACCCGTTCCACCAGTTCATATTGACGCATCATTCAGGATCGACTCCCATCCCGGTTCTCAATCAAACAAGCACATATATAGAAGATAGTACAAATGGCACAAAAAAAAGCCACGGAATAAAAATCCGCAGCTCTTTTTTATTAAATCATTATTTTCAACGCACTAAGAAAGATTATTCATCTTCTTCCGAAGGTGCGGAAGCCGCTGCAATCGGGGCAAACTCTTCAATTGCCTCAGCCATCAGCTTGGGACCGAATTCGTCTTCAACATCTTCGGGCTCTTCGGTTTCAACATGACGTTGAAGGCCTTGAATCATGCCGTTGCGAAGGTCATCAAAATTAACGGTGACTTCGGCAATTTCGCGCAGGGCAACAACAGGATTCTTGTCGTTGTCACGATCAACGGTCAGTTCTGCCCCTGCCGAAATGTTGCGTGCACGCTGAGCTGCCAGCATCACGAGCTCGAAGCGATTGGGAATCTTGTCAACGCAATCTTCGACGGTAACGCGCGCCATAAATTTCTCCAGCAAAAGAATAGGTATCCAGACCGATCTTTATAAGGCCGGCGGATACTTGTTGCAATACCAAACCACAGAAAAGCAGGTGATTTTTTCAATCTAGCAGCACTTAATGGCAGTCTTCGTTTCAGATGACCTCAATCGTCGCTCATCTGACGGATTTCCTGCCCGGCGGGTAATTCGTCAATCAGCTCACTCACCGTTTTGTTCAAAACCGGATGCACCCAGTCTGGTGCCACATCGCGCAACGGCAAAAGAACAAAGGCACGATCGTGCAATCGCGGATGCGGCACAACCAGCCCCCCTTCGTCACTCACCTCAACACGGCCATAGGCAACAAGATCAAGATCAAGAACCCGCGCTTCATTGCGCTTAATCCGCACCCGGCCAAAACCCGCCTCGATTTCATGCAAATGGGCCAACAGGTCATGCGGCGGCAATGTTGTTTCAGCTCGGATGATGGCATTAACATACCAGGGCTGATCAGAAATCGGTACCGGCGCGGTTTCATAAAATGAGGATACGTCTGCCACAGCCAGGCCCGCCAAACCGTCCAGCGCCTCGACCGCTGCACGCACAGCCGCAGCAGGCGGACCAAACCGTTCCGTCGGCAAATTTGCTCCCACAGCAATCAGAACGGCAGCATCAGACGCTTTCTCAACTTTTTCCACTTCGGGCTGGAATATCACCTTGGGCTCACCTTATATGCAGGTTCAAACTCAAGGCGCCTGTTTACGGAACGGCATTCAGGCTGTCTATGACAATTTGGTTCTTTCTTTGCCGGAACTTGCGATGTAAAACAGGGGTCAGCATTTGCAAATTACTCATTTTAAAACGCTATTTAAGGATATTTACGAATGATTTTTTACCCGCAGGAACGGATCGGGCTGTTTATTGATGGCTCGAACTTGTATGCAGCGGCCCGTGCACTTGGTTTTGATATTGATTACAAACGCTTACTAGATCTTTTTGCCCAAAAAGGTCAACTTATTCGGGCTTTTTATTATACTGCTTTGATTGAAGATCAGGAATATTCGCCCATACGCCCGCTTGTCGACTGGCTCGATTATAACGGCTATACGATGGTGACAAAACCGACCAAAGAATTCACCGACGCGGCCGGACGACGCAAGATCAAGGGCAATATGGACATCGAACTTGCCATCGATGTCATGGAAATGGCCCAACACCTTGATCATGTTGTTATTTTCTCTGGTGATGGTGATTTCCGCCGTCTTGTTGATGCGGTTCAGCGCAAGGGCGTTCGCGTTACCGTTGTTTCAACAGTCAAATCAAACCCACCGATGGTGGCCGATGAATTGCGCCGCCAGGCCGACAATTTCATCGAGCTGACCGAACTTGAAGGTACCATCGCGCGAAAGGTACAACAGCGCCGGGATGATGATCATCCTGATTTGGGTGACATTGACGACCATCCGATTCATCCGAACCTGGACGAAATCGATTTCGATTGATCCTTGCGTACCGCCCCGTCATATCCAATTTCAGGTCCGTTATGACTGAATTTTTAGAACCGGCAAAAGATTGCCCCTTATGCCCGCGTCTTGTTGAATTCCGTCATGCCAACCAGGCCAAATTTCCGGAATTTTACAATGGCCCTGTTCGGCCCTTTGGTCCTCTGTCTGCCTGCCTGCTGATCGTTGGATTGGCACCGGGCTTAAAGGGGGCAAACGCAACAGGACGGCCCTTTACCGGTGATTATGCCGGTGACCTGCTATATGCCACCCTGGGGAAGTTCGGCTTTGCCCAGGGATCATATGACAAACGCCCTGACGATGGCCTTGAATTGATCGATTGCCGCATCACCAATGCGGTCAAATGCGTGCCACCAGAAAACAAGCCGACAGGCCCCGAAGCAAATACCTGTCGGCCATTTCTGATCAGTGAAATTGCGGCCATGCAAAACCTCAAAGGCATTTTATGCCTGGGGCAAATCGCCCATCAGGCGATGCTCAAGACCTTTGGCATCAAACTTTCTGCGTTTAAATTTGCCCACGGCGCACAACATCGGCTGGAAAATGGTCTTACATTATTTGATAGCTATCACTGTTCGCGTTACAACACCCAAACCTATCGCCTGACACCAGAGATGTTTGAAAACGTCTTTGCCGACATCCGAACCCATCTGGATTGTTAACATTGTCTGACCCGTTACTCTTTAACGAATTCGATTTCCCGACATCAACAGATGCCCCTGCGGCCAAGTCACCGCTAGAGGTTCTGAAGGATGTGTTCGGATATGACAGTTTCCGCGGGTTACAGGCCGACATTATCGACAATGTAATTGCAGGCAACGACGCCCTGGTTCTAATGCCAACGGGTGGCGGGAAATCGCTTTGTTATCAAATTCCGGCCTTATGTCGGCACGGGACAGCAATTGTCGTATCCCCCCTGATCGCGCTGATGAAAGACCAGGTTGATGCGCTAACACAATTGGGCATCAAGGCCGCCTATATTAATTCAACCCTGTCGCCTGATCTTGCCCGCGAGGTTGAAATGCGGGCGATAGAGGGTGATATTGATCTTCTTTATGTCGCGCCAGAGCGCTTTGCCACAGACCGCTTTTTGAACCTGCTGGATCGCATCAGCATTTCGCTGTTTGCCATCGACGAAGCCCATTGCGTTTCCCAGTGGGGGCATGATTTCAGGCCGGAATATCGCAAGCTTGACCTTTTACCGACACGCTTTCCACATGTGCCACGCATTGCGCTGACGGCAACTGCCGATGCTCCCACGCGCAAGGATATTGCCGAAAACCTGCATCTGACCGAAGCCCGCTGCTTTTTGACAGGGTTTGATCGGCCCAATATTACCTATCGCATTGAAACCAAGGGCAACAGCAAACAGCGCCTGCTGTCATTCCTCAACCGCGAGCATCCCGAGGATGCCGGTATTGTTTACTGCCTGTCGCGCCGCAAAACCGAAGATGTTGCGCAATGGCTGACCGATAATGGTCGCCCGGCCCTGCCCTATCATGCTGGTCTGTCACAGGAAATGCGTCAATTACATCAGGACCGTTTTTTACGTGAAGAAGGCCTGATCATTTGTGCAACCGTCGCCTTTGGCATGGGCATCGACAAACCGAATGTGCGGTTTGTTGCCCACCTGAACCTGCCCAAAAGCATGGAAGCCTATTATCAGGAAACCGGCCGCGCCGGGCGCGATGGCCTGCCTGCCAACGCCTGGATGAATTACGACCTCTCAGACATCGTCTCCATTCGCGGTATGCTGGCGGCGTCCGATGCACCCGATGCCCAGAAACGCATTGAACAACGCAAGCTCGATGCCCTGATCGGCCTGGCTGAAACCACGAAATGTCGTCGGCAGGTTATTTTGTCCTATTTCGGCGAGACCGACACCAAACCTTGTGGCAATTGCGACACCTGCCTGGAACCCGTTGACACATGGGATGCCACTGATGCGTCTCGCAAGGCCCTGTCAGCAGTTTATCGCACCGGACAACGATTTGGCCCTGGCCATGTCATCGAAGTGTTGATGGGCCGTAATACCGAAAAAATCCGCCAAAATGGCCATGATAAAACCACTGTGTATGGATTGGGCAAGGACATCGCCCAGCCACAATGGCGGTCGGTTTTTCGCCAGCTGCTGGCAATGGGTTATTTGCAGGTCAATGAAGAAGGCCATGGCGGCGTATACTTAACCGAAGACTCCCGTCCGGTGCTGCGTGGTGAAAAGGTCGTTGAAATGCGGCTTGATGCCAGCGAACGTAAACGTGCCACAACACAACGCCTGCGAGATTTTGATACCTTTTTCGAGGACGAAAGCGACCGCGAAATGTGGGAGGCCCTAAGGCGGCTAAGGCGCGAACTAGCACAGGAACAAAATGTGCCGCCCTATGTCATTTTTAATGACCGGACACTTTCCGAAATGGTGAAATTCAAGCCGCGCAGCTTAAACGAAATGGCCGCCATTAATGGTGTTGGCGCCAAAAAGCTGGATCAATACGGGCTTGTCTTTCTCGACATTACCGATGGGCGCAAATAGAACAGGCAACATCATCACTGCTTTTTTGACAGGGCATCCGTAATCGCCTGTTGCAGTTTTTCATCACCCGGGGTCACGGCACTTGAAAAACTCGCCAATAACTGACCATCCCGCCCAACCAGATATTTGTGAAAATTCCATTTTGGTGCCTGTTCCGGGCCAAGCTCATCCCGCGCCCATTTATAAAACGGATGTGCTGCCTCCCCGCGAACAGACTGGCGCGTGGTCATGGGAAAATCGATGTTAAAGCTGGTGGTACAGAAATCGGCAATTTCCTGATTATCTTTGTATTCCTGCCCGCCAAAATCACCAGACGGCACGCCTAACACGACAAGCCCTTCATTCTGGCGTTTCTGCCAAAGGCTTTCCAACCCGTCATATTGAGGTGTGAAACCACAAAAGGAGGCCGTATTCACAATCAACACCGCCTTGCCGGCAAAAGATTTCAACGGCAGTTCTCCGCCATCGATAGACTGAAAGTTAAAATCATGGGCACTTGTCATTTCGCCTCCTGTGGCGGGCAGTGTTCCTACAAAAACGACGCCAGTAAAAAATAGCCAGTTTCTTATGCGTGACCACATACCTCACCTCTCATTCAGGGCTGGGGCATCAGCTATATCTTTGTTCAGTCCAGGGGGCTGCATTATTGTGATACCCGCGCGTTTCCCAGAAACCCGGCTTGTCGGTGGCAGAAAAAGTAATTTCGCGGACCCACTTTGCGCTTTTCCAAAAATATAACTTCGGAATAATCACGCGCACCGGGCCGCCATGTTCGTCGGTAAGGGGCTTATCCTGCCAGTGATGTGCCAGTAACACATCCTCATCTAGAAATTGCTCGCGTGTTACATTGGTTGTGTAACCATCATGGGCGGTAAACAGCACATATTTTGCTTTATCTGTCGGGCGCACCAGCCGGGCCAGTTCCAAAGCAGAAACACCCTGCCAGTGGTTATCGTAACGCGACCAGGATGTGACACAATGAATATCGCTTTGATCATAAAAGGCTGGCAAATCGAGGAACTGTAACATTGTCAGGGAAACCGGATTTTCCACTTCACCGCCAATTGACAACGCCCAACTTGACGGATCGACATGCGGCGTAATCCCAAGATCAAGCACCGGCCAGTCCTTGACCTCGCGCTGGCCGGGCGGCAAACGGTTCTCGCGATTGACATCCTGTTTTCCGGTTAACAGGCGCCCTTTTTCTGCCCATTGCTGCTTGGCAGCAATCAGCTTTTCACGAATGGCACCCGAGAATGTTTCGGTCATGTCCTGCTTCCTCCTGCCCACCTGATACGAAAAATGGCACAGACACGTTCACCATGTCTGTACCATTTTATGTTTTTCAGCCTGCGACATTGATCACAACTTCATGATCAAACAGAGCAAGGCATCTTATCCATGATCGCGAAGAATACGGGCCTTGTCGCGTTGCCAATCACGTTCCTTGATGGCATCGCGTTTATCTGCCTTGCGTTTACCTTCGGCAATGGCAAGTTCCAGCTTGGCAATTCCGCGATCATTGAAATAAATTTTCACCGGCACCAATGTCGTGCCCTTTTTATTGACGGCATCCGACATCTTGGCGATTTCACGTTTATGCAGCAGCAATTTACGCGGGCGTCGCTCTTCATGCCCAAAGGGCATCTTACTTTGGTATTCGGGGATATAGGCATTGATCAGCCACACTTCCCCATTCTTCGGTTCGGCATAGGATTCCTGAATGTTCCCCTTGCCTTCACGAAGCGATTTCACTTCGGTACCACGCAAGGCCAGCCCCGCCTCGAATGTTTCCAACAGGAAATAATCAAAACGAGCCCGGCGATTTTGCGCCACCAACTTATTGTTGCTGTTCTCTTTTTTTGCAGCCATATCAAAAACTTGTTGGCCGGCCCCTGTTTATCAGGAAAGAATACCGGCTGATTTCAGTGCGGTTTCAACGCGCCGTTTGGAGTCGTCGGCAATTTCAACCATCGGCAGGCGCATTTGCGCCGTGCAAAGCCCCAGAAGCGATGCCGCATATTTGACCGGACCAGGATTGGCCTCGCAGAACATCGCCTTATGAACCGGCATCAGTCGATAGTTCAACTCCTGAACCTTGGCGATGTTCCCGTCACGCCAGGCATTATGCAAATCAGCGCACAAACGCGGTGCAATATTGGCGGTAACAGAGATACAGCCATGACCACCCTGTGCCAGAAACGGCACAATAGACCCATCCTCGCCAGAGAGCTGGCAAAAATCAGGCCCGGCAGCGATACGCATCATGGCCGGGCGTTCCGGATCACTGGTTGCATCCTTCACCCCAACAATACGCGGCAATTTCGCCAGTTCGGCCATTGTTGCAACGGTCATATCAATCACCGACCGGCCCGGAATATTATAAATAATAATCGGAATATCGGTCGAATCGTGAATGGCCTTATAATGTGCCAACAGGCCAGCCTGGGTTGGCTTGTTATAATACGGCGTCACAACAAGGGCCGCATCGGCACCGGCATTTTGCGCATGGCGCGTCAGCGAGACAGCCTCAACCGTCGAGTTTGACCCCGTTCCCGCAATCACCGGGACACGCCCTTTTGCAACTTCAAGTGCCAGTTCAACAACGCGATGATGCTCTGCATGGCTCAGCGTTGGGGATTCGCCCGTGGTTCCGACCGGCACCACACCGGTCGTGCCCTGTTTTATCTGCCAATCCACAAAAGACTGGAACGCTTTTTCATCGATCACTCCGTCCGTGGTGAACGGTGTAATCAAAGCGGTAATCGAACCTTTAAACATCGATGTCTCCAAATCGTAATGCGGATTAAAAAGCGTCGCGAAAATAGCCGTACTTAGCGCCTATCGCAAGCATCAGAACGAATTGTTTTGTCACTGTTTGGCTTTTGTCGGTTTCACTGCCATAATAGCAACCGTCTTGAGCGCAATTTCCGCCCTGAGGCATGAGGGGTTTTTCGATGGCGAATATCACTTTCCGCCGGTTTTCTGCGTGTGCAGCAACCTTTGGCGCTGTCTGGCTTATCACAGCTGGCAGTCCTTATAATTTGGCACGTGCAGCAACGCCCGAGCCATCACCGCTTGTTCTTTCGCCGCCTTCGCCAGCTTTTTCCAAAGTCAGCCGGGCACGATTGAACGTTTTTCTTGATGCCCTGGAAAACGGGGATACGAAAAACGTTGCCGATCTGCTGCCGTCATTTGACGACCCGCTTTTGCAAAAGGCGGTTGAGTGGATGTGGCTGATCAGCCCCAACTCCAATCGCTCCTTTGCCGAAATTACCTCGTTTATTGACGCCAACCCCAACTGGCCCAGCCAGGCTCTGCTGCGCCAGCGCGCCGAAGAGGCCATGACCGACGCCGTACCGGATTTTGAAATTCTGGCTTGGTTCAAACGCTCGGCCCCTGTTACGGCGGATGGCGCAACCCGACAAATTTCCGCCCTTTTATCGGTTGGCGAAAAGGATGCCGCCATTACCCTGATCCGCCATAGCTGGATTAACGAAGATTTTGGCACAGGCCAGGAAAAACGTTTTATCGACCGATATGGCAAATATATTGATGAAGTGACACACGAGGCCCGCCTCGACCGCCTGTTGTGGGAAGGTAGAACACACCCTGCCAGCCGCATGATGAAATACGTCAATGCGGATTACAAAAAACTGGCCGAAGCCCGCCTGGCACTGCGCGAACGCAAAAGCGATATCGACGCAATCCTTAAAAGTGTTCCGCAAAAGTACCGCAACAACCCCGGCCTTATGTATGAACAGGTCCGCTGGCGGCGCATTAATGACGACGACAAGGATGCCCGCGACCTGTTGCTGCACAAGGCAAATGATCTGGCCTATATTTCGATCCGGCCGGAATACTGGTGGACGGAAAAGGCTATTCTTGCCCGCCGTGCGCTGCAGGAAGGGTATATTACCGATGCCTACCGGTTGGTTGCCAATCACGGACAAACCGAACCGGCCGACATTGCCGGTGCGGAATGGTTGGCAGGCTGGATCGCGCTTGAATTTTTAGGCGATTCGCAAATCGCCCTGCAACATTTCCAGAACCTGTATGATGTGGTGCAATATCCCATTAGCCAGTCACGCGGGGCCTATTGGGCCGGGCGGGCCTGCAAGGCAATGGGCGACAGGGAGCGCGCCAACAAATGGTTCCACCTTGCCGCGGACCATGCCCACACATTCTATGGCCAGCTTGCCAATGATGAATTGGGTGGTGCCGTCCATTATCAGGTGGAACAGGCGCACCCGACGCCAGAACAGCGCAAGCGGTTTGAAAACAATGAACTAACCAAAGTTTCGCGCGAACTTGGGGATATGGGCCTGGGCAATATTATTCGTCCCTTTATCATGGCGCTGGTGGACCAGGCTGACAGCCCGGAAATGCTGGCAATGGCAACCGGGCTTGCCTCGGAATATGGTCGAACCGACCTGGCTGTGATTGCCGCAAAGCGGGGCATTCGTTCAGGCGGCGGCTATCTTGATGCTGCCTACCCCGTTTATGACTTGGTACCTGGCGGTCAAGAACCTGATCCGGGCCTCGTGCATGCCATCATGCGTCAGGAAAGCCTGTTTAACCCCGGTGCGGTTTCCTATGCCGGTGCACGCGGCCTGATGCAGCTTATGCCTGCTACGGCCAAGCGTATGGCAAGTCATTTAAACATGCCCTACAGCGTTAACCGACTGACCGAAGACCCTGGCTTTAATATTCAACTGGGGCGTCACTATCTGTCCAAGTTGCTGGATCGCTGGAATGGTGCCGAAATTTTGACCATCGCGTCCTATAATGCCGGTCCGTCGCGGGTGAAGGAATGGATTGAAGAATATGGCGATCCACGAGACCCGGAGGTGGACCCGATCGACTGGATCGAGATGATTCCCTACAAGGAAACCCGCAATTATGTTCAGCGAGTGATGGAAGGCACATATGTCTATCGCCGCCGTTTTGCCCGTGATGAAATTGCCATGAGCCAGGAAAACGCTGCCGAGGTCGATAAATCAGCAAAGCCAATAAACAAGCCGCAAAAATAGGATAGCGCCTGATCGGCTATCCTCGAAGGGTTGCCAATTGCAGTTTAAATGACACCTAAAATCCAGGTGACAGAAAACGAGGCCTGACCAAATGACTGAATCCGCTATCTCTTCCTGCCGCGCCTTTGTGTTTGATGCTTATGGCACATTGTTTGACGCAAATTCTGCCATCAAACGCTGTCAGGAAAATCTTGGGGACGACGCCGAAAAACTGTCGGAACTGTGGCGCCGCAAGCAGCTTGAATATACATGGCTGCGCAGCCTGATGGGTGACTTTTCGGACTTCTGGAATGTCACGGGCGATGCACTGGATTATGCAATGGCGGCAATTGGCAAAGACGACCCCGTGTTACGTTCACGCCTGATGGAAACCTATCTTTCCCTTGATACCTTTCCTGAAGTCGCACAAAGCCTACAAACACTAAAAGAGAATGGCCACAAATTGGCAATCCTGTCGAACGGGGCACGGCATATGCTGATATCGGCGGCAAAATCATCGGGAATTTTATCGCTGTTTGATGAAATATTGTGTGTTGATGACATACGCACCTACAAACCCCATCCCAGTGTTTATCAGTTGGCGACAGATAAATTCGAACTCGAGGCTGGCGACATTTCATTTCAGTCGTCAAACGGCTGGGATATTGCCGGGGCCGGACATTTTGGTTTCAAGACAGCTTGGATCAATCGTTCCGCTCTGCCCGTCGATCATCTGCCGCACAAAGCCGACTTAACGTTAAACGGGCTTGACGAACTGCCACCCCTGACACGCAAGGCATAGGTGCCTTAAAGCGATTTGTCTTTAAACACCTAGCGGTGCAACATCCTAAAAAACAGCCAGGTTGCGACCGCAGCCTGGCTGTTTTAACAATGTCTCTGTAGCATGTGGCTTCCGTTCCATATTGCGAACAGAACCTAAAAACGTTGTTAAAGTAAAGACTTATACCTCTTTTTTCACGTTTGAGGCGACAATCTTTCCTGCCTGGATGACCGTCAGACCATTCTCTTCAACATTTTCGATCCGGCGACAGTGACCTTCAAGATGGGCACCCGGTTCAATGGACAGAGTCTCGTGTAAAATATCGCCAATCATCTTGGCTGAATCCGCCAAAGAAACGTCTTTGGCTCTGATCTGACCCGTTATTTTACCGCAGACCCGTACTCTGTCCGCAATAATTTCACCGCGGACTTCCCCATGCTGACCAATGGTCAGGTTACGTGTCCGAATATCTCCATCGACAAATCCATCGACCTGTACATCGGACTCAGAAATCAAATCTCCAGAAATCCGAAGATCGGAACTGATGACTGAAAGCCCCCCTGCCTTTGCAGAAGACGAAGAGGCATTGGTGTTATTTGTGCTCGTTTGTGTCTTGCTTGATTTTGAAAACATATTGTCCCGCCTTTATGAACTTGATGGGATCGATCTGTTTACCGTGTAGCAGGACTTCATAATGGACATGACTTCCTGTACTGCGGCCCGTACTCCCCATCAACGCTACTTCGTCTTGATATTTGACCTTCTGGCCCTTCTTAACGAGGACCTTCATAAGATGGCCATACCGGGTTTTAAGGCCGTTTCCATGATCAATTTCGACCATTTTGCCGTAGCCACCCGTCCAGCCAGCATGTGTCACCACACCAGGTGCGGTAGAATAAATTGGTGTTTTCATTGGTGCAGCCAAATCAACACCCGAATGAAAAGACCATTTTCCGTTAAAAGGATCCTTACGTTTACCAAAATTGCTGGAAACGTAATAATTCTCCGTCGGCTCCCCCAAGGGCAAACGATTAATCACTTTCTGCAGGCTTGCCAGTTGGTCCATACGGTTGCCAACCGCCAAAGCCGCATTCATAAACAATTCGTCTTCCGGCGTTTCCGGTTCAAACTGAATAAACGGCCCGCCCACACCGGCATCAAATACACGTTTCACATCACCATTCATCGCATCGTCGGTCAGTTCCTTGATAGGAACCCCGGTCATTTTCAAGACCGATTTCAAATCGGCAATCGATGATCCCGCATGCGCGGCAACCCGTTCCAGTGCCTGTTTTTGCACCGTATGCAAGTCGGTTATGCGTTGATGCGCCTGAGCCAGTTCACCCTGAAGGGCTTTAGAGCGCGAAATCGCCTGATCACGTTCGCGCATCACCCGCGTCATGACCGTTTCAACAGTTTCAAGTTCATCACGCAGCGCAATATTGCGATTGGTTAAACCGTCAATCTGCTGGCCCAGCGCATTCATCTGGTTATCCATAGATGACCGCAATGAGGAAATACGGCCTTTTTCCTTTTCACTGTCCGCCAGTTTCAAGCTAAAGTCCTGGACACGGGCCTGCAACTTCAGGTTCTTTTCCGCCATATTCAAAAGATTGTGGTGCGTATCCTCCATCTGAGAAGTGATTTCGCTAAACTTCTTTTGACTTTCGGCAACCCGGTTTACCAATTCGCTATAGGCCATCTCGCTGCGAAAAAGCTGTTCTTCGCGCATATCAAGCCGATGGCTAAAATAGTAACCAACACCTGTCGCAGAAACCGTCCAGACAATTGTCAGCGCGCCAACAGTACCAACAACCAATTGTCGACGACGTCCCAACCGAACCTGTGTTACAGAATCATTGGACCGAACAAGAATTTCTCTGTCCGGAAACCACTTCTCAATTATATGCTCGAAACGTCCCACCAATGACATCTGTCCGGCTGCACCTTAATTTTTATGTCTCATTTTCAACATCAATGCCGGAACCCCCCGATTGATGCTGACGTTTATCCCAAAACCCAATAAAGTCACGCTACCTTCTAGAAAGCAGCGTGGCAAGTACGTTAACACTTCTTTAATCCCAAAAAGCCTCGCGTCTCCGCCAATTGGCTATATAAGTCAAATCGCCATATCCATTAGCCATATGCGAAAGTGTTATGCGTCTAAACCAAGTTATTATAACCGCATCTGCCACCTGGTTTTACAGTGGCAAGTTTCCCAAGGCCCCCGGAACAGCGGGTTCATTCGCAGCTCTGCCTTTTGGCTGGCTGCTTATCGCAACAAGTGGCAACACAGGGCTCTTAATCGCAACGGCCATTGTCTTTATTTATGGTGTATTCGTTGCAGATTCCTATAGCAAAATGATCGGTATTCACGATCCCGGTGAAATTGTGATCGATGAAGTCGCGGGTCAATGGATGTGTCTGCTGCCGTTACCACTATCCTCAGGTCCGATGGATATTGTCTGGATGCTGTTGGCTTTTGTTGTTTTTCGGTTCTTCGATATCTGGAAACCCTGGCCCATTCGCTGGGTTGACCGTCGTGTCGGCGGCGGATTTGGCATTATGCTGGACGATATTTTTGCCGGTGCCTTTGGCATGATACTCCTTGCCGGTATTGTTCATCTCGCAGGAGGTTTTCTAAAATGATTCCCGATCCGGAAATACTTGCTGCTGCGAGCACCATCATCAACTTGTGCCGACGTCACGGCGAAAAAATTGCCACTGCCGAAAGCTGTACCGGCGGACTGATCGGCGGCTGCCTGACGGCGGTTGATGGCAGTTCCAGCGTGGTCGATGGCGGCTTCATTACCTATTCAAACGAAGCTAAAATGGCCATGCTTGCTGTTCCTGGCAACATGCTGGCCGAGTTTGGCGCCGTATCGGAACCCGTTGCCCGGGCGATGGCTGAAGGTGCGTTGCGCCACAGCCCACTTGCCACACTTACAATTGCCGTCACTGGCATTGCCGGGCCCGGTGGTGGCAGTGAGGAAAAACCGGTCGGACTGGTTCATTTCGGCTGTGCGGCGTCAGATCGCCCCACCTTGCATCAATCCCACATTTTTAAGGGCGACCGTCACGCTGTCAGGCGACAAACAATCCTGATGGCATTTGATATGATTCAGGAAATGCTGACGTTACACGGTACTGATAAAAGTTCAGCGCTATGATTAAGGATTTTCTTCCTGCTATATTCAATCACTGACGATGCAATTTATGAAATCCGGGAAGAAGCGATACCATTATCGCCATAAACCTGCCGGGCGCGATTTTCAAACGAACCGACCATCAATTTGACCGCTTCGTTAAAAACCATACCGATCATTTTTTGCAAGATGGCGGATTTAAATTCAAAATCCACATAAAAATCCAGCAAGGTGCCACCGTCCTCAGACGGCTCAAATTCCCAATGATTATTGAGATATTTGAAAGGTCCTTGCAGATATTCAACATCGATCCGTTGGGGACGATCCAGCGTCACCTTTGAGGTATATTTCTCGCGGAACATCTTAAAACCGATCACAAGATCGGCATGCAATTCATTACCGTCACGTTTACGCACCCGCGATGCAGCACACCAGGGCAGAAACTCAGAATAGGAATCGATATCAGCCACGAGATCGAATAACTGTTCCGGCGTATAGGGCAGCTTTCTGCGCTCCGCATGCGTCGGCAAAGGAAACTCCTACAGGTGTGAACGGTAAAGTGATTGCAAATCGGCGCTGCTTATTCAGCAGCGCTCGGCTTTGCTGTGGCGGCCAGTTTCTTTTCGCGGGCGGCCCGCATCTCAGCAAAATCACGATCCGCATGATAGCTGGACCGCGTCAACGGCGTTGAGGCAACCATCAAAAAGCCCTTGGCGCGCGCCATCGAAGCATATTCCTTAAACTCATCGGGCGTAACAAACCGGTCCACCGGAGCATGTTTCAGGGTGGGCTGCAAATACTGGCCAATTGTCAGAAAATCAACATCGGCAACACGCAGGTCATCCATCACCTGGCTCAGTTCATGGCGCTGTTCCCCCAAACCAACCATCAGGCCGGATTTGGTAAAGATCGTCGGGTCAATCTGCTTGACGCGATCAAGGATTCGCAGTGACTGATAAAAACGGGCACCCGGACGAATGGACGGATAAAGCCGCGGGACAGTTTCCAGATTGTGGTTAAACACATCCGGGCGTGCCTTGGCGACGATCTCGACGGCACCGGGTTTATCACGGAAGTCCGGTGTTAGAATTTCGATGGTGGTTTCCGGCGATTTATGCCGAATGGCCTCGATCACGCGGGCGAAATGCGTTGCCCCGCCATCGGCAAGATCGTCACGGTCAACCGACGTAATCACAACATGCTTGAGGTCCATGTCAGCAACCGCCATTGCCAGATTTTCCGGCTCGAACGGGTCAAGCGCATTGGGCATACCGGTTTTAACATTACAAAACGCACAGGCACGGGTGCAGGTATCGCCCATGATCATGAAAGAAGCATGCTTTTTCTGCCAGCATTCGCCGATATTCGGGCAGGCAGCCTCTTCACAAACCGTATGCAGCTTCAGGCCTCGCGCCAGATCACGCGTTTCCTGATACCCTTTCGAGGTTGGTGCCTTAACGCGAATCCATTCCGGCTTGCGGCCAGAAGGGCGATCCGGGTTCTTTTGCTTTTCAGGGTGCCGAAGAGCTCGCACCTCGTTGCGCGTCGTGGACATTTAAACCTCCGAAGGGTGGAACGGGCGGCAATGTGCCGCCCTCCCGCCAAATTGTCAAACCGACATTCGACATAGCCGATACGACAGATCGTCACAGAGATCAGCCGTATTGGCAATATAGTAGCTTAGAAATGAATTGCACGGCCATAGGCATCAAGAACAGACTCATGCATCATTTCCGAAAGGGTCGGATGCGGGAAGACGGTGTGCATCAGGTCTTCCTCGGTCGTTTCAAGGCCCATCGCCACAACAAATCCCTGGATCAGTTCAGTCACTTCCGCACCCACCATGTGGGCGCCGAGCAATTCGCCGGTCTTGGCATCAAAAACGGTCTTTACCAGACCTTCCGCTTCGCCCAAAGCGACTGCCTTGCCATTCCCAATGAAGGGGAATTTGCCAACCTTGACGTCATAACCGGCTTCCTTGGCTTTTGCCTCGGTCAGGCCAACACTGGCAACCTGCGGATGGCAATAGGTGCAGCCCGGAATTTTGCGCGGATCAATCGGATGAACGTTTTTAACGCCAGCAATTTTTTCAACACAAATCACACCTTCATGCTCGGCCTTGTGAGCCAGCATGGGCGGGCCAGCGACGTCACCAATCGCATAAATGCCCGGTTCCGCCGTGCGGGAGAATTCATCCGTGCCAATCACATTGCGATCAACCTTGACCTTGGTGGTATCCAGACCAAGATTTTCGGTATTGCCAATGACACCAACAGCAGAAATCACCCGGTCAACCGTCAGTTCCTGTTTCTTGCCGTCTTTGGTTTCAATCGTGACAACAACATTATCCGCATTGCGCTTCAGATTGGCGACCTTGGCTTCGGTCAGAATTTTCATCCCGTCCTTGGTCATCATCTTTTGCGCCAGCGCAGCGACTTCCTTGTCTTCGACCGGCATGATCTGCGGCATGATTTCCACCACGGTCACATCCGTACCCATGGTGTGATAGAAGCTGGCAAATTCAATACCAATCGCGCCAGAGCCGATAACAACTAGGCTTTTGGGCATTCTGTCAGGCGTCATCGCCTTTTTATAATCCCAAACCACCTTGCCATCGGCTTCCAGCCCCGGAAATGCACGTGCACGTGCGCCAGTGGCAATAATGTAATGCTTCGCCGTGTAGGTACCTTTGTCTTTGCCTTCAACAACGACCTTTTTCGGGCCATCGAACTTAGCTTCACCATTGATGACAGTGACCTTGTTCTTTTTCAAAAGATGGCCCACACCACCGGCAAGCTGCTTGGAAACACCACGCGAACGCTGAATAACGGCCTCAAAATCAAAGGACGGCTTTTCGCACGACAAGCCATATTCTTTGGCATGCGTCATGTTGCGATAAACTTCGGCCGAACGCAGCAGCGCCTTGGTAGGAATACAGCCCCAATTCAGGCAAATACCACCCAGATGTTCACGCTCAACAACAGCCGTTTTCAGACCAAGCTGGGCTGCGCGGATGGCTGTTACATAACCACCAGGGCCAGCACCAATCACAATAACGTCGAAATTACTATCCGCCATTTTGCATCTCCTTAATCTGTTTAACTCAACAAACAGATATTTAATTCAAAAGTTTGCGGGGACTTTTTAAAGTCCCCGCCTAACCCGTCCTTAAAGCAGCATGCTTAGCGGATCTTCGATCAGTTTTTTGAATTCAGCCATGAATTCGGCGCCAACGGCACCATCAACCACACGGTGGTCAACCGACAGCGTGCAGCTCATGACTGTTGCAATGGCAAGCGCACCATCCTTGACGACCGGGCGCTGTTCGCCAGCACCAACAGCCAGGATACAACCCTGCGGCGGGTTAATGATGGCAGCAAAGTCCTTGATGCCAAACATACCCAGATTGGAAACCGAGAACGTTCCGCCCTGGAATTCCTGGGGCTGCAACTTGCCGTCGCGTGCCTTGGCAGCCAGTGCTTTCATCTCGGTCGAGATTTCGGCAAGGCCCTTGCCTCCCGCATTACGGATAACCGGCGTGATCAGGCCACCATCAATGGCAACAGCAACGGAAATATCCTGCTGCTTGCACTGCAGAATAGCAGCATCGGTCCAGACTGCATTGGCGGCCGGAACGCGCTTGAGCGCGATCGAGGACGCACGAATGATCATGTCATTGACCGAAATCTTGACACCCTCGCCCGCTTTTTCATTCAGTTGCTTGCGAACGGAGAGAAGATTGTCGATTTCGCAATCGATGGTCAGATAGAAATGCGGAACCTGTTGTTTGG
This sequence comes from Thalassospira sp. TSL5-1, assembly GCF_001907695.1. Lineage (NCBI taxonomy): Bacteria > Pseudomonadati > Pseudomonadota > Alphaproteobacteria > Rhodospirillales > Thalassospiraceae > Thalassospira > Thalassospira sp. TSL5-1. Next base: position 1,800,119 of record NZ_KV880637.1, read on the forward strand.
ATTCCGTCAGACGACGGGCAATCACCTTGCGCATCGTCGTATTCGGAATTTCCTCATATTCAGGCAGCCCAGTCAAATCCGGGTTCCAGCCAGAAGCAGCCGGAGCCTTGGACGCCGGTGCGTCAGCTTTGGCTGCAGCAGGGGCGTCGGCCTTGGACTCAGATTTGGCAGCGGATTTGTTACTAAGGGCGGCTTCAATATCGCGTTTGACGATACGGCCACGCGGACCGGAGCCATCTACACCCGAAAGCTCCAAACCTTCCTGCGATGCAATGCGGCGGGCAAGCGGGCTTGCCTTGATGCGCTCACCATCCTTGCTGGAGGTCGGAGTGTTAGACGTTCCCAAAGCAACATCCTTGCTCTCGGATTTTTCTTCCTTCGGTGCCGATTCTTCGGCATCACCGCCAACATCGGGACCAGATGTATCAGCGCCCTCAAGCGCCGATTCATCCTCGTCTTCTTCCAAAAGAAGGGCAATAACGGCATTTACGGCAACACCCTCGGTGCCTTCCGACACGAGGATTTTACCAATTTTACCTTCATCAACGGCTTCGACTTCCATCGTCGCCTTGTCGGTCTCGATTTCGGCAAGGACATCACCGGACTCAACCGTGTCCCCTTCCTTGACAAGCCACTTTGCCAAGGTGCCTTCTGTCATCGTCGGCGAAAGCGCCGGCATCAGAATTTTAACTGGCATTGATGCAATCTCCCGGTAACCGGGGCGGCAGCAGATTCACTGCGCCAACCCCTGTCCGTTTTTGTTTAACGATAGCATACGGCCTTGGCCGCATCGACGATGTGCTGGTCCTGCGGCAATGCCAGGACTTCAAGGTTGGCCGCATAGGGCATCGGCACATCTTCGCCGGTCACACGGGCAACAGGCGCATCGAGATAATCGAACGCATGTTCCATGATAACCGATGCGATTTCCGCACCAATACCGGCAAAGTGCCAGCCTTCTTCACAGGTGACGATACGGTTGGTTTTCATCACCGAACGCACAATCGTGTTCACGTCAAGCGGGCGAATGGTCCGAAGGTTGATAACTTCGGCCGAAATCCCCTCTTCTGCCAACTTCTCAGCAGCCTTAAGCGCCTTGCCCACCATGATCGAGAATGCAACGATGGTCACATCCGTGCCTTCTCGTTCGATCTTGGCCTGTCCAATCGGCAGGACGAAATCATCATCATCCGGCACTTCAAAGCTCTGGCCATAAAGGATTTCGTTTTCAAGGAACACAACAGGGTTCGGGTCACGAATGGCAGCTTTCAGTAGGCCTTTTGCATCGGCGGCCGAATAAGGTGCAATCACCTTCAACCCCGGGCAATGTGCATACCAGGAAGCATAGCACTGCGAGTGCTGTGCACCCACACGGGCAGCAGCACCGTTCGGGCCGCGGAACACAATCGGGCAACCAAGCTGGCCACCGGACATGTAAAGCGTTTTCGCAGCCGAGTTGATGATATGGTCAATGGCCTGCATGGCGAAGTTGAAGGTCATGAATTCAACAATCGGACGCAAACCCATAAAGGCTGCACCTGTGCCAAGGCCGGTAAAGCCATATTCAGTGATCGGGGTGTCAACAACACGCTTGTCACCGAATTCGTCCAGCAGGCCCTGAGTAACCTTATAGGCCCCCTGATACTGCGCAACTTCTTCACCCATGACAAAAACATTTTCGTCGGTCCGCATTTCTTCGGCCATTGCATCACGCAGGGCCTCACGAACGGTCTGGGTTTTGAATTTGGTGTAGGTTTTTTCATCGCGTGTCTCGTTCATGACACTCATGGCACGCGGTTCGTTCTCGGCACGTTCAATGGCGCCTGACGCCTGAACCGGCGCAGCAGACGACGATGAAGAAGAAGACTTCTCGGAAGATTTTTCTTCCTTTTCGTCGGCATCATCGGCCTTCTGTGCGGCCTTGGCCTCACCCGGGTTGACATTATCAAGGGCTGATGCGTCTTCACCTTCCTCAAGGATATAGGCGATAACGGCATTGACCGCGACATTTTCAGTCCCGGCATCAACGATCAGCTTGCCAATGGTGCCTTCATCGACGGCTTCAACTTCCATTGTCGCCTTGTCGGTTTCAATTTCGGCAAGAACGTCGCCAGACTGGACGGTGTCGCCCTCTTTGACGTTCCACTTGGCAAGGGTGCCTTCGGTCATTGTCGGCGACAATGCAGGCATCAAAACTTCAATCGGCATGGTTCCCCCTCTTTGCGGGAAAATTTCTGGTCAAAAGCGGATTTTGCAAAGTCAGGGTCAGACTTCGATCAAAATATCGGTAAACAGCTCGGACCGATCCGGTTCCGGGCTGTTCTGCGCAAATTCCGCTGCTTTGGCGACCTCTGCCTTAACTTCCTTGTCGATCTCCTTGAGACCGTCTTCATCAAGGATGCTTGCATCGATCAACAGCTTCTTGACCATGTCGATCGGGTCATGTTCCTTGCGCATCTTGTCGAGCTCGTCTTTCGTCCGGTATTTCGCCGGGTCAGACATGGAATGCCCGCGATAACGATAGGTTTTCAGCTCAAGAATGAAAGGCCCGTTACCGTCGCGGCAATGCTTGATTGCGCGTTCACCAGCTTCCTTAACGGCCAAAACATCCATGCCGTCCACCTGTTCGCCGGGAATACCATACGCTTCGCCACGCTGATAAAGATCCGGGCTGGCCGAGTGGCGCTGGGTCGAAGTGCCCATGGCGTACTGGTTGTTTTCAATGCAGTACACAACCGGCAACTTCCAAAGAGCCGCCATATTGAAAGATTCATAAACCTGCCCCTGGTTGACAGCGCCGTCACCAAGATAGGTCAGACAAACCTTGTCTTCACCGCGATATTTATAATTAAAGGCAATACCGGTACCCAGCGGAACCTGTCCGCCAACAATACCGTGGCCGCCATAAAAGTTCTTTTCCTTCGAGAACATGTGCATGGAGCCGCCCTTGCCGCGAGAGTAACCACCCTCACGACCGGTAAGTTCCGCCATGACACCAGCGGAATCCATGCCGCAGGCCAGCATGTGCCCATGATCGCGGTAGCTGGTGATCACACCATCATCGCCCGATGTTGCAGCTTGCATACCTACAACGACAGCTTCTTGACCGATATAGAGGTGACAGAAGCCACCGATCAGCCCCATGCCATAAAGCTGGCCGGCCTTTTCTTCAAAACGGCGGATCAGAAGCATGTCGCGATAATATTTAAGGAGATCGTCACTGCTCGCCTGGTTGTCGGCGCGCGTCGTGGCACGTTTGCGTTTTGTGGTCGCCATGATTCCTCCCGGTGGATGGCTCGCTTAAGCTTCTTTGAAAAGCAGCTTAATTCGGTATTGGACCACCGAAATAACTACCCAAAACAACTGACATAAGCAAGCAATCTTGCGTCCTCTAACACCTTGTTTTGCAATGCACAATCACAAATAAACTGATATCAGGTTAATTGGAATTTTCCGCGCTTAAATGATATTTTGTTAATAATCAGTCGGTTGGCCAGTTCCTTTAAAAATGGCTCTTTCCCGACCGTCACAAATGCTGTGATTTTATGAAAACAATTTTGATGAATGAGTTTTCACCTTCGCATACGCGACAAAACAGCTGCTGCCAAGATTTGCGCCGCGAAAAACCGAACATACCCAGATGCGGAAATTTCTGAAATCAGGGCTGGTCATAACCGTTATGATGAAAAATGATAACGTCGTCAGGATTGGCCATATCCAGCATGGTGCGTGCCCGCTCATCTAAAAGATCGGGATCCAGGCTTCCGGGACGCAATGCTTTTACGCGCTGCTCCAAAAGTTCCCGACGGGCGCGAATGTCGTCTCGCAGCTTGACGATCTCAGTCACCCGGTCCTGCATGGACCAATAAGCCAAAAGCCCCCGATCCCCTTCCACACTGTGAAAGATGAAATATACCATCACCGTAAAGGCAAAAACCGGCGCTATGGCCTGCCGAAACCGACGAACTACCGGTGCTGATGACGACATTTCAAAATGAGCCCTAGTGAATGAACAAATTCCCCAATCAGGAAAAATGTTTCTATATCGTGACGATAAAACAACATAGGTTATTTCATCGTAAATTTATAAGGTTACGGTACCGAAGAACGAAAATGCACGATCAATTAGGCCAATTTAAACCCAACAAGGTAAAAAGAGTTTTAAAACAGGCGGTTTTTATTGCTGCATTTACGATCAGTTAACAATTCGTAAACACAAAAAGGCCACCCGCAACAGGTGGCCTTTTGCATCCGTTTCGATCAGGAAACAGATTTTATTTTTTCAGGATCGCGCGGCCCGGATAACGGGCAGCCAAACCAAGCTGTTCCTCGATACGGATCAACTGGTTGTATTTTGCCAACCGGTCGGAACGCGACAGCGAACCGGTTTTAATCTGGCCGCAATTAGTGGCAACGGCCAGATCGGCAATAGTTGAATCTTCGGTTTCACCCGAACGGTGCGACATGACGGCGGTGTAACCAGCACGATGCGCCATTTCAACCGCTTCAAGGGTTTCGCTCAGCGTACCGATCTGATTCACTTTGACCAGGATCGAGTTGGCAACCCCCTGAGAAATACCATCGGCCAAACGCTTCGGATTGGTCACGAACAAATCATCGCCGACGAGCTGGATTTTATCGCCAATCTCGCGGGTCAACGCAGCCCAACCGTCCCAATCGTCTTCGGACATCCCGTCTTCGATCGAAAAAATCGGATATTTTGCAGCAAGTTCGGCCCAGTATTTGACCATACCTTCTGAATCGAAGGTTTTGCCTTCACCTGCCAGAACGTATTTGCCATCCTTGTAGAACTCGGTAGATGCCGCATCAAGCGCTAGCATCACATCATCGCCCGGACGATAACCGGCCGCCTCGATCGACTTCATGACATAGCTGATCGCAGCTTCGGTCGATGCGATGTTCGGCGCAAACCCACCTTCATCGCCAACCGAAGTGCTCAGACCGTCGGCCGAAAGCGATTTTTTCAGGTTATGGAAAATTTCAGCACCCATACGAATGGCATCGGTACCCGATTCAGCCGAGACAGGAACGATCATGAATTCCTGAACGTCAATCGCGTTATCGGCATGCTCGCCACCATTGATGATATTCATCATCGGCACCGGGAGAGAGCGGGCATAAGAACCACCAATATAACGATACAGTGGCAAACCGGCTTCCTGGGCCGCGGCCTTGGCAACAGCAAGTGAAACACCCAGAATGGCATTCGCACCAAGACGGCTTTTGTTTTCCGTTCCGTCCAGGTCAATCATCGCCTGGTCAATTTCGATCTGCTCTTCGGCATCGACACCGGCCAGAGCTTCAAAAATTTCACCATTAACGGCAGAAACAGCCTTGGTAACGCCCTTGCCCAGATAACGGTCTTCTTTATCACGCAGTTCGACAGCTTCGTGCGCACCAGTCGATGCACCTGACGGAACGGCTGCCCGACCAAAGGCGCCACTTTCCAGGGTGACATCAACTTCAACGGTCGGGTTGCCCCGGCTGTCCAGAATTTCGCGCCCGCGAATATCAATAATAGCGGTCATGACGAAACATCTCTCCTTACTGACATGTTGAACGACCCGAAAAGCGGGTCGCATCGGTTACAGCATAAAAGAAATGCCGCCACAAATATGGCGGCACTTTGTATTAAGCCTTATTATGCGTCGAACATATCCAGACGAACCGGATTGGCCTTCGCAACGGCATCGAATTCCTTCAGAATCGAAAGCACTTCAGGAAGCTTGCCGAGAGGAATTTGATTGGGTCCGTCGCTGATGGCGGCGTCGGGATTGTCGTGGGTTTCAATGAACAATGCCGCGACACCAACAGAAACTGCAGCGCGCGCCAAAACGGGGGCGAATTCGCGCTGTCCGCCTGTTGTTCCGCCCTGCCCGCCCGGTTGCTGAACCGAATGGGTTGCGTCAAACACAATCGGATAGCCCTGTTGGGCCATCGTGGGAAGTCCACGGAAATCAGTTACCAGCGTATTATAACCAAAGCTGGTTCCCCGATCACAAAGCATGATATTTTCATTGCCCGCTTCGGCAATTTTGTTGGCGACATTCGCCATGTCCCAAGGGGCAAGAAACTGCCCCTTTTTGACATTGATCGCTCTGCCCGTCGCGGCTGCCGCGACCAAAAGATCGGTCTGGCGGCACAGGAAAGCCGGGATTTGCAAAATATCCGCAACACGCGCCACAGCTTCACACTGATCCGGCAGGTGAATATCGGTTACAATCGGCAAACCGGTGACATCCTTAACTTCGCCCAGAATGTCAATTCCCTCGTTTAAACCCACGCCACGCTTGGATTTATTGCTGGTACGGTTCGCCTTGTCGAACGAACTTTTATACACCAGCCCGATGCCCATTTTTGCTGTCAGTTCTTTAAGGGCTGCTGCCATTTCCAGCGCATGCTGGCGACTTTCAATGGCGCACGGCCCGGCCAGCAAGGCAAAAGGCTTATCATTTGCAAATTCGATATTACCGACTTTGACGGTTTTAATCGTGGTCATTTCAACATCCCCGGACGTTCAAACAGTCTTAGACCAGACGGCTGCGTTCTTTGGCAGCCTTGATATAGGACACGAACAGCGGATGCGGGTCCAGCGGACGTGACCGAAGCTCCGGATGGAACTGAACACCGACAAACCACGGATGATCCGGATATTCGACAATTTCCGGCAAACGGCCATCCGGCGACAGACCCGAGAATTTAAGTCCCTTGGATTCAAGCTGTTCAAGGAAGTTGATATTGACTTCATACCGGTGACGATGACGTTCCAGCACGGTTTCAGAACCATAAATATCGCGGGCACGTGTCCCGGCAACCAGTTTGCACTCGTAATTGCCAAGGCGCATGGTCCCCCCCAGGTCATCTTCACCGCTGCGGCGTTCAACCCGGCCACCATCCTTTGACCATTCGGTCATCAGGCCGACAAGCGGCACTTCCGTCGGGCCAAATTCCGACGAGGACGCATTGGTAATGCCAGCCAGATTGCGAGCTGCTTCCAGAACGGCCATCTGCATACCAAAACAGATCCCGAAATACGGCACCTTGTTTTCACGGGCATAGCGCGCAGCCGCAATTTTTCCTTCCGCACCACGTTCGCCAAAGCCACCCGGAACCATAATGGCATCCAGCTTGCTGAGGCGTTCGCTAACATTTTCGTCTTTTTCAAGATCGTCAGATGCAATCCATTCAATCTTGACGCGAACCTTGTTGGCAATGCCGCCATGTGTCAGGGCCTCGGTCAAAGACTTATAGGCATCGGGCAACTGAATATATTTACCAACAATACCGATTGTCACCTCGCCTTCCGGGTTGCGAACGATATCGCAAATATTTTCCCAACGCCCCAGATCCGGCTCCTGGGCCTGAAGACCAAAGTGATGCAGAACTTCGTTATCAAGGCCATATTTATGGTAGCTGATCGGCACTTGATAAATATTGTCCACGTCATAAGCGGGGATCACCGATGCTTCGCGAACATTACAAAAACGCGCAATCTTGCGACGTTCATTCACCGGGATTTCGCGATCACAGCGGCACAGCAGCACATCAGGCTGAATACCAAGCGATTGCAATTCCTTCACCGAATGCTGGGTCGGTTTGGTTTTCAACTCGCCTGCCGACGGAATATAAGGCACCAGTGTCAGATGCAGGAACATGGTGCGACCATCGCCCAGTTCGTTGCCCATCTGACGGATCGCTTCAAGGAATGGCAGGCTTTCGATATCCCCAACCGTCCCGCCGATTTCCACCAGAACAAAATCTTCGGTCGCGTCGCTCTGGACGAATTCCTTAATGGCATCGGTAATATGCGGAATGACCTGAACGGTCCCGCCAAGATAATCGCCACGGCGTTCGCGTGCGATCACCGAGGAATAAATACGCCCGGTGGTCACGTTATCGGAACGACGCGATGAAACACCGGTAAAGCGTTCATAGTGACCAAGATCAAGGTCGGTTTCAGCCCCATCTTCGGTCACATAGACTTCGCCATGCTGATACGGGCTCATGGTGCCCGGATCGACGTTGATATAGGGGTCCAGCTTGCGCAAACGAACGGTAAAGCCACGCGCCTGAAGCGAGGCACCCAATGCAGCAGAAGCCAGGCCCTTGCCCAACGAAGAAACCACGCCACCAGTAATGAAAATATAACGGGTCATATCCATGCCTCATCTCAAAGCACAAAGCCACGGTTACGCAACTTGCAAACCGGGGAGCAAACAATTCAAAAATTGAGGCGGCAATTTTGCCGCCTCTGATATCGGTATTTAGCTATTAACGTGTCGGCGCTGCCGGTCCGCTATCTTGTTGCGGCGCCGGAGAAGGTGCCGTTTTATCAACATCAGACGTGGCCGCAGGCGCAGGTGCCTGATCCAGAATGGATGTCGATGCAGCACGGTGATTGCTCAACAACGCCAGAGCAAGGCTTGTGATCATAAAGGCCGCAGCCAGAATTGCCGTTGTGCGGGTCAGAAGGTTCGCAGCACTGCGCGAACTCATGACGCCGAAACTACCGCCACCGCTATTGCCGCCGCCAATACCAAGTCCGCCGCCTTCACTGCGCTGAACCAGAATTACGGCAATCAAGCCGATCGCAAGAAGCAGGTGGATTACCAGAATGACAGTCTGCATGGCCTCAAAACTCTTGACTTGTAAATCCGGCGGCAGGCTGTTTGCTGCCTGACCGGGCAAAATTTGATGCGTGTTTAACGCGTTTTGAAACGGTTGGCTAGTCTGTATTTGGCACGCGCCAAACCACAAAATCACCAACCGCAAAAAATAACCGACACCCTGATTTGAACAGGGTGTACATCAACTATCTATTTTTCGGGAGAATTCCCGGCCTGAAGCAAGGAAAGTTCCTCGCGCCGGGAACACATCTTCGCCGATCATACTCGAAAATGCAAGACTGCCATGTTCATTCTGGCACTTAATCTTGAAAAATATGATCGCAGCCAACTTTCCCGCCCGCCGGAACGACAACCCTGTAATCAGACAACATGTATCAATAAGGCATCGCTCCCGCTGGCGACCGAAAACCGCCCCGTCATTTGCAGGCGGAAATAATTCCCCAAAAATCCTCGACCTTCAGACTGGCACCGCCGACAAGGGCCCCGTCAACATTTTCGACGGCCAGAAGTTCTGCGGCATTGGACGGCTTTACCGACCCGCCATAAAGAATGCGAAATGCCTCGGCATCGGCAAAACGTTCTTTTAATTTACGACGAATGGCAGCGTGCATTTCCTCGACATCGGCAACGGCAGCGGTGCGCCCCGTGCCAATTGCCCAGACAGGCTCATAGGCAATCACGGTATTTTCTGCCGTCGCATCTTCGGGCAGGGAAACATCCATTTGTCCGCAGACAACGGCAATTGCCGCGCCAAGGTCCCGTTCCTGTTCGGTTTCCCCCACACAAACCACTGCCGTGAGACCGGCACTATGGGCCGCGATTATTTTCTGGCGAATGACCGTGGAACTTTCACCGTGATCGGCACGACGTTCAGAATGCCCCAAAATGACATGGGTTGCGCCAATATCTGACAGCATGGATGCCGCAATGTCACCGGTATGGGCACCGCTTTTGTCAAAATGGCAATCCTGCCCGCCCGCATGAATGTCACAATGCCCCAGCACGCCAACAACATCAGCCAGCAGGGTTGCCGGCGGGCACAACAAAATATCGCACTCTGGTCGCTCGCTTGCGCCCGACAGCTTGCTGGCAAGGCCACTGGCAAGCGCCAGTCCGTCATCACGCAGACAATTCATTTTCCAGTTACCGGCAATCAGGGGACGACGATCAGACATTGAAACCTTCCTCGACTTTATATGATGATGCGCCTGCCATTCGGCAAAGCAGGAATTGCGATGACAACCGCCTTCATCATGCGTGATCACTTATGACAACGTTTCCGAAGCGCGTTCTATCATGCCTGCGCCCGGGGGAAAAGCCCGCTTTCCTCCTCTTGTCACCGCATTTCAGAGGGCTTATGCAATCGGGTGTTGCCGCCCTATCCTCCTCCCATTAAGATGCGCCTCCGATCCGCACGGTTTTGACCCATTACCGGCACCGTTTTGGCAAAAAGTTGCCGGCCAACACGCGCCGGTGCGACGCAACGAATTGTTAGGCTACGGAATATGCTTTCTGGCATTCGCACATTTTCTCAATCCATCTTTGCCAAAATTCTTTTTGGCATTATCGCGATCAGCTTTGTCATATGGGGGCTGAATGCCTCGATATTGAATCTTGGCAATTCCCGCGAAGTCGCCGAAGTTGGCAGTCAGTCTATCACGCCTGTCGAACTGGACCGTGCGTTCAAACGCAATATCGACAAAATGCGTCGGGTTTTTGGCCCCAGCTTTGATCAGCAACAGGCGATCCAGATGGGACTTCTGAACAATACGGTTCAGGGGCTGGTCTCGCAGAAGCTGCTTGAAGAAAATGCCCAGGATATCGGCATTGGTATTAGCGACGAAAAAGTTCGCAGCAGCATTTTCAACAACAAGAATTTTCAAAGCCAAACAACCGGCCAGTTTGATCGCAAGCAGTTCGAGCAGATTTTATACCAAAACGGTTACAGTGAAGCCGAATTTATTGAAGGCATGCGCAGCGACCTAATGAGCCAGCAGGTTGTCACCAGCCTCGAAGCCGCCAGCACCCCGCCGGCACCGATGGTCAAAGCCATTGCAGCTTACCGCAATGAAGACCGCAGCGGCCGGTTCGTGACCCTGGGCGACGATGATATTGATCCGATTGAAACGCCGTCCGACGACGTTCTGAAAAAATATTATGACGACCATGGCGACCAGTTCACGGCGCCGGAAACCCGCAATGCAACCCTTGCCCTGCTGACGGTTGATGGCATTGCCAAAACCATGACCGTTACGGACCAGGAAGTGCTGGATGCCTACAATCAGCGCATTGCCGAATTTCAGACGCCGGAAAAACGGGCTGTCGAACAAATCCTGTTCGCACCGAATGAAAAGGAAACTGCCACCGAAGCCTACAAGGCGCTTCAGGGTGGCGAAGACTTCATGAAGGTTGCCACCGAAAAGGCGGGTATGAAGGAATCGGTTGTCAAACTGGGGGAATTCACCAAGGAGAACATGCTGCCTGCTTTGCGTGACACCGTGTTCAGCCTGCCCGAAGGTGGTTATTCCAAACCTGTTGAAACCGCCCTTGGCTGGCATATTCTGCGCGTTACCTCCATTACCCCGGCTCATGAACAAAGCCTGGATGAAGTCCGCGAACAGGTCGAAAATGGCGTCAAACGCCAAAAAGCGGAAGACCAGATTTTTGATATTGCCGCCCAGCTTGATGATGAACTGGGTGCCGGTACCAGCCTGAAGGACGCCGCAGAAAAAGTTCATGCCCAGCTTTACAATCTGACCGACATCAAAAAAGGACAGGATCTGGGCCAGGGCATTCCCGATAGTCAGGAAATCAATGCCAAGATCTATGAACTTAATGAAGGTGACGAAAGCTTCCTCGAAGAAACCCAGACTGGCGACCGCTATGTCGTAAGCGTCACCAAGGTAACGCCGTCCGCCGTCAAACCTTTTGAAGACGTGCGTGACGACGTAATTGCCGACTGGAAGGTCGAGGAAAAACAACGCCGCCTGGCCGACAAGGCCGATGCCCTTGCCGCCCGCATCAATGACGGCAGTGCGAAACTTGAAGCCATCGCCACCGAGCTGGACAACAGCATCGATGAAACCGGTGAAACAACCCGCGATGGTCGTGGTCTTTCTGCCGATGCCAGCCCTGCCATTGCCGGCGCCCTGTTCGACCTTCAAAAAGGCAAGGCAAAATCGGTTAACGGTGCCAATGGTGTTGCCGTGGTTGTTCTGGACAATGTCAAAGCGGCAAATACCGATCTTGGCAAAGACGATCCCATCATTGCCGAGTTACAGGACAGCCTGAAGCAGGACATTGTCTCGCAATATCTTGATTACCTGCGCGACAACATTTCTGTCAGCGTCAATAATTCCGTGATCAACGGTCTTTACGCCCAAAATGCTGCCAATTAGGCCAGCCTGACCAATCAGGGCGATCCGGCAGCGGGTCGCCCTTTTTTCATTCCTATCGCATTTTATTTGGTTTTGATCGGATTGCCGTTATGGATATCAAACCGGATTTTGAAACATTTACCCGAAATCATCAGGCAGGCATCGCCCAGGTCGTCTATACCTCTCTCACAGCCGACCTCGATACACCTGTTTCAGCCTTCCTGAAGCTGGCCGAAGGCCTGCCCAACACCTACCTTCTGGAATCGGTTGAAGGAGGTGCCAGCCGTGGACGCTATTCCTTTATTGGTTTTAAACCGGACCTGATCTGGCGCTGCTTTGGCGACCGGGCCGAAATCAATCGCCGTGTAATGGCCGATGCCGATGATTTCACCGCCCAGGATCAAAAACCGCTTGATGCTCTAAAAGCCCTGATCGCCGAAAGCCATATTGACCTGCCCGACCATCTCCCCCCCATGAGTGCGGGCCTGGTCGGTTATATGGGGTATGACACCGTCCGTCTGATGGAAAAGCTGCCCGATGAAAATCCGGACAACCTGAATGTGCCCGATGGCATTTTCATCCGCCCAACCATCACGGCCAGCTTTGACACCATTGCCGATACGGTAACGGTTGTCACCCCGGTGCGCCCGGAAGAAGGAATAGATGCAAAGGCTGCCTATGACCTGGCCTGTGCCCGTCTGAATGATGTGGTACAACATTTCCAGCGCAATCTGTTTATTGACAGGCGTTCGCGCTCCGTACCGCAGGATCTGCCCGAACCGGAAGTCAGCGTGGACGAGGCGGGCTATCACCAGATGGTCGAACGCGCGAAAGAATATATTCGTGCCGGGGATATTTTTCAGGTCGTGCTGTCACAACGCTATTCACTGCCTTACCGCCTGCCGCCTTTTGCCTTTTACCGGGCATTGCGGCGCATCAACCCCTCGCCCTTCATGTTCTATCTTGATATTGGCGGTTTTCAGGTTGTTGGGGCAAGCCCGGAAATTCTGGTGCGTCTACGCGATGGTGAAGTTACCATTCGGCCAATCGCAGGCACCCGCAAACGCGGCAAAAATTCGGAAGAAGATAAATTTCTGGCCCGGGACCTGCTTGATGACCCGAAAGAACGCTCGGAACATCTGATGCTGCTGGATCTGGGCCGTAATGATGTGGGCCGGGTATCGCAGCCGGGCACCGTGCGGGTTACCGACCGCGAAACCATCGAATATTATTCGCACGTCATGCACATCGTCTCAAATGTCGTCGGCCAGATTGACCCGCAATATGATGCGATGGATGCGTTAAAGGCAGGCTTTCCCGCCGGAACCGTTTCGGGTGCCCCCAAAGTCCGTGCGATGGAGATCATTGACGAGCTGGAACCAGTGCGTCGAGGCATTTATGCGGGCTGTATCGGTTATATTTCGGCTGATGGATCGATGGATACCTGCATCGCACTGCGTACTGCGGTGATCAAGGATGAAACAATTCATATTCAGGCCGGTGCCGGTATCGTCGTGGATAGCAAACCCGAAATGGAACATCAGGAATGCCGCAACAAGGCAGGTGCCCTGATGGCAGCCTGCCGCGAAGCACACCGTTTCGCCTGAGACAGCAACAACCTGACGACCAAAAACAAATAAAAAAGCGGATGCCTTATGATCGGGCATCCGCTTTTGTTATCATCACAATATCGCACGAATAAAGGTGCTCAACCCGTCACCTTCACCCCGTTTCGGCGAATAATATCGGTTGCCGGCACAAAAACAAAACCGGCCGCCTGCATTTTGGGAATCCATTTATTGAGGGCTTCCAGCGTCAAATCACGCGGATGACCAATGGCAACGGCATAGCCTCGCTTGCGCGCAACACTTTCCACCCGGTCCAGCATTAGGCTGATTTTTGCCGCGTCATCCGCATCATCCAGAAACACATCACGCTCGATGGCTGGAACATCAAACTTTTGCGCTTCCTGATATCCGACCGATTTTGCACTGGTCCGCGAGTCCAGGAACATAAGCCCTCTGGCCTTCATCACCTGCATGACAACGGCCATCCGTTCCGGATCAGCGGTAAACTTGCTGCCCATATGGTTGTTAACGCCGACATAACCTGAGAAACGGTCGAGCATCCAGCTCATTTCATTGAGGATGGCAACCTTGTCATAACTGGTCAGAAGCGCATGCGGACCAGGATCAACCGCCCTGGAAGTGGGTTCCATTGGCATATGCAGCATAATCTCGTGACCACGTTTGCGCGCCGTTGCCACCTGTTCTGGCAAATGCGTGGCATATGGCAAATAGGAAAGCGTAATCGGGGCTGGCAATTCTGCCGCGCGTTCCGTTCGCGGTTTATCAATGCCGGCATCATCAATGATAATGGCAATGACAGGCGCATTCCCCGTATCAGGTACATGGGTTGCAAATTTTTGCCAGGCCAGTTGCGTGCCCGGCACAACACCTTTATCCGGCACAGGCAATGGTGTTGGCGACGGCGTTACGTTTGGCAAAGGATTCACTCGTGGCTGCGGGATCGCCTCAGTCTGCCCATTATTCATTTCGTCAGATGGACGTTCAACCATATAGCCGGGCCGATTTGGGGCATCATATCCCTTGGAAAAATCCATCTGCGGCTGTTTTTGCCGCCCGGATGGCGCAGACACGTCAGGTGCCGTGCTCTTGTCTGCCAAGTCGCTGACCGCCTTATGTGCGGCACGATCCAGCTCGAGCATACTTCCCGCTGCAATCATCGCCGAAACAGCACCGGCCACCATTGCAGCACCAAGCATCAACCGCCTAAACCCACCAGGCTTTTTAGTGGTTTTCTTGCCTGCTTTTGTTTTACTGCGAGGTGCAGTTTTTTTCTTTTTTGCCGGTGTTGAGCGCCGTGCCACGCCGTCTCTCCAATCCATGAAATTCGGGTCTTGATGCCCATAAAAACGCAAATCCGCCCTGCCCGATCACAGGCAAACCGGTTTCCAGATCATCTCTGGCAGCGCATTCTTAGCCGATCTCTGGTTAGCAGCCTGTTAAAGCCTGAAAAACACAACCTCTACCGCTTGACGTAGCGGCAATGCCGTTTATTCTCGCCCGGTCTAAAACACAGAAGGCTTCGGGATAGCGATGTATCTGCTCATCGATAATTATGACAGCTTCACATTTAATTTGTGGCATTTTTTACGTGAACTGGGGCCCGAGGTCAAAGTTGTCCGAAATGACGAAATCAGCGTTAAGGACGCCCTGGCAATGAAGCCGGAAGGGATTGTCATTTCGCCCGGCCCTTGCGACCCCGACCAGGCCGGAATTTGTGTGGACCTTATCAAAGCTGCTGCCGGACAGATAAAACTTCTTGGCGTTTGCCTGGGGCATCAGGCTATCGGCGCGGCTTTTGGTGGTGATGTGATACGTGCACCACAATGTATGCACGGTAAAACCGACGCCATGCACCACGAAGGCAAAAGCGTTTTTAAAGGCCTGCCAAATCCAGTCACGGCAACACGTTATCATTCCTTGGTGGTGGATCGTACAACCCTGCCCGATTGCCTAGAAGTTACGGCGCACAGCAATGACGGGCTGATCATGGGGCTACGTCATCGCACCCATGAAATACATGGTGTCCAGTTTCATCCCGAAAGTATCGCTTCGGAACATGGACACGACCTTTTAAAAAATTTCATCGATTTCTCCGCCGCCTGAAGTGTCCGGAGCTAAAACAAGGGGAACATTCCATGTCCACGGAACATGATCTCAAGCCGACACTGGCCAAAGTTGCCACTGGCGCCACCCTGAGCGAGCAAGAAGCCGAGCAGGCCTTTGACGTTTTGATGTCCGGCCAGGCGACCCCGTCACAAATGGGGGCCTTTTTGATGGCGCTACGCCTGCGTGGTGAAACAATCGAAGAAATTACCGGCGCGGCCCGTGTGATGCGGGCAAAGGCAACCGGCGTTACGGCAAGCCCCGATGCTGTTGATACCTGCGGCACGGGCGGTGATGGCAGCGGGACCTATAATATTTCGACGGCAGCCGCCATTGTTGCCGCAGCGTGTGGTGCCAAAGTTGCCAAACACGGCAACCGTGCGGCATCCTCAAAGTCCGGTTCGGCAGACGTCCTGGCGACACTTGGCGTCAATATTGATGCTGACATCTCGCTTTTGGAAAAATCGCTTACACAGATTAACTTGTGCTTCATGATGGCACAGCGCCATCATTCGGCGGTGCGCCACGTTATGCCAACCCGTGTTGAAATGGGTACACGCACCATTTTCAACCTTCTCGGCCCGCTGGCAAACCCGGCAAAAACCAGGCAGCAAGTTATTGGCGTCTTTGGCAAAGAATGGGTTGAACCGATTGCCCATGTCCTGAACCGCCTTGGCTCCCGTCACGCCTGGGTCGTTCATGGCGATAGCGGACTTGACGAAATTTCTGTCACCGGCCCGACCTTCGTTGCCGAGGTCAAGGACGGCAAAGTTACCACATTTGAAATCAATCCTCAGGATTACGGCATTCGCCTTTCAACACTTGCCGAACTGAAAGGCGGCGATGCGCAAACCAACGCCACGGCGATCCGGGAATTGCTCGCAGGCAAGAAAAACGCCTATCGCGATATCGTTCTGCTCAATGCAGCTGCGGCCCTTGTTGTTACGGGGATTGCCAAAGACATTGCGGATGGTATCGCAAGATGCGAAACCGTCATCGATAATGGCAGTGCCGCGAAAACGCTGGAACAGTTGGTGGCAATATCGAACGAAGGAAATGCAGCATGAGCGACGTGCTTGAGAAAATTTGCAACGACAAACGCGACCATGTCAGCGCCTGCAAAGCCCGGAAGCCCCTGGCTGACCTTACCGCCGAAGCCGCAGCACAATCTGCCCCACGCGGTTTTATCGCAGCACTTGAAACATCAATTGCCGCTGGTCGCTATGGACTGATTGCCGAGATCAAAAAGGCATCACCGTCAAAAGGTCTGATCCGCGCTGACTTTAACCCGCCGTCACTGGCCCAGGCCTATCAGGCTGGTGGTGCTAGCTGCCTTTCGGTACTCACCGACATTCCGTATTTTCAGGGTGACGATTCCTATCTGGTTGCGGCCCGTGCAGCAGTTGACTTGCCGGTATTGCGCAAGGATTTCATGGTTGATCCCTATCAGATCACCGAGGCCCGCGCCCTGGGAGCAGACTGCATTTTGCTGATCATGGCCGCCCTTGATGACAGCTTGGCAGCAGAGCTTGAATCTCAGGCACATGAATTAGGAATGGATGTACTGGTTGAAGTGCACAATGCACCAGAGCTTGAGCGCGCCCTTAAACTGAAATCAAAGCTGATTGGTATAAACAACCGTAATCTAAAGACTTTGGAAGTATCCCTTACGACAACCGAGCAATTGGCCGAAATGGTTGATGACAACCGTTTGCTGGTTTCCGAAAGCGGTATCTTCACGTCTGATGATCTGGCCCGCATGGGTAAAGTGGGGGCAAAATGCTTCCTGATCGGCGAAAGCCTGATGCGACAGGATGATGTTGAGGCAGCTACCCGGGCGCTTCTGACAAAAGCAGCCTGAGGTCTAAAAACGCCTGCGACGGCGCGATAACCGGAATGCGACAATGACCCCAAAACTGACCCATTTTGACGATGGCGGAAACGCCGTGATGATTGACGTTTCGACAAAGTCGGTAACGGCGCGCACGGCAACGGCCAAAGGCCGGGTTGTCATGCAGGCTGGCACAGCAGAGCTGATCGCAAGTCACGGCCATAAAAAAGGCGACGTTCTCGCAATTTCGCAACTCGCCGGCATTATGGGCGCAAAACGTACTGCCGATCTGATCCCGCTATGCCATCCCCTGCCCCTTGATTCGGTCACCGTCACACTGACCCTGGCCGAGGATCAACCCGCCGTCGACATAATGGCGACCTGCAAAACATCAGGTCGCACCGGTGTGGAAATGGAGGCACTAACTGCTGTCTCGATCACCGCTTTGACTGTCTTTGACATGTGCAAAGCCGTCGATAAAACCATGCAGTTGACCAATATCCGGGTCATTTACAAAGATGGCGGAAAATCCGGCACATTTATTGCCGACTGAATTTTATAAGGACACGGTTTAAGTGTTCTTATTACGCGCAAGACGCTTGACCACCAATCAGAACCAAAGTAGAACATTAATGTATTCGATTTGTTCTTATTTGGGTCCGGGAAAATGCCATGCTAACGCGCAAGCAATATGAATTGCTAGTCTATATCGACAATCACCTTCGCGATCATGGTATTTCACCTTCGTTCGATGAGATGAAGGAAGCCTTGAACCTGAAATCCAAATCCGGCATTCACAGGTTGATTACCGGACTTGAGGAACGCGGTTTTATTCGCCGCCTTGCCCATCGGGCGCGCGCCCTGGAAGTGCTGCGCCTTCCCGACAATAACGACGATGACGCCCCGAGCCCCGCTGGCTCTGCGCGTGTTACCCCCATTGCATCGGCGCGAAAAACAACCCATCGCCCGGCAATGGTCCCCTCGGCCTTTTCCGAAATTCAGGAAAGCGTCTCCCTGCCCTTATATGGCCGGATCGCTGCGGGTACCCCGATTGAAGCCCTGCGCGATCAAAGCACACAGGTTCAGGTTCCTGCGGCCCTTTTGGGCACAGGGGAGCATTACGCCCTTGAAGTTTCGGGTGATTCCATGATCGAGGCAGGTATTCTCGATGGTGATACGGTCCTGATTCAACGGTGTGAACAGGCCAATGACGGCACCATCGTTGTTGCCCTTGTTGATGATAGCGAAGCAACCCTCAAACGCATTAAACGTGGTTTGGGCCAGGTCTTGCTGGAACCGGCCAATGCCCGCTATGAAACACGCGCCCTGCCGCCAGAACGTGTTCAAATCCAGGGTCGGCTGATTGGCCTGCTACGTCAGTATTAATGCAGGCATCCATTCAAATCAGCGGCCGCCAATGATGATCCAGGACCAATTGCCGCTGGTCTGCCTTACCGTCTCATATCGCGATGGTGATTGCTGATCACCCAGAAATACGGCTACACCGCCCTGCCACCACAACACATCGTCATCAATAACCAGCGGCGATCTATCCGATCCGTTACACGCAGAAACCGGAAAATCCTGTTTCAGGATAACAATCACATCCGCATGGCGACAAAGATAAAATGGATCATCTATTTTATCTGATATAACAATGGTTTTTCCATTTTTCTTAAACCAGCATCGCTCTTGATCACAGTGCTTTGCTGCATTTTTTTCTGGTGCAAAACCAGTTCCGAAACGGGCATTCCAGATGTCACGGTGAAAACGGCTGACTCTGTTATTAAAAACCAGATGATCACCCTGTTCTTGATAAAGCGCCCAGTCTTTCTGGTCCCCTCCTACCAACAGATCAGGCGATTGTACGCCTATAATCGCAATTGCAGCGCCCACAGCAGGAACGATTGCACATAGCCACAGCACACGTTGTCGCCAAATTATCAGCCATAACAAAGCCAGCATCGCCAAAATAACAGCCAAGGCCGGAGGCTGCGCAATATGCCAAAGCCCCCAATCCTGACGGGCGACAAGATGGGCCAGCGCAATCAGCATATCAAGACCGGGAGCCAGAAAACCAAGAGCGATTCCTTCCAGCCCAAAGGGCAATAAAACCAGAACCGCAACAATGCCTGGCATAATCCAGAATGCCATCAAGGGAATCGCAACCAGGTTTGACAGCACGCCCAAAAGCGAAATGCGCCCAAAATGGAAACCAATGATGGGTGCCGTTACTGCCGTCACCATGATGCCGGTAATAAACAACGCAAACAGATACCGCCCGATACGCTGCCAAACAGGCAAATCACGCTGCGGCGAAACCAGTCGCCCGCCTTTGCCTTGATAAAAAGCAACAAGCACCGTTACCGCCGCAAATGACAGTTGAAAACTGGCCCCTAAAATCGCGTCGGGACGCAAAACCATAACAATGACCGCAGCAATTGCCACCAGCCGCAAAGATATGGCCCGACGGTCCACCAGCACGGCAAACAGCACGATTGCCGTCATCACAAAGGCACGCTGGGTCGGCACCGTAGCCCCAGACAGCAGCAGGTAAAAAGTCCCGATAATAAAGCCAGCAATCGCCGCCCATTTTTTGATCGGATATCGTAGAGCAACAGACGGAAACAGAGCCAACCCGAAACGAACCGTGAAAAACACCACCCCACATAAGAGCCCCATATGAAGCCCTGATATCGCCAATAAGTGGGCCAAACCGGATTTGCGCAAATCCTCTGCCAGTTCCGGCGCAACGCCGCCGCGTTCTCCCACCAGAATGGCGTTGGCAAGCCCCGCCTTGGCCGGTTCAAGCCCATTATCGATCCGGGCCATAATGGCCAAACGAATTCTTTCAATTGCCTCAAAAAATCCAGTGTCGGCTGTCTGATCACGATCAATCCGGTAACTGCGCCCCAAGGCAAAGCCGGTTCCGCCAATCCCGTCAAAATACAGGTTTCTGGCAAAATCCGGATCCCCGGGTGTTTCAGGTACGCTAAGCGGGAAAATCTTGGCCTTTCCGCTAAAATAATCTCCGGGACGCACAGCAATATCGCCCGAAAGCGACAACCTGACCTTTTGCGGCAATTGATCACGAGATAATCCGGCTATGTCATCAGGAGTAATCACCAACCGGGTGCGCCCGTTTCGCGGTTCCAGTGACAGAATTTTGCCCTGCAAATTTTCGGTATAAAGCGTCTTCTTAAGGACAGGTCCTTGCAGCATATACAAATGTGCCTGGACGATTCCGCCGCCAAGCACGGCAAAAACCAGCATTAACCAACAAAAAAACGGGATAACATAATGACGACTCAGCCACATACCGGCGAGCGCGATCAACAGCGCAAAAGCCAGTAAAATATCCGAAGGTTGCGTCTTAAGCGAAAAATACACCGCCTGACCCAACCCAAGGAACATGGCACATGACAAAATCCATTTTTCCCGGTCATCTGCCAACGCTGTTGCAATATGCTCAAAAACAGCGTTAAGACCTTGAAAAAAATTAATTTGCCGCCATCTTATGCGACGAATGTTTAATGGTATAACGCGCCTCGGGCTTTTATCTATCATCCACTGTGGTGCAACAGCATTCCGAATATGATATAGCCTGCACGCCAAATGTCTTAACGACAAGCGACAACATCCAGAAAAAATGGATAAAGCGAATGACGGTTGTTACCCGTTTTGCCCCGTCTCCGACAGGGTTCCTGCATATTGGTGGTGCACGTACCGCCCTCTATAACTGGCTTTATGCCAAACATACTGGCGGCAAATTTTTGCTGCGTATTGAAGATACAGACCGGGAGCGCTCGACCCCCGAAGCCGTCGATGCAATTTTTGCCGGTTTGAACTGGCTGGGCCTGAACGCTGACGAAGAACCCGTCATGCAGTTCGCCCGCCGCGACCGTCACGCCGAGGTTGCCCATAGCCTGGTTGAAGCCGGCAAAGCATATTTCTGTTATTGCTCGCCCGAGGAACTGAGCGAAATGCGTGAGAAAGCCCGCGCAGAAGGCCGCCCGATGAAATATGATGGCCGCTGGCGCGACCGCGATGCGAGCGAAGCGCCGGAAGGGATTAAACCCGTTGTTCGCCTTAAGGCACCGCTTGAGGGTGATTCTGTCATCCATGATCAGGTTCAGGGTGAAGTAAGGGTGGCGAACGACCAACTCGACGACTATATCATCCTGCGTGCTGATGGCACACCAACCTATATGCTGTCTGTCGTGGTCGATGACCATGACATGGGCATTACCCACGTCATTCGCGGTGATGATCACTTGACCAACGCATTTCGCCAAAAGGCGTTATATGATGCGATGGGCTGGGATGTTCCCACCTTCGCCCATATTCCGCTTATTCACGGACCGGACGGCGCGAAACTGTCCAAGCGTCATGGCGCGCTTGGGGTTGAAGCCTATCGCGACGAAATGGGTTTCCTGCCGGAAGCCATTAATAACTATCTGTTGCGCCTGGGCTGGGGTCATGGCGATGACGAGGTCATCTCTACCGAACAGGCCATTGAATGGTTTGACATTGCTGATGTTGGCAAAGGTGCATCACGCTTTGACTTTGCTAAACTGACCAACCTGAACGGAATTTATATACGTCAGGCTGAAGATGCTCGCCTCGCCGATCTTATCGCACCTACCGTTGCAGCTGAAATTGGCGCCCGCGATTTAGATGCAGTGCAAAAACAAACCTTGATCAAGGGCATGTCAGGGCTTAAAGAAAGAGCCAAGACTCTTACCGAATTGGCTCAGTCTGCCACTTTCTATGTGTCAAATGGCGTCCTATCTTTCAATGACAAGGCACAGGCATTGATTGACGGTGCCCCTGCGGGACTGTTCGCTGCACTGGCGAATGAACTGGCGGGTCTTGATACCTGGCACGAAGAAGCCATTGAGGCTGTTGTCAAACAGTTAGCAGAAAGCAAAGACCTGAAACTGGGCAAAGTCGCTCAGCCTTTGCGCGCTGTTTTAACAGGCTCCAATTCTTCACCGGGCATTTTTGAAGTAATGCATGTGCTCGGCAAACCCGAAACGCTGAACCGCATCAAAAAATACGAGGCGGCATAACAGCACCAAAAAAAGATCGGGAAAACTTTAGTCTGTTTGCGCTTTGTGCGCTGCGGCATTATGCTGCACCCAATCGAAAACCATGTTCGTTAACAGGGAAGGAAAAAAAGTCATGGCTCAAAATTCCAAGACTTCCCATACCGTGACGCTTACCGACAATTCCAATGGCAAGTCGTACGAGCTTCCGGTACTTGAGGGAAATATTGGACCGTCGGTCATCGATATCCGCAAACTTTATGCAGATACCGGTTACTTTACCTATGACCCCGGCTTTACCTCGACTGGTAGCTGTGAATCGACGATCACGTATATTGACGGCGACAAGGGCATCCTGCGTCACCGTGGATATGCGATTGACGATCTGGCTGAAAAAGCTGACTTCCTTGAAGTTTGCTACCTGCTGCTTTACGGCGACCTGCCCAACAAGGCAGAACGCGACAAATTCCGTGGCGACATCACCATGCACACAATGGTGCATGAGCAGATGCGCAATTTCTATAACGGTTTCCGTCGTGACGCCCACCCGATGGCGATCATGTGTGGCTCTGTTGGTGCGATGTCTGCTTTCTATCATGACAGCACCGACATCAGCGACCCGAACCAGCGCCTGATTTCCGCCTATCGCCTGATCGCAAAAATGCCGACCATCGCGGCGATGGCCTATAAATACTCCATCGGTCAGCCGTTCCAGTATCCGAACAACAATCTGTCATATTCAGAAAACTTCCTGTCTATGATGTTTGGCGTTCCGTGCGAAAAATACGAAGTCAATCCGGTATTGGCCAAAGCAATGGATCGTATCCTGATCCTGCATGCGGATCATGAACAGAATGCGTCGACCTCGACCGTTCGTCTGGCCGGTTCTTCGGGCGCAAATCCGTTTGCCTGTATTGCTGCTGGTATTGCCTCGCTTTGGGGCCCGGCACATGGCGGCGCAAACGAAGCCGTTCTGAAGATGCTGAACCAGATCGGTGATGTGAAAAACATCCCTGATTTCGTCAACAAAGCCAAAGACAAGAACGATCCGTTCCGTCTGATGGGCTTTGGGCACCGGGTTTACAAAAACTATGACCCGCGCGCCAAAGTGATGCAGCAAACCTGCCATGAAGTTCTTAAGGAACTGAATGTTCAGGATCCGCTTCTGGATGTTGCTCAGGAACTTGAACGCATCGCACGCGAAGACGAATATTTCGTCGAAAAGAAACTGTATCCGAACGTCGATTTTTATTCGGGCATCATTTTCAAGGCGATGGGCATTCCCGAAAGCATGTTCACCGTTCTGTTCGCCGTTGCGCGTACGGTTGGCTGGATTGCCCAGTGGAAGGAAATGATCGAAGATCCTTCACAGAAAATCGGTCGTCCGCGTCAGCTTTTCATTGGCGACGTCGAACGCGAATTCAAGGAAGTCGATGCCCGCTAAACGCGGTCTATCCTGCTTCCTGTCAGCCCCCAAGGGATGACAAGAAAACAATGAACTCCCTGCCCTGCGGCGGGGAGTTTTTTTGTTGGACAAAGCCCAGGCCCCATAAAAAAAGCCCCCGAAGCGGGGACTTTTTCATCATATGACTTTGTCAGATAAAACAGCGAAGTATCCGAAAATTACCAGTTGCCGGTATTTCCCATGCTGGCCCACGGTTCTGCTGGCGCAAGAGATTCGCCCTTTTGCAAGAATTCAATGGAAATACCATCAGGCGAACGCACAAAGGCCATATGACCATCACGCGGCGGACGGTTGATGGTGACACCGGCATCCATCAATTTCTGGCACAGCGCGTAAATGTCATCAACCTCGTAGGCAAGATGACCAAAATTACGGCCCCCGGTATATTCCTCCGGATCCCAGTTATAAGTCAGTTCCAGTTCTGGCGCTTTGTGCGCCTTGGCATTTGCTACATCCTGCGGCGGGGCAAGATAAATCAGGGTGAAACGCCCTTTTTCGCTTTCGATACGGCGGGTTTCTTCCATACCAAGCAGGTTGCAATAAAAATTCATCGAGGCTTCAACGTCTTTGACGCGTACCATCGTATGCAAATAACGCATAAAAACAGACTCCGATCTAATCCTTTGAAATGACGAAAACTTAAAGCAAATCGGTGATCTTGAGAACCGGCAACTTTAAAAACTTTCGCCAACTCGTTATCACGTCTTCCAAATCTGGTTTATTTGCCCTTAAGCGCAAGCCTTAAAACAACATCGGCAGCTTTGTCACTGGGGGGGCTTTGGCCAAATCCCAGCAATGTCGTAGCTTCTTCAAAACCGGCAAGTTGCACCTCGCGCGCCTCTCCCGGCTCAACAAAGCGTTTCATCGCAGCATAAAGCCCGTCCGATGTGCAATCTTCCTGCAAATATTCCGGTACCAGCTTGCGTCCCAGAACAAGATTAATGATCGTGACAGTATCGATTTTTAAAAGTCTCCGCGCAAGCCAGGCGCTCGTGGTACTGACACGATACCCAATGACATGCGGCACACCGACAATCCCCAGCTCCAACGATACGGTTCCAGACGCCGCTAATGCGGCGTGAGTGCAGCTAAAGGCATCCCGACGCTCCTGATCGGTTGCCACTACAATGGTCTTTACAGGCCATTCAGCAACGGTCTGGCGAACAACATCTTCAACCTTGCTCACCGTTGGCATAACAAAGCAAAATTCGGGATCATCCTGTGCCAGACGCACAACAACATCGCGAAATACAGGCAACAGTCGCCCGACTTCGGAATGGCGGCTACCGGGCAATATTGCAATCACCCTGGTTTCATCGCGCAGGCCATGCTGCACGCGAAAACGGCTTGCATCACCACCGTGGCGTTCTTCAACGGCAGAATGGCCGATGAAAGTGGTCGGCAGGCCTTCACGCTCGAAATACGGGGGTTCAAACGGCAAAAGTGCCAGCAGGTGATCCAGAAACTTCGCAATTTTTCGCGCCCGACCGGGACGCCATGCCCACACCGATGGTGCGACATAATGAACCAGCGGAATACCGGAATGAGCGAGCTTTTTGCCGACACGAAAACTGAAATCGGGTGCATCAATCGTAACAACAATATCTGGCCGTTCGGTTATCGCCAATTCGGCTGTTTCCCGAATACGACGTAAAAGACGCGGAATATGCGGAATAACTTCAGCCAGCCCCATTACCGACATTTCATTCATCGAAAACAGGCTTTGCATGCCCTCGCCGATCATGCGTGGACCGCCAACACCGATAAAACTGACATCACGATATTGGCGCTTTATGGCCGCCATTAAACGACCGCCAAGCTGATCCCCCGATGCTTCTCCGGCAACCAGCATGATTTTCAAAGGACGCTTGTCCGACAATGCCAAGTTTTCAATGCTGTTCTCGATCGAATCAATCATGAGTCGTGCCGCCCGTTTCTGGCAGACCAATTAAAAAAAGCCCCAACTGGTTTGCTTTTTCTATCACTGCATCCCGATCAATGATCATGGTGCCCCCGGCTTGCACCGCAATCCCGGCTAATCCTGCTACATGGGCCTGCTCGATGGTCGTAATGCCAATGGCCGGTAGATCAAGCCGTTTGTCCTGTTGCGGCTTGCTGGTTTTTACCAACACGCCGCCGGCGCCCGGGCGGGCATAGCCGGCAGAACGGCGAATCATTTCGTCCGTTCCTTCAATGGCCTCGACCGCCAGCACCAGCCCCTGCTGGACAATACATCCCTGCCCCACATCAACACTGCCGAGAATTTTGGCAATTTCCAGCCCGCGTCTTGCGTCACTCAATGCCTGCTCGTCGGGGGAAACCGCCCCCAGAGTACCCTCAGGCGCAACGAGATCCACCATAATCTCGTGCGCACCGACAAGCCGGAAACCATCCCGTTCCAGCTCCTGCCCAATAATACGCAGCAGGCCATCGTCGCCCAGCGATTTGAAACCGATTTTTGCCAGCAATCTGGCACCCCGCAAATCCGGGCGAATAGAAGCGAATGATGGCCGTTTTACCTTGCCAGCCAAAACAACATCAACGCAGCCTTCGGTTTTTAACCGTGACAGGATTTTTCCGGCCGCCCCCAGCCGGATAACCTCATAGGGGGCTCCCAGCGCATCAGGGTCCTCGCAATGCCCCTCAAGCGCAACAACGAACACCGCCCGCCCCGATGCCTTTGCAGCATCGACAAGGCGGGCGGGAAGATCACCACCACCTGCGATCAGGCCAATTTTACCCTGCGGAGCTGTCATATTTCGGGGTACAGACAGAGCGTGTGCTCTCTGCTTTCAGAAAATTAATGATTTCCATGACCGGCCCGACATCAGCAAAGTCCTTGGCGACTTCCTCGACACGTTCAGCCAGCGTTCCCTCATGTGCGAACACAAGACGATAGGCTTTGCGCAGAGAATGGATCGTTTCACGATCAAAACCACGACGTTTGAGACCGACAATATTGAGCCCGGACAAATAGGCGCGATTGCCAATAACCGACCCATAAGGAATAACGTCGCTTTCAACGCCCGTCATACCGCCAATCATGGCATGCCGCCCAATGCGAACAAACTGGTGAACTGCAGATAACCCGCCCACAATGGCAAAATCATCGACATGCACATGCCCCGCCAGTGTTGCATTATTGACCAGGATACAATGGTTGCCCACCATGCAATCATGGCCAATATGCGCCCCCGCCATGACCAGGCAGTCATCCCCTACCGATGTCAGCATGCCGCCGCCTTCAGTGCCAGGATTCATGGTGACACCTTCACGGATTTTGGCGCGTTTACCGACCACTAACCGCGAGGCCTCGCCCTTGAATTTAAGATCCTGCGGCGCATGACCGATCGAGGCAAAGGGAAAAACAACACTTTCGTCGCCCATCGTGGTGTGTCCTGCGACCACCACATGCGAATGCAGTTTTACCCCATCCCCCAGAACCACCGAAGCGCCCACCATGCAATAGGGGCCGATTTCGACATCCTGACCGAGCTGCGCACCGTCTTCGACAATTGCTGTCGGATGCACGTTTGCCATTATCAATTATCCCGGATCATCGCAGCAATCGTTGCTTCGGCAACAACCACGCCGTCAACACGAACTTCACTTTCAAATTTCCAGACCGGCCCGCGGCTTTGTTTTTTACGCACATGGATGTGCATCACATCACCCGGCACAACCGGCTTGCGGAAACGTGCACTATCGATGCTCATAAAATAAACCAGCTTGCCTTCTGAATCAGCGCCCAGCGTATGCACCACCAAAATAGCAGCGGTTTGTGCCATTGATTCGATAATCAGCACACCCGGCATAATCGGCTGCTGCGGAAAATGACCGGCGAATTGCGGTTCATTCATCGTCACATTTTTAATACCGACGGCCGATTCATCTGCCGCAATATCAATGACCTTGTCGATCAGCAGGAACGGATAACGATGCGGGATCATCTCCAGAATACGCTGGATATCAACATTTGCCAGTTCGGTCATAAACAGTGCCCTTATTTCTTTTTTCGTATCAGTCGCGACAACGCAACTGTCTGCTTGTGATATTCCATCATGGGGACAGCCGGGCTGCCGCCAACAACATCGCCCGGTTTCATGTCTTTCATGACGCCGGCCTGTGCCGCGATTTTTGCACCATCGCCCAATGTCAGATGCCCGGTAATACCGGCCTGGCCACCAACAACGACAAAATGTCCAAGTTTCGTCGACCCGGAAATGCCGACCTGTGCCACAATGACACAGCCCATGCCCATTTCAACGTTATGGCCGATTTGCACCAGATTGTCGATACGGCAACCATTGCCAATCACGGTATCAGGCCCTGCACCCCGGTCGATGGTTGCATTGGCCCCGATCTCGACATCATTGCCGATAACAACGCGCCCCAATTGCGGGACTTTCAGGTGCCCCTGCGCCCCCATTGCAAAACCGAAACCATCCTGGCCAATACGTGCGCCTGAATGAATAATGCACAAATTGCCAACCAGCGTATGTGTCAGTGCGGCACCCGGACCAACATAGCATCCCTGGCCAACAACAACACCACGGCCAATAACGGCATTGGCGGAAATACGGCTACCGTCCCCGATTTCCGCGTTTTCCTCAATAACGGCACCGGGATCAATCTGGACATTATTGCCAATACGCGCGCTGGGATGAATATGCGCAGATTGGGAAATGTCACCATTTGCCGCTTCGGCAGGATAAAACGCCGTCGCAGCCTTGGCATAGGCGCGATAGGGATCGTCACTGGTAAAAACGATCATCCCTTCCGGGGCGCGGTCGGCAAATTCCGGCCTGGCAAAGCATGCACCGGCCTTACTGGAAACAAAGGCATCAATATATTTGCGATTATCAAAAAAACTCAGGCAGGTTTCATCTGCAACCTGCAAAGGCGCCACATCGACAAAAGACCGGCTTGCGCCGGTCGTTTGTACAAGCGTTGCACCGGAAATCCTGGCGATTTCCGCAGCATCGAATGGCCCTTTGCGTTTAAAAAAACGCCTATCTGCCATCAGGAACCTTCCTTGAATTCAACAGTCAAAGACGGAATTGCGGCGTTGATTTTATCAAAAACCTCTTTGGTCGCATCCATCGCATTGGCATGAAGAATAACCTGGCTTTTGTGCAGAACCAGCGTTGCTTTGCGCTCTTCGGCAACGTCGGCAATAATTTCAATCAGTTTCTTTTGAAACTTGATCCGCGCCTCGTTCACAGCTTCATCCAGAACCTTGTTGCGGCCCTGGGCGAATTTCTGAAATTCAGCCACTTTCTTTTGAAATTCTGCACGTTTCTGCTGCAGCACATCGGCACTTAACAAGGTGCGCTGCTGGGCAAGTTTCTGGTCTTCATCACGAAGCGCCTGCTGGCGCTTCTCGATTTCCGACTGATAGGAGTCACGACGCTTCTCCACCTGCTTTCGCATATCCTGCATTGCAGATGCTTCACGCATGATGCCTTCAAAGTCGACGATCATGACAACTGCCGTCGTATCCTTTGGCGCGGCGGTTGTCTGGGCATGCGCCTGCACGCCCAAACCCGTTACCATCAAGGCAATCAGAAGAAATCTTTGGGCCGTTTTCATCATATACATCAGAATCTGGTTCCGAAATTAAGTCGGAACACTTCCTCTTTGTCATAATCTTCTTTGAGAATAGCCTTCGACAGGTCAACACCAATCGGGCCGAACGGAGATTCCCAGCCTACCCCAACACCAACAGACCCACGCAGTGATCCCGTATCATAAATTTCACCGGGACGATCGCCATCAACCCCCCATGATGAACCGAAGTCCGAGAAAACACGTCCCTTAAGCGCAAATTCGGACGGCAGCCCCAGCGGGAAATCAAGCTGAACTGTACCGGCATAATAGAATTTGCCCCCAACGGCATCATCACTTGCCTTGTCACGCGGACCGACCCCCCCGGCCGAAAAACCGCGCAAGCTTGAACCGCCAAGCAGGAAACGCTGCGAAATACGCGTATCTTCGCCAATCCCGAAGATATACCCCGAAGACCCCTTGGTGCTCAGAATCCATTCTTTCTGACGATCCAGCGGGAAGTAATAGCCGGCGGAAACACGCGATTTAAGATAACGTTCCGAGCCACCAAAACCGGCAAGATCGTTGGAAATTTGCGCAAAATACCCATCTTTCGGGGAAACCGAGCTATCACGCTGATCATAGGTCAGAGTCTGACCGATGGAAGACTCGGTAAATTTTGGATCTTCATCACGCAGAAGACGCGCAGCGTTCGTTTTGACATCAGAGTATTCGTCAACTTCAAACCCGTAGCGTACCTGCTGGCTCAGATGTTCGGTGAAGTTGTAACCGGCGCGCAAACCAAAACCGGTTTGTTTTTCATCATATGAACTTGCATCCTGATTGTCATGTTCACGACGAAAAACATCAAAACCGGCACTGACATCCCTGTTCAGGAAATAGGGCTCGGTGAAGGACAGATCAACCTGACGGTTTCTGCCACCAATGGTGAAGCCCAGACGTAAATCCTGGCCCCGCCCCAGCAGGTTACGTTCACGAATGCCTGCCTGCCCAAACGGCCCCTGGTCCGTACCGTAGCCTGCACCAATCGAGAATTCGCCAGTTGATTTTTCATCAACATCAACCTCGACAACCGATTTGTCCGGCTCGCTGCCCGGGAGAGTTTTGACGTCTACCGTTTTAAAGAAGTTCAGGTTTTCGATACGCTGGCGCGAACGGTTCAGTTTGGAACTGCTAAAAGCGTCGCCTTCAACGAACCGGACTTCTCGACGGATAACCTCGTCAAGTGTCCGCACGTTCCCAACAATATCAACACGTTCGACGTAAACCTTCGGACCTTTGGTAATGTTGAACGTCACATTGATCGTGTTATTTTCGCGGTCCCGTTTGATGTCCGGTTTGATGTCAACAAACGCATAACCGCGATCACCAACATAATCCGTCAGTGATTTGATCATGTCTTCAACGACGTCAGAGTTG
This sequence comes from Thalassospira sp. TSL5-1, assembly GCF_001907695.1. Lineage (NCBI taxonomy): Bacteria > Pseudomonadati > Pseudomonadota > Alphaproteobacteria > Rhodospirillales > Thalassospiraceae > Thalassospira > Thalassospira sp. TSL5-1. Next base: position 1,831,167 of record NZ_KV880637.1, read on the forward strand.
TACCAGTCGCCTGGTTCAACCTTGATCAAGGGTTGAAGTTCATTGACGTCAAGTTTGTCAATCTCGGAATTGATCTTGATATCACCAAACTTGTAACGTTCGCCTTCATTGACGGTGTATGTGATAAAAAAGTCGGAGCGATCCGGCGTCAGTTCGGCAACCGAAGAAAGCACCTGGAAATCGGCATAACCGGCCGAAAGATAGAAGCGGCGCAGCAATTCGCGGTCAAAAGTCACCCGGTCTGGATCATAATTGTCGTCCGAAGTAAGAATTTTCCACCAGGCACTGGTCGTGGTCCGGATAACCCCCTGAAGCTCGTCATCATCAAAGGCCTTGTTACCGACAAAGTTGATGCGACGCACACCGGTTGCTTCGCCTTCATTGATTTCAAAAACAAGGTCAACGCGATTCTGATCGCGCTGAATGACTTTTGGCGTCACGGTGGCAGCAAAGCGCCCCGAACGACGATACAGATCAAGAATGCGCTGAACGTCGGCCTGTACCTTCGTCCGGGTATAAACCACACGCGGCTTTAACTGAACTTCAGACGTCAGTGCGTCGTCTTTCAGGCGTTTATTCCCCTCAAAGGCAATCCGGTTGATGATGGGGTTTTCCACAACCTTTACCACCATCGTTCCATCCTTATAGGAGATGGAAACGTCCGCAAACAGATCCGTCGCAAACAAAGCCTTGAGCGAGTCGTTGATCTTTTGCGGATCATATTCATCACCCGCGCGGACCTTGAGATACGCATCCACCGTACCGGTTTCGATACGGTTATTCCCTTCCACGCGGATCTGCTGGATGGTGGGATAGTTCTGAGCCTGAGCATCCACCGGCAGGAATACCGGAGCCGTGGCGCCCGCAAGGGCTACCATCATCGCAGCAGTTCGCATTTTTCGCAGCAAAACCAACCCCCTGATATGTGCAGTCATCCGCCGGCCAGGCCCTTGAAGAAATTCCAGACGCCCAGATGCGACAGATCATTCCATGTTGCAAAAATGATTAAGCTGAATACCAAACCCGCGCCCAGACGGAAACCATATTCTTGCGCTTTCGCACTCATAGGTTTACCGCGCAACGCTTCGATCAGGTAAAAAACCAGATGTCCGCCATCAAGAAGCGGAACTGGCATAAGATTTATCAACCCAAGACTAACCGACAGATAGCCCATGAAAGACAGCAACGGTGCAATTCCACCTTCTGCCACCTGACCAGACATCTGCGCAATCCGGATCGGTCCACCAAGTTCCGAACTATCACGCTTACCTGCAATCATTTCGCCAATCGCGCTGAATGTTTGCGTGACAATTCCGAAAGTTGTGTTAACGCCATTCCCGATTGCGTCAAAAATTCCGTCGCGATGGGAAACAAATTTACCCGCACTCACACCAAGGCGACCAAAGGTGGTGGCATCGGGTCCCTTCCCCTCGGTCACTGCCTGCGGAGTTGCTGGAATATCAAGGGTCTCCCCTCCCCGTTTAACAGTCAAATCGACCTGCTGGCCCGGTTTTTCATGGATCAGAACGTAAAGTTCGTCAAACCATTCAATCTGTTTTCCATCAACAGCAACAATCTGGTCATTTGGCTGCAATCCGGCGGCGGCAGCTGCGCTATCGGGGGAAACTTCGCCAACGACCGGCAAGGCTCGTTGCTGGCCAACGGCGGCAAACAGCACCGTAAAAATGACAATCGCGAAAATGAAATTCGCCAAGGGACCGGCAAAAACAATCGCTGCACGCGCCAGAAGACCCTTGTGATGAAAAGCATATTTGCTTTCTTCCTCGTCGAGGTCATCGCGCATACCCGCACTGGCCGGGTTCATGTCACCATACATCTTGACATAACCGCCCAAGGGCAAGGCGCTGATTTTCCAGCGCGTTCCGCTTTTATCGTTCCAGCCAACAATTTCAGGGCCAAAACCGATAGAAAAGGATTCGACCTTCACGCCCGCCTTGATTGCGACCCAGTAATGTCCGTATTCATGTACAAAAACCAGTACAGACAAAACAAAAAGAAACGCAAGAATAGTAACCATCTAGCAGTGTTCCTTGGTACAGACGGGCCTTAACGGGCCGTTTGGGTGATCAAGTCTTCGGTGCTGCGACGCGCAATATCATCGATGACAAATACATGGTCGATATCCACCAGCTTTTCATACGAATGGGCGGCCATGATTTCTTCGACAAATTTTGCAATATCCAGAAACCCAATGCGCCCGGCCAAAAAGGCCGCAACGGCAACTTCGTTCGCAGCGTTAAGAACAATAGGCAGGGTGCCCCCACTTCGCAAGGCTTCACGCGCCAAACGAAGGGCAGGAAAACGCTCGGTATCGGGGGCCTCAAAACTGAACTGACCGATCGCGGAAAAATCAAGCCGTGGTAACTGCAATTCCAGCCTGTCAGGCCATCCAAGGGCAAAAGCAATGGGTGTACGCATATCCGGCGTTCCCAATTGAGCAAGCACAGACCCATCGACATATTCAACCATGCTGTGAATCACGGATTGTGGATGCACCAGAATTTCAATTTGGGCTTCCGGCACAGGGAACAGGCGACAGGCTTCAATCAGTTCCAGGCCCTTATTCATCATGGTCGCAGAATCGATCGAGATTTTAGCGCCCATACTCCAGTTCGGATGGGCCAACGCCTGTTCACGGCTGACACCGGCCATATCGGCCATCGACCAGGTCCGGAACGGCCCGCCTGAAGCCGTTAGCAAAATGCGCTCGACCTTATCCGTCGCGTCACGGTCCAGAACCTGAAAAATCGCACTGTGTTCGGAATCAACCGGGATAATCGTGGCGCCAAACTGGCGCACCTCGGCCATCATCAATTCGCCCGCACAAACCAGCGTTTCCTTATTGGCAAGACCAATGACCGCCCCCCGCCGGATCGCTGCCAGAGTGGCACGCAAACCTGCAGCCCCGACAATACCGGCAATCACGATGTCGCTGGGTCGTTCGGCTGCCTCAATCAGGGCATTTTCCCCTGCCCCGGCTTCAATACCAGTGCCGGACAAAGAAGATTTCAGATCATCAAAAAACACCGGATCGGCGATTACTGCATACCGCGCATCAAGCTCGATTGCCATTCGGGCAAGTTCAGCAACATTGCGATGGGCTGTTACCGCATCAACACGGTAACGGTCAGGATGGGCACGCACCACATCGGCGGTGCTTTTACCGATTGAACCGGTAACGCCCATAATGCAAACAGATTTCGTCACCGACATCCGGCACCAATCTTAAAAACCGGCAAAACACCTGCACATATCAGTGCAGGGTTAAACCAAAAAAATAAACAATCACAAACGCAACAGGCAGAACCGACAACATGCCATCGGCCCGGTCCAGAAAACCACCATGACCAGGAATCAGGTTGCTGCTGTCTTTTACACCAAAACGACGTTTAAGGGCAGATTCTGCAAGATCTCCGACCTGCGCCACAATCGCCAAGGCCGCACTGGTCAGGGTAATCGCCACAATAGACGTGCCGCCACTAAAAGAAACAATCAATCCACCGATCAGCCCTGCACAAATCATGCCGCCCACCAACCCTGCCCAGGTTTTTTTCGGGCTGAAACGCGGTGCAAGCTTCGGTCCGCCAATCGCCCGTCCAAAAGCATAAGCCCCTGTGTCCGTCGCCCATACCGTCAAGAACAACCACATAATCAGCAAAAGACCATCCGGATGCCACGCCCGCATCCATTGAACAGCCAACGCAGCAGCGGGGATAAAAACAGTCCCGGTTAAAACCAAAACCCGTTCCCGCCCGCTTGCAAGGGTCGTAATCGCTGCTGCAACGATTACCGGCAACAGGGCCATCGCCGCAGGAGAAGTCGATTCCAGGTACATTGACAGAGCAAGACCAATGCCGGAAATCACTGTTAAAGGCATTGCGCGGCCTGGAGCGCACATACGCATCCATTCCCATAACATGGCAATGCTAAATACAAGGACAAGAAGGCCAAACCACGGAGAGCCAAACCAAACAGCAGCAATAGCGACCGGCGCCATCACCAGGGCGGACAAGACGCGCAAACCAAGACCGGATTTACCTGTACCTGTTACATCAGAGGACTGCGCCAAAACGCCGCTCCCGCCCGGCAAAATTCTCAATTGCCTGTTCCAGATGTTTCCGATCAAAATCAGGCCATAACACATCGTCAAAGACGAATTCGGTATAGGCACATTGCCATAAAAGGAAATTGCTGATGCGCTGTTCACCACTGGTACGAATAAGCAGGTCTGGATCAGGCATTCCTGCCGTTGCGAGGCTTTCTTCGATCATACCCTCGGTCACGTCGGATGCGGAAATCTCGCCCTGCTCAATACGCCGAGCAATAGAGCGCATGGCATCGGCAATTTCGGCACGCGAACCGTAACTCAGTGCTATCGTCAGCTTTAATCGGGTATTTTCTGCCGTTCGCTTTTCGGCGTTTTTCAGCAATTCCTGGATGTCATCGGCAAAACGGGTGCGGTCTCCGATCACCCGTATACACACCCCGTTTTTATCAAGCACGGCAAGTTCGCGTTTGATAAACAGCCGAAGCAACCCCATCAAATCGCTCACTTCCCCTTCTGGACGCTTCCAGTTCTCGGTAGAAAATCCGTACAGGGTGAGAAATTCGATTCCAATATCGGCAGCCGCCTCTACCGTGCGACGTACCGCCTCCACCCCGGCACGATGGCCGAAAGTGCGAGGTTTACCACGCGCACGCGCCCAGCGTCCGTTGCCATCCATAATGATGGCAACATGACGCGGCAAAAGTTGGCTGCCCGAAGGCTTGAGGTTCGATGCCAGAACAGTCATGGTCAGACTTGCATGATTTCCTGTTCTTTATGAGCGAGAGCATCATCAATCTCGCCAATGACCTTGTCGGTCAGCTTCTGAATTTCTTTTTCCTCAGAACGAAGAATATCTTCAGAAATTTCGCTGTCTTTTTCCCATTTTTTCAGCTGATCCATACCGTCGCGACGGACGTTACGCACTGAAATACGGGCCTGTTCGGCATATTTACCCGCAACCTTGCCCAGTTCGGCACGGCGTTCCTCGTTGAGGGCGGGAATCGGCACACGGATAAGCGTACCATCCGCCGACGGGTTAAGACCAAGACCCGCATTGCGAATGGCCTTTTCGACAGCTTTGACCATCGATTTGTCCCAAACCTGAACCGACAGCATACGGGACTCAGGAACACTGACCGAACCAACCTGGTTCAGTGGTGTCATTGCGCCATAGGCTTCAACCATAACAGGATCAAGAAGACTTGCACTGGCACGTCCGGTCCGCAAACCGGTAAATTCCTTTTGCAATACTTCAAGCGCCCCTTCCATACGGCGGGTGAGGTCCTTTTTTAGGCCAGCAACGTCAGACACCTTCAGTCTCCATTCGAAATAATCGTAAATGTACCCTTTGCACAAACAACGTCGGCAAAAGCACCCGGATTATGCAAAGAAAATACAATTACCGGAATATCATTTTCGCGCGCCAAAGAAATAGCGGAAGCATCCATAACACGCAAATCTTTCGCAAGTACATCCATATATGTCAGTTCGTCGTAACGAACCGCATCAGGATTGGTCTTGGGATCAGCTGTGTAGACACCATCAACCTGTGTGCCCTTTAACAAAGCATCACAGCCCATTTCAACCGCGCGCAACGCAGCAGCGGTATCCGTGGTGAAAAACGGGTTGCCAGTACCGGCCGCAAAAATAACAACGCGGCCTTTTTCCATATGGCGCACGGCGCGACGGCGAATATAGGGTTCACACACCGACGACATCGGAATCGCCGACTGAACCCGGGTCTGAACACCGTGGCGTTCAAGCGCGTTTTGTACCGCCAGGGCATTCATGATTGTCGCAAGCATGCCCATATAGTCAGCGGTTGCGCGTTCCATCCCCTGTGATGCCCCTTTGACACCGCGAAAGATATTACCGCCACCAATCACCATGCAGACTTCCGCGCCCATATCATGGACCGCCTTGATCTCGCTGGCGATACGATCAACCGTATCCGGGTCGAGACCATATTGCTGTTTGCCCAACAGACCTTCGCCGGACAATTTCAACAGCACACGACGAAACTTCAACGGGCCGTTTTCTGCCATATCCAGATGCCTCTCAATGCGGATTTTCGCCACCAAACAACAAGGTAGCCTTCTTCAGATATAGAAAGACCGGCGAGCAACAGGGTGTTATCACTCTGAGGACCCCGCCGGTCTGGATCATACACGAATTGACACCTGACGCATCAATTCGATCAGATTTCTTACTTCTTCAGCTGCTCTGCAACTTCAGCAGCAAAGTCTTTTTCTTCCTTCTCGATCCCGTCGCCGAGTTCAAAACGGATGAATCCTTTAAACGTGATCGGCTTGCCAGCGTCTTTGGCAGCGTTTTCAATCACGGTTTTGACCTTGTTTTCACCGTCGATCACGAAAGTCTGCTCAAGCAGAACGACCTGTTCGTAATATTTACGAATACGGCCTTCGATCATTTTGGCAATAATTTCGTCCGGACGACCGGATTCTTTGGCCTGCTCGGTCAGAACGGCTTTTTCACGCTCTACCAGTTCCGGATCCAGATCATCGATGGTTGCTGATGCCGGATTGGTTGCAGCAATGTGCATGGCAATCTGCTTGCCAAGACCTTCAAGAACAGCAGCGTCAGCTTCGGATTCCAAAGCAACCAGAACGCCGATCTTACCGAGGTCCGGAGCGATAGAGGCATGAACGTAGGATGCAACAACACCCTTGTCGACCGAAACAGAAGCAACGCGACGCAGGTTCATGTTTTCGCCAATGGTGGCGATCATGTGCGTAACCTGCTCTTCGACATTACGCGAAGTACCCGGAAATGCAGTTGCCTTCAGCGCATCAATGTCACCATTGGCAACGATACCGAGTTCTGCAACCTGGGAAACGAATTTCTGGAAATCTTCGTTACGCGAAACGAAATCGGTTTCAGCGTTCAGTTCGATAACGGCACCCGAAGTACCATTAACTGCGACACCAACCAGACCTTCGGCAGCAACACGGCCTGCTTTCTTGGCAGCAGCAGCAAGACCTTTGGTGCGAAGCCAGTCAACGGCTGCTTCAAGGTTGCCATCGGTTTCGGAAAGCGCCTTTTTGCAGTCCATCATGCCAGCGCCGGTGGTTTCGCGAAGCTCTTTCACGAGAGCAGCGGTAATAGCCATTTTTAAAGCCCCTATTACGCGATCAAGTGGATAACACCTAAAGAAACGGCGGCATGATAGCCGCCGCTTCCCTGGGTATAAAATGAAATTTAAGCGGAAGCAGCCTGATCGGCAGCTTCGGTAGCAGCAGCTTCCTGTGCCGGCAGTTCTTCGGCTTCGCCGAGGTCTGCACCAGAAGCCGTCATTTCGGCCTGGATACCGTCAAGAACGGCACCAACAAACAGGTCACAATACAGCTGGATAGCGCGGATCGCGTCGTCATTGCCCGGAACCGGATACTGAACGTCTTGCGGGTCCGAGTTCGAGTCCAGAACAGCAACAACCGGGATATGCAGGTTGCGTGCTTCATGGATCGCGAGAGATTCTTTGTTGGTGTCAACCACGATAATAATGTCGGGCAGACCACCCATGTCCTTAATGCCGCCCAGAGCGCGTTCCAGTTTGTCACGCGAACGGGTCAGGTTCAGGATTTCTTTCTTGGTCAGGCCTTCAGCGCCAGAATTCAGGATTTCGTCCTGTTCTTTCAGGCGTTTAATCGAACCCGAAACGGTGTTCCAGTTGGTCAGCATACCGCCGAGCCAACGGTGATTCACATAATACTGGCCGCAACGCTTTGCAGCTTCGGCGATAACCGGCGAAGCCTGGCGCTTGGTGCCAACAAACAGAACACGGCCACCAGCAGCGGTCACGTCGCGAACAGCCTGCATCGCACGATGCAGCATCGGAACGGTTTCCTGCAGGTTCAGGATATGAATGTCGTTACGTGCACCAAAGATGAACGGTTTCATCTTCGGGTTCCAGCGACGGGTGTGGTGACCAAAGTGAACGCCGGCTTCCATGAGCTGACGCATGGTAAAGGTTGGCAATGCCATGATAATTTCCTACCGTTTTCCGGTTAATACCTCCGTGGGAAGGAATTTTGCCACCTGGCAAAACACCGGATGGACGACCATAAAGGGATCGCCACGCTCCCACGTGTGATGTTCGAGGCGGGTTTTAGCGCCGCCCCCCGCAGATTGCAAGCCCTAACTACACGTTTAGGGCCACAAAAACCGCAATAAAAGGCCGGTCAGATCTCTTCGGCAAATTCCACACCAGGAATCGACCCGACCGCACCGATCAATGATGGACCAACCTTGAAATGGTCAGCCAGTTCGACTTCCGCAATGCGACCATCGGAACAAACCGATGAAATATTCACAAGCCCTCGGCCTCTGCCCGACTTTTCAAGCAATTCTCGAATTTCGGTAATCGGTTCCGGGCGGGTCAGCCGAATGCGAATACCTTCGGCCGCACCGGCAACGGCCTGCTCCAAATCCTCGACCCGCTGGCCCTGAATGCGCAATTGACCTTCCCGTATTTCTGCTGAAACCAGCAACAGCATCGGACGACCCGAATTAATGATTTCCTTATAGGCAGCCCAGGTTTCGGCCCAGAAGGCCACTTCAAAACTGCCCGTAGCATCAGAAAGCATAACAAAGGCAAACTTGCTGCCGTTCTTTTTGGAAATCATCTCGCGGGCATTGATCAATGTCCCGGCAAGTTTGATCGACCCCTTATTTTGCGCCCGCATTCGGGCTTCAAGCTCGACATAGGGGGCAACACCAATACGCTGAAGACTTTTGCCAAAGGTATCAAGCGGATGGGCTGACAGATAAAAACCAATAGCCGAAAATTCTTCGGTCAGTTTTTCCATCGGCACCCAGTCGCGGCCGTCAGGCAGACGAATGGTATCTTTGCCAAATCCGCTGTCATCGCCAAACATGCTGATCTGGTCGTTATTTCGGGCCTGCATTTCACGCTGGGATACGGCCAGGATTTTATCGACATTTTCAAACATGACGCGGCGGTTATCATGCAGGCAATCCAGTGCCCCTGCCCGCACCAGATTTTCCAGCAGACGCTTATTCAGCGCCCGGCTATCAATACGCGATGCAAAATCGGTAAGGTCCTTAAACGCGCCCTGCTGTTCACGGGCATTAACAAGGCTTTCCATCGCCGCGTCACCCACATTGCGCACCGCAGCCAGTGCATAGCGAATTTTGCGCACGCCACCATGATTTTCCACGGTAAAGGCAACGCCGGATTTATTGACGCAGGGCGGCAAAATTTCAATTTTCAGGCGTTCGACTTCCTGTTTGAAAATTGCCAGCTTGTCTGTGTTGTGCATATCCAGCGTCATCAACGCGGCCATAAATTCGACCGGGTAATTCGCCTTCAGATAAGCCGTTTGATAGGCCACAAGCGCGTAAGCTGCCGCGTGCGACTTGTTAAAGCCGTAAGACGCAAATTTGGCAACCTGGTCAAAAATGTCCGATGCCTGCTGACGATCGACATTGTTCTTTTCCGCCCCGTCCACAAACAGCGAACGCTGCTTTTCCATTTCCTCGGCAATTTTCTTACCCATCGCACGGCGCAACAAATCTGCGCCGCCAAGCGAGTAACCAGACATAATCTGGGCAAGCTGCATGACCTGTTCCTGATAGATCATGATGCCATAGGTTTCTTCGAGGATCGGCTTGAGCATCGGGTGCATGTAGTCAGGCTCTTCGCGCCCGTGCTTACGTGCAATATAATAGGGAATATTATCCATCGGGCCGGGACGATACAGCGCCACCACAGCGATAATATCTTCCAGGGTATCCGGTTTCAGGCCGCGCAACACATCCTGCATACCCTGGGATTCAAGCTGGAACACCCCAACCGTTTCCGCCGCCGACAAAAGCTTGAACGATTGCCGGTCATCAAGCGGAATGGCACTGATGTCAAAATCCTGCGGCACATCATCGCGCAGGCGCATCAAATTCACGGCCTCGATAATCACCGTCAGGGTTTTAAGGCCCAAAAAGTCGAACTTAACCAACCCAGCATTTTCAACAAACTTCATGTTGAACTGGGTGACGGGCATATCCGAACGCGGATCACGATAAAGCGGAACCAGTTCATCCAGGTCACGGTCACCAATCACCACACCGGCCGCATGGGTAGATGAATTTCGATACAGCCCCTCAATTTGCATGGCAATGGTCAGCAGGCGGTCAATATCCGGGTCCTCGCGCGCGATGCGGCGCAGGTCCGGTTCCATATCAATTGCTTCTTTTAGCGGAATCGGCTTAGCCGGATCGCCGGGTATCATTTTACAGATTTTATCGACATAGCCATACGGAATGCCCAGCACACGGCCCACATCGCGCACGGCGGCCTTTGCCTGCAATTTACCGAAGGTAATAATCTGGGCAACACGGTCATAACCATATTTGTGCTGCACATATTCAATCACTTCGCCGCGCCGGTCCTGACAGAAATCGACGTCAAAGTCAGGCATCGAGACACGTTCCGGATTAAGGAAACGTTCAAACAGCAACGAAAAACGAAGCGGATCAAGGTCGGTAATCAACAGTGCATAGGCCACAAGCGACCCGGCACCGGACCCACGACCAGGCCCGACAGGAATATCATGTTCCTTGGCCCACTGAATAAAATCGGCAACGATCAAGAAGTAACCGGGAAAGCCCATCTGAACAATAATGCCCAACTCGTATTCAAGGCGGGCATTATAGGGCTCGGCAATTTTCTTTTTGTCTTCCTCGGACATGCCCGGACTATAGACGTATTTGTCAAGCCGGGCCTGCAAACCATCAAAGGACCGATGGCGCAATTCGTCAACCTCGGTGCGGCCTTCCCCACAGTCAAATGGCGGCAGAATAGGGTCAATTTTCTCCACATGCCAGGCGCAACGCTGGGCAATGATGACGGTATTGTCGCAGGCCTCAGGTAAGTCGGCAAACAGCTCGCGCATCTCGGCAGCCGTTTTAAAGCGGTGATCCGGCGTCAAACGCCAGCGATCTTCCTGGCCAACAACGGCCCCCTGCCCGATGCAAATAAACACATCGTGGGCTTCATACATATCCACACGCGGAAAATAACAATCGTTCGTCGCAACCAGCGGCACGTCATGTTCGTAGGCCATGTCGATCAGGGCGGGCTCTATCGCCTCCTCCGAAGGCAGTCCATGTCGCTGGAGTTCGATATAAAGCCGGTCGCCAAAAATCTCTTTCAGGCGCAAAAGGCAATCTGTTGCCTTAGGCTGTTGTTCCTCGCGCAGCAGACGGGCAATCGGCCCGGAGGGTCCGCCTGTAAGGCAAATGACATCCTCACAATGCTCGGCAAGATGTTCCAGCAGGGCCTTGGGCGTGCTGCCTGCTTCTGTTGTCATATGGGCGCGGGAAACTATTTTCAGCAGGTTAAAATAGCCGGTTTTGCTTTGTGCGAGTAAAACCAGTTCATCCGGGTCAGGTTCGCGCCCGGCCTTGCCCAGCACCACCTCGGTCCCAAAGCGTTCAATCCCGATCTGCACACCCAAAATAGGCTGCACGCCGGAGCCACTGGCCGCACCGGCAAAGTCAAGCGCGCCAAACATATTGTTGGTGTCGGTCATGGCAGCAGCGGGCTGCTGGTCCGCAGCGCACAGCTTCACCAGTTCCTTGGTCGTTATGGCACCTTCAGCGAGTGAATAGTTCGTATGAACACGCAGGTGGATAAAACCGTTTTCCATTGCCAGCGACCTCGACACCTAAACAAAAGCAAAAAAGCCACGGGCGCCGCAAGGGCGCCCACCAGCCAGATAATTATAAAAACCGCAAACCGATTATGAAAGTGTTTCCGGCTCCAGCTCGACAAGATGACCATCACGCAAGGTAATGATCCGGTCCATCTGACGGGCCAGTTCAGGGTTGTGGGTTGCAATCAGCGACGCAAGCCCGGTTTGACGCACCAATGACACCAGCATGCCAAAAACATTTTCCGCCGTTTGCGGGTCCAAATTGCCGGTTGGTTCATCGGCAAACAAAACATCGGGAACATTGGCAAGCGCCCGGGCGATGGCAACGCGCTGTTGCTCCCCGCCCGAAAGACGTGCGGGGCGATGCTGGGCGCGGGCTTCAATTCCCAGGCATTGCAGAAGTTCCATCGCCCGTGCTTCGGCATCTTTGCGATGAAGACCCGCGATCATTTGCGGAATAACCACATTCTCGATCGCGGAAAATTCCGGCAACAAGTGATGATACTGGTACACAAAACCAATATGATCGCGGCGCATTTGTGTGCGGGCCTGATCCGACAAATCCGTACTGCGCTTTCCCCCAATCGACACAGATCCACTATCAGGGCGTTCAAGCAAGCCGGCAATCTGCAACAGGGTTGATTTCCCCGCCCCTGACGGCCCGACCAGCGCAACGATTTCACCTTCATTAATGGTCAGGTCAACCGACTTCAAAACATCAAGCCGCTCAGCCCCTTGCGCAAAGGATCGAACCACTTTTTCCAGTTTCAGCATCGGTTTCACCTGACGCTGCGCTGCAGATTTTTTCTGAAGGTCACTCATAACGCAGCGCCTCCACCGGATCGAGGCGCGACGCCCGCCATGCCGGATAAATCGTGGCCAGGAAGGACAGGGTCAGCGACATGACGCAAACCATCACCACTTCATTGACATCCAGGTCAGCAGGCAATTGCGACAGGAAATAAATTTCTGCATTAAACAGGTCCGCCCCGGTCAGGCTCTGGATGAACTGGCGGATGCTTTCGATATTTTCGCAAAAAACAACCCCCAGGACCAAACCACTCAGGGTTCCCAACACACCAATAGACGCCCCTGCCAAAAAGAAAATCCGCAGGATAGAGCCACGGGTTGCCCCCATTGTGCGCAAGATCGCAATGTCGCGGCCTTTATCTTTGACCAGCATCACCATGCCGGAAATGATGTTAAAGGCGGCAACAAGAATAATCAGCGTCAAGATCAGGAACATAACGTTCCGTTCGACCTGCAAGGCATTAAAGAAATTGGCATTCGACTGTTGCCAATTCACAAGACGCAATTGCTCGCCCCGCAAATTTTGCAACAGGTCATTCATCGTTCCAGAAAGCCGCGACGGGTCATTTAACACCACCTCGAAATTCGAGATTTTACCCGGCATCTGGAAATAGGTTTGGGCTGCTTCCAGCGGCATAAAAATGAAACCAGAATCATATTCATACATGCCAATATCAAACAGCGCGACGACGTGATAGGACCGCATGCGTGGCACAGAGCCAAAGGCGGTAACCTTGCCCTTGGGCGAAATCAGATTAACCGTGTCACCAACGCCAATGCCAAGTTTCATGGCAAGACGCGCGCCCATGATAATTGAATCGTCGCCTTTGAAGTCCTTCAGGCTGCCAAAAACGATGTTGTCGGCCAGCGTTTTACGCTTGGCGATGTCTTCGGGGGCCATGCCCCGCACAATCGCACCGGTGGCACGGCCGCCTTTTGATGCCATAACCTGGCCTTCAACAATCGGGTCGACCAGAGTGACATTACCCGTTTCCCGGATTTTTTTTTCGATTTCGGCATAATCAGGAAGGCCGTCCGGCCCTTGCGCATATACCGATATATGCCCGTTCAGCCCAAGAATACGCGAAAGCAGTTCGGCACGAAAACCATTCATGACCGACATCACGATAATCAGCGTCGCCACGCCAAGCATGATACCCAAGAGGGAAAAAATCGCGATGACCGAAACAAAGCCTTCCTGCCGACGGGGGCGCAGATAGCGAAACGCCACCATACGCTCGAACGGACTGAACATAGGCACCAAATCCTTGTGGAGAGGGGTTTCAGGTGAAACCCGTGGTCAGATCAAATTTAACAGGGCGGCCTAAACCGCCCTGCCAAGCTTTTGTCATGCGCCAATCTGGTTTAACGCGGCTTCAAGGGTTACTTCCGAACGTTCGCCTGTTTTGCGGTTCTTCAGTTCCACAACGCCATTTGCCAAACCTTTGGGCCCAATCACAATCTGCCAGGGCAGACCAATCAGGTCCATGTCGGCAAACTTGCCACCAGCACGCATGTCTCGATCATCATAGAGCACGTCAATTTTGGCATTTTTCAGTTTGCCATAAATATCTTCGCACGCTGCATCACAGGCATCATCCCCCGTACGCAAATTGATCAAACCAACCCGGAACGGTGCAACTTCTTCGGGCCAGATAATGCCGTTTTCATCGTGTGATGCCTCGATCAATGCTCCAACCAGACGAGAAACACCGATACCATACGACCCCATCATCACTGGCACTTCCTTGCCATCCGGGCCCAAAACAGTTGCCCCCATCGGTTCGGAATATTTGGTACCGAAATGGAAGATATGCCCAACTTCGATACCGCGTGTGGCAATCAGATCACCGCCTGAAACAGGGCAGCTTGCCGCATCATGTTTTTCCTCGGTCGCAGCATAATCTGCCAGCGTTGTCTGCACCCAGCCTTCAAGGTTGGTGCGATCGTTCAGGTCAACACCCTTACCGGTCAGGTCTTTTTCCAGCCATTTTTTATCGCAGAAAACTTCGCTTTCGCCGGTTTCAGCCAGAATGATGAATTCATGGCTCAAATCACCGCCAATCGGGCCGGTATCGGCAACCATCGGGATGGCCTTTACGCCCAGGCGCGAGAATGTCCGGCAATAGGCCAGAAATATCTTGTTATAGGCGTGGCGCGAGCTTTCGTAATCGATATCGAAGGAATAGGCATCCTTCATCAGGAATTCACGGCCGCGCATCACGCCAAAACGGGGGCGAATCTCGTCGCGGAACTTCCACTGGATATGATACAGCATCTGCGGAAGCTGCTTGTAGGATTTCACTTCCTTGCGGAAAATGTCCGTTATCACTTCTTCGTTGGTCGGACCAAACAGCATATTGCGATCATGCCGGTCGGTAATGCGCAGCATTTCCTGGCCATAATCTTCATACCGGCCGCTTTCCTGCCAAAGCTCAGCTGGCTGAATTGTTGGCATCAGAAGTTCATTGCAGCCAATAGCATCCTGCTCCTCACGAACAATCTGTTCGATTTTTTTCAGAACGCGATAGCCCAGCGGCAACCAGGAATAAATACCGGCCGACAGTTGCCGCACCATCCCGGCGCGCAGCATCAACCGATGAGAAACGATCTGGGCTTCTGACGGGGTTTCTTTAAGGGTGGGCAGAAAGAACTGGGAAAGACGCATTGATGCCTCGTAATACAGCAGTCTGGAAAGGTCACAACGACCAAAAATCTAGTCCGGGAACATGCGACAGCACAGGCGGAAAGGCAAGCCGGAACTTGTCACCCAGCAAAATCCGGGTCCAATAGAGCCCCAAACATCACGCGCGGCGTCAGTGGCACAAAACACCTGTTCACAAACAATGCTATTTATACCCTGCGGCCTTGCAGGCAGCAATCAGGTCAGCATTATGCGCAGCATTCCCGATAGGTTGATCATTAAAATAGACTTGCCCGTTTTTATAGGTGATCTCTCCTAACGTTCCCTTTCCGCTAATGCCTGTCGGTTGGGAAATACCTGCAAATTCAAAGAAATCGAGCGTAACCGGAAACGTAATAACATCTGGTACCTTAATGTGCGGGGATGCAGCATTGGGCCCTTCCGCCGGTGTGACCGGCTTGCCATTCACATCAACACCGGGCTGATATTCGACACTGGCATCTGGCTGATAGGCCACAATCGCGTCACAGGCAGAACGGGAGATCGTCACCGTTGCCGACGTTGCAGTATCCGATTCTTTTTTTGCGGAATCCGCAGCAAAGCCTGGCTTGGAAAGCACTGTAATTACGACAAAAATCGATACAAGTACTTTGAAACGCCAGTTTTCTTTAGCCGACGGAACAAATAGCAGCATGGCACAAATACCTTCTAACCATTTGAGTTAACATAATTTTGTTACACAACGTTACATCGATTTGTGAAGTTTCGTCAAAACATCTTGCATAATCGTGAATTATATGGCTTTTTAACCCTCCTGAAACGACGCAAGATCGTGATGGAATGATGACCGCAGCCACTCATAAAATGCGGGAGGCTTTGTTGCCAATAAGCACAAAAGAAGCAGGCGCGACATCATTATAAATACCTGTGCCAATGAGCCCAGGTCTAGGAGGAAGTAATAAAGATAACGGGAAAACAGCTATAAAATAGCTCTAAAGCAAGATCTTAGGATCTTGCTTTTTTTTTACGTTCGTATTCACCTAAAAATGCTGCATGGCAGCAAATGACGGGACAAACTTATTTGAATGCGTCTGCAGCCGGGCGAATATCGATCAGTCCGCTGGTAATCACGAAATAGGCAATCGCCCATAAAATCCCTGAAATAAGAGATGTTGCCAGGATTTTCTTCCACATATGCGGATTTTGCGGCGCGCCGCTATCATGGCCTTTTTCAACCACTTCCTGCTGCTTTACGCCAACCGGCAGCACGGTAAACAATACCAGCCACCAAATGATCAGATAGGTCACAAAACCCGAGAACAACGTCATGACAGATCCTGCCTTAGCTCAATCCGTTTGGGTGCGATCTTGAACACAAAAACATCGCCCAAAACCGCACCAGAAGGTTTTATTATCAAACCTGCTCAAGCTCGACCAACGTACCCGTAAAATCCTTTGGATGCAAAAACAGCACGGGTTTGCCATGCGCGCCTATTTTAGGTTCGCCATTTCCCAAAATACGCGCCCCCTCGCCTGTCAAACGGTCACGGGCGGCAATAATGTCTTCCACCTCGTAACAAACATGATGAATGCCACCCGCGCTGTTCTTTTCCAGGAAAGAGCGAATAGGTGAATTTTCACCAAGCGGATAAAGCAGCTCGATCTTGGTATTTGGCAGTTCGACAAACACCACACGCACACCATGATCCGGTTCGTCCTGGGGTTCGGAAACTTTGGCCCCCAAAACATCACGATACAGACGAATTCCTTCGTCCAGGTCCGGGACAGCAATGGCAACATGGTTTAGGCGACCAATCATGGCAAGCTCCTGTCTCATACATTTCCCAAAGGGCATTCCCCAGAGACAATGTCCCGGACTATCCCTGCTTTATTCCTCTGTCACCCGCATCAAATGAACTTCAATCAACGGGCGCTTACCCTGTTTTTGACGAATGGGACGACGCACCGCCTGACGAATGGTCAAAATAACGGCAGAATCATCCAGCACTTCATCATCATCCAACTGATCGATCCGATTGCCAATTTCGGCGGCAAAGCGATCAAGCTGAACATCATCATTTTCTTCATCAAACAGACTGGGGGCTGTGATCATCGGATCACCAACCATTTCACCGAACTGGTTAAGAACAACCGTCACAAACATGACGCCATTCCACATGATCCGGTTACGGTTGCGAATAGTATTGGAATCCCGCTTGATCAGACGTCCGCCATCCAGGCACAAAATACCAGTTTCAACTTCGTCAATCACACTGGCAAAACCCGGCGAAAGACGAATAACCGTGCCATCATGGGGAATAACTGTTTCCGGCACCTGACATTCGCGCGCGAGACTTGCCTGCTCGCGCAAATGGCGCGGTTCGCCATGCACAGGCACCAGGATTTTGGGCCGTGTCAGTTGATACATGCGCGCCAAATCCGCCCGCCCGGGATGGCCGGACACATGGATCGGTTCATCCCGCGCCGTAATGACATTGATGCCACGTTTGATCAGCGTGTTTTGAATGAAACCGATGGATTTTTCATTGCCCGGAATTTCCCGGGCGGAAAATACAACCGTATCACCGGCATCAAGCTCGATGGTTGGATGATCGCCCCGCGCGATGCGGGCCATCGCCGCCCGCGGCTCGCCCTGCGAACCGGTGCAAATCAGCAGTACCTGATCCTTGGGCACTTCCATCGCATCTTCGTCAGACAACAGGTTGGGATAGCCCGTAAGATATCCCACCTTCTTGGCTGCCTCGGTAACACGGCGCATCGACCGCCCCGCCAACGCGACACAACGGCCTGTTTCATGTGCCGCTTCAATAATGGATTGAATACGCGCCACGTTGGTTGCAAAGCAGGCAACTGCGATCCGTCCGGTTGGTATTTTGGCAAACAGATCAATCAGATTACGCGCAACCTCGCCTTCGGACCCGGTTTCGCCATGTGAAAAAACATTTGTCGAATCACAAACCAGCGCATTTACACCCTCGTCACCCAAGGCTTCGAGTTTGGCGACATCCGGTTCGGTTCCGATTTGCGGATCATGATCGAACTTCCAGTCACCGGTATGCACGACCAGTCCCTTGGGCGTTCTGATTGCCAGGGCATTTGGTTCCAGGATGGAATGGGTCATGGTGATCATTTCAATATCGAAATCACCAAGTTTGAACCGCGCGCCCAATTCGATCTCATGGATCGGAACCTGATCGGCAAAATCAGTTTCAGTCAGCTTGGCCCGCAAAAATTCAGCGGCAAAGGGGGTCGCATAAATCGGGCATTTCAGTCGCGGCCACAAATAGGGAATGGCCCCCAAATGGTCTTCATGGGCATGGGTCAGCACCAAGCCCAGAAGCTTGTCCTTGCGCGCCTCGATAAAGGATGGATCGGGCATGACAACATCAACACCAGGCAGCCCTTCCTCGCCAAAGGAGACGCCCATATCGATCATCAGCCAGCGGTCATTATAGCCATAAAGATTTAGGTTCATCCCGATCTCGCCGGAGCCACCCAGCGGGACAAACAGCAACTCGTCCTTTGGCAAAAACAAATCCACGAAACCTCTCATTTGCGATCAAGCCGTTAACCGTGATCAACGAAAAAACACATACGGCCTGTCAGGTAAAGCTTTTACGTTAATTGTCCGGCTTTGCTGTTTTCCAAGTCGTACTGATCAATCATCAAACACAAATCAAACAGGACATAAATATAGTAAATCACCACAAGCGACCTGAAAACTCAGCTTTTGAAAAACACTTCTCCAGCACCGATAATATGATCGAAACCCGCATCATCTTTTAAAATCAGCGAACCACTTTCATCAAGCCCAACGAAAGTCCCGGTTAATGTCTTTTCACTCAAACGCGCAACAAGAGGCTGCCCAAAACCATAGGCGCGCTCGAGCCACGCGTCGCGCACCGCTGTAAAGCCCGTTTCCAACCAGGTGGAATAGAGCACATCAAAACGCGAGACATAGGCAGCCACCAAATCCTCAATCTGAACGGCGGCCCCCAATTCAGCAAGCGAGGTTGAAGGACGTTCGGCATCTTCCGGATGAAACATTACATTCACCCCAGTACCAATCACAAGATAATCGGTATCCCTGCCCTGAGAAGACGCGCTTTCGAGCAAAATACCGCACAATTTGCGACCATCCACCATCAGGTCATTAGGCCATTTACAGGCGGGCTTCACCCTGCCTTCGGTGACGATATCAATCGCCTGGGCCATCGCAAGTGCAGCCAGGAAGGTCAGACGGGCAGAGTCCTGAAGCGGGCAATTTGGCCTTAGTAGCAAAGATAAAAACAGATTGCCGACTGGCGACTTCCATTCGCGCCCGCGACGGCCCCGCCCTGCCCGCTGTTGTGCAGCCAAAATAAGGGCGCCACCAGGGGCGCCCTTATCACCGAGGCGTTTTGCCTCGTCATTCGTACTGTCGATCACTTCGTGGAAATGCAGAACATACCCATCAGGAAGCCGCACGACAGGAACTGTCATATCAATTTCCAAACAGAGCCGACGCAGCAGCGGCGGCACTATCGGTCAACGGGTTCGGGAAGAACGCGAAAATCAGGATAATGATCGTAGCAAGCGCCATGATGACATTGAGTTCAGTACCGTTGCGATCAAAGCCTTCGACAGGTTCGTCAAAATACATGACCTTGATGACGCGCAGATAATAATAGGCACTGACAACCGAAGTCACGAGACCAATAACCGCCAGCGTTACCAGGCCGGAATCAACCGCAGCCTTAAAGACATAGAACTTACCAAAGAACCCGGCGAGCGGCGGAATACCAGCCATCGAGAACATTAGCAGCGCCATGACCGCAGCCATCAACGGTTTGGTGCGCGACAGGCCCGACAGATCGGCGATTTCTTCAACCATCCGGTCGTGGCGACGCATCGACAGGATCACGGCAAAAGTACCGAGATTCATGACGAGGTAAATGCCAAGATAAACCAGAATGGCCTGAACACCCGCTTCGGTACCAGCAGCAAGACCGACCAGCGCAAAACCAACGTGACCAATCGAGGAATAGGCCATCAGACGTTTGATATTGTTCTGACGCAGGGCCGCAAAAGACCCCCAGGCCATCGACAGGATCGAAATCAGAACAATGATCTGCTGCCAGTCGCTAACGACGCCGGCAAACGGCCCCAGGGCAACACGAACGAAAAGTGCCAAACCGGCAATTTTCGGTGCAACAGCAAAGAATGCCGTAACCGGGGTCGGCGCGCCTTCGTACACGTCCGGCGTCCACATATGGAACGGGGCCGCTGAGACCTTAAAGCACAGACCGGCAAAGATGAATGCCAGACCAACCAAGGTGCCAACCGACAACCCTCCATTGCTCACGGCATCGCCGATAACAGCAAAGCTGGTCGAACCGGTAAAGCCATAAACCATCGACATACCATAAAGCAGCATGCCCGATGCAATCGAACCCAGAACAAAATATTTAAGACCCGATTCCGTGGCACGAACGGTATCACGGCGGATGGCTGCAACCACATACAATGCCAGGCTCTGCAGTTCGAGACCGACATAAAGTGACAGCATGTCAGATGCTGACACCATCGCCATCATGCCAAGTGTTGCCAGCATCAGCAGGATCGGAAACTCGAAACGTGCCATACGCTCACGTTCGGCAAATTTCATGGACATAACCACGCCAACAGCCGAACCAACCAGGATCAGAACCTTACAAAAACGCGCAAACGGATCTGCCAGGAACTGGCCTGAAAATGCAGCACCACCCTCGCCCATGACCACAAGGACCAGGGCAATGATCATGGCACCAACAGCAGCCCAGGAGACCGTCCGGAACGAACGGTCCTTACCTGTAAAAACACCCAGCATCAGCAACGCAAGCGAAGCTACCGCCATAAAGATTTCGGGCAATGCCGCCCCGAGGTTGAGCATAGAATCTCCCATGTTCATTCCCCTCAATTCGCCGCAAGCTGCGCGGCATTTGCCGCAGCGGCCTGTGCCGTTTCAACTTGGTTGACCAAATGCAGAACCGATGCGTGCATGATGTCGAGGAAAGAACTCGGATAGATACCCATCCACAGAACCACCACAACAAGCGGGAGGAACAATGCCCATTCACGCGGGCTCATATCGAGGATGTTTTTGAGGTTTTCCTTTGTCAGGGCCCCAAATACGATCCGGCGATAGAGATAAAGCGCATATGCCGCACCAAGGATCAGACCGGTCGAGGCAAAGAACGCAACCCAGGTGTTGGCTTCAAAAGCCCCCAGCAACGTCAGGATTTCGCCCACGAAACCACCCGTGCCCGGCAGGCCGACAGATGCCATCGTAAAGAACATGAACGTCACCGCGTAACCCGGCATACGATGAACAAGGCCACCATAAGCATCGATTTCACGGGTGTGCATACGGTCGTAAACCACACCAACGCACAGGAACAATGCACCAGAAACCACACCGTGGCTCAACATCTGGAAGATTGAACCTTCCAGGCCATGCTGGTTGAAGGTGAACGCACCAACCGTCACGATACCCATATGGGCGACAGATGAATAAGCAATCAGCTTTTTCATGTCTTCCTGGGCCAAGGCCACCAGCGAGGTATAAATGATGGCAATGATCGAGAGCGTAAAGATCAGCGGAGCAAAGGTTTCAGATGCCAGCGGCAGCATCGGCAGTGAAAACCGCAAGAAACCATATCCCCCCATTTTCAGCAGCACACCAGCCAGAATAACGGAACCGGCCGTCGGTGCTTCAACGTGGGCATCAGGCAGCCAGGTATGGACCGGCCACATCGGCACCTTCACCGCGAAGGAAGCAAAGAAAGCAAGCCACATCCAAAGCTGCGCCTGATAGCTGAAGGTATGCGTCATCAGGGTCGGAATATCGCTGGTGCCGGCATCGAAATACATCGCCATCAGCGCAACCAGCATCAGTACAGAGCCCAGCAGCGTATAAAGGAACAGCTTGAAAGCTGCATATACGCGGCGTGGTCCGCCCCAGACACCGATGATGATAAACATCGGGATCAGCACACCTTCGAAGAAGATGTAGAACAGCATGGCATCAAGCGAACTGAACATGCCCACCATCATGGTTTCAAGAACCAGGAAGGCAATCATGTATTCCTTGACCCGTTTCTGAACGGCTTCCCAGGCGGAAAGAATACAGATCGGCGTCAGGAAGGTCGCAAGAATGACGAACAGCATCGAAATGCCGTCCACACCCATGTGATAGGACACGTTCAGCCCCGGCATCCATTCCGTCTTTTCGACGAACTGGAAGTCGGCAGTTGTTGTGTCAAAGTTGATCCACAGCATCAGCGATGCAAGGAAGGTAAAACCAGACGTCCACAGCGCGACCCAGCGCGAATTGCGGGCGACATTCGCTTCTTCACCGGGAATCAGGAGGATAAAAAACGCTCCCAATAGCGGTAAAAAAGTGATGATCGAAAGAATTGGCCAATCACTCATCGCCCGTTAACCCATCTTCCAGATTGTGTAAGACACCAAGGCTGCAATGCCGATCAGCATGGCAAACGCATAGTGGTAAACAAAGCCGCTCTGAAGGGTGCTGATACGCCGTGCAATGTTACGGCAAGCCGCAGCAACACCATCCGGGCCAACACCGTCGATCAGTGCGCCGTCACCGGCTTTCCAGAACCCGCGACCCAGCGCAAATGCCGGCTTCACAAAAATCGCGTCATACAGTTCGTCGAAATACCATTTGTTGAGCAGGAAGCGATAAATACCGTTGAAGGTATTTGCCAGCATCCGCGGCAGCGACGGAACCAGACGATACATCAGAACTGCGAGTGCCAAACCGAGCATCATGGCAACAAAAGGTGCCATTTTGACCCACTCGGGAACGTGATGCGAATGTTCAAGCGCCTGATGGTTTTCAGCAACGAAGATCGCGCCATTCCAGAAGGACAGCATTTCTTCGTAATTGCCCCCAAACCAGTTCACGGCAAACCAGCCGGCAAACACGGCACCGACAGCAAGGATCAGCAACGGAACCGTCATGACAGCAGGGCTTTCATGAACATGTGCCATCGTGCGCTCATCAGCGCGCGGTGCGCCAAAGAAGGTCATGAAAATCAGACGCCAGCTATAGAACGACGTCATAAAGGCTGCGATCACGCCCATCCAGAAGGCATAAAGGCCAACACTGGTATGTGCTGCAAACGCGCTTTCAATAATCATGTCTTTGGAATAATAGCCCGCAAAGCCCGGAACACCGGTAATGGCAAGCGTACCAATGATCATGACACCAAAGGTCAGCGGAACCATTTTCCAGATACCGCCCATCTTGCGCATATCCTGTTCATCGGACATGGCATGAATAACGGAACCGGCACTCAGGAACAGCAATGCCTTGAAGAAACCATGTGTCATCAGGTGGAACACGCCAGCACTGTAGGCAGAAACGCCACAGGCAAAGAACATGTAACCAAGCTGCGAACAGGTCGAATAGGCAATGACGCGCTTGATGTCGTTCTGAACACAGCCGATAGTGGCGGCAAAGAAAGCCGTAGTGGCACCAACAACCGTGACAATCGCAAGCGTGGTTTCGGCATATTCAAAGATCGGCGACAGACGCGCAACCATGAAAACACCCGCCGTCACCATCGTTGCCGCGTGAATAAGGGCGGAAACCGGTGTCGGACCTTCCATCGCATCGGGCAGCCAGGTATGCAGCCCCAACTGGGCCGATTTACCCATTGCACCGATAAACAACAGGAAAGTTGCAATATTTAGCGCCGAAAAGTCATGGCCAAGGAAAACCAGGGTCGAGCCGGAGATTTCTTCAGCATTGGCAAAAATCGTGTCGAACTGGACGGTACCAAACAGCACATAAACCGCAAAGATACCCAGCGCGAAACCAAAGTCACCCACACGGTTGACGATAAAGGCCTTCATCGCGGCGGAAGATGCCGACGGCTTGGAATACCAGAAACCGATCAGAAGGTAGGATGCAAGCCCCACCCCTTCCCAGCCAAAGAACAGCTGGATCAGGTTGTCTGCAGTAACAAGCATCAACATCGCAAAGGTAAACAGCGACAGATAAGCCATGAAACGGGGCTTGTCCGGGTCATGCGACATATAGCCGATGGAATAAATATGTACCATCGACGAAACGCCGGTCACCACAATCAGCATCACGCAAGTCAGCGTATCAAAACGCAGCGACCAGTTGGCGGTAAAATCGCCCGAGCTGATCCAGGTAAAAAGGTCCAGCGTAACCGGGTTGCCGTTCAGGGCAACCTCAATAAACGCCGCAACGGAAAGTGCTGCCGCAATCACCACGCCCGCGACCGTAACAAGCTGCGAGAGACGGTCAGTCGTGGAAACCCCGTGATGATGATCATCGTGATGATGCGCAGCAGGAGCATTGGCGGTCTTCATCGCCCCAAACAGGGTGATCAGACCGGCAATAATCGCCGCAATAAGGGGCAGAAAAACGATCAGAGCATACATAATCTGTGCCTTACCCCTTCATCATGTTGATGTCTTCAACCGCGATGGTGCCGCGATTACGGAAATAAACCACCAGGATCGCAAGGCCAATCGCGGCTTCAGCAGCCGCAACAGTCAGCACGAAAATGGTGAAAACCTGGCCAACCAGATCGCCCAGAAAGGACGAAAAGGCGACAAAATTGATGTTGACTGCCAGCAGCATCAGTTCGATCGACATCATGATGATGATGACGTTTTTCCGGTTCATGAAGATACCGAAAATCCCGAGGGTAAACAGGATGGCGGCGACAGTCAGGTAATGAGCAAGTCCGATTTCCATCAGATCCCCCTACCGACTGGTACTTTTTTGATTTCAAGGGTCTCGGCGCGCTGGCGCTGGACCTGCTGGGAAATATTCTGCCGACGTACACCTTCACGATGGCGCAGGGTCAGGACGATTGCACCAATCATGGCGGTCAGCAACACCAGACCGGCTGCCTGGAAGATATAGGCATAGTCAGTGTAAAGAAGCATGCCCAGCGCATTGATATTGTTCATATCCGCCGGTATTGGCTGGGCAATTGCCGCCATCTTGGCATCGGTCATAACCCAACCGCCACCAACAAAGGCCAATTCGACAAACAATACCGCCGCAACCAGAACACCGATCGGCAGATAGCTCAGAAAGCCTTCACGCATTTCGACAAAATTAATGTCGAGCATCATGACGACGAACATGAACAAAACCGCGATCGCGCCGACATAAACGACGACCAGAAGCATGGCGAGAAATTCAGCGCCGAGCAGAACAAAAAGCCCTGCGGCGTTGAAGAACGTCAAAATAAGAAACAACACCGAATGAACCGGGTTGCGCACAGTTACCACCATTGCGGCAGAGATAACTGCGATAATGGCAAACAGATAGAAAGCCAAAGCCTGTACGACCATAAGGTACCCCCTTGGCGAAACGCCCCCGCACTGGCGGAAGGCGATCCATGAACTTTATCCAA
Source organism: Thalassospira sp. TSL5-1 (assembly GCF_001907695.1). Classification (NCBI taxonomy): domain Bacteria; kingdom Pseudomonadati; phylum Pseudomonadota; class Alphaproteobacteria; order Rhodospirillales; family Thalassospiraceae; genus Thalassospira; species Thalassospira sp. TSL5-1. The sequence continues at coordinate 1,856,850 of NZ_KV880637.1, forward strand.
ACGATCAGACGCGACACTTACCGATAAGGTGCGTCTGCCTCCAATCGTGCAGCAAGCTCGGCTTCCCAACGCTCGCCATTTTCAAGAAGCTTGTCTTTATCATAAAGAAGCTCCTCGCGGTTTTCGGTTGCGAACTCGAAGTTCGGACCTTCGACGATGGCATCCACCGGGCAGGCTTCCTCGCAGAAACCGCAATAGATGCACTTCGTCATATCAATATCGTAGCGCGTTGTCCGGCGTGATCCGTCAAGGCGCGGCTCTACCTCAATGGTAATGGCCTGCGCCGGGCAGATCGCTTCGCACAGCTTGCAGGCGATGCAACGCTCTTCCCCGTTCGGGTAACGGCGCAAGGCATGTTCGCCACGGAAACGCGGGCTGAGCGGACCTTTTTCATACGGATAATTCAGCGTCACCTTCGGCTTGAACATATATTTGAAGGTGAGCGCCATACCGGAAAGCAGTTCCACCAGCAGGAAACTCCGGGCCGTCCGATCTATAAATGACATCGTTTACCTCTCTCTTTCCGATGCGCGGCGATCAGGCCGGGACTTTGTCGAAAACAACCAGGAACGTGGCAACCAGCATGACCCAGGCGAAAGACAGCGGAAGAAAAATCTTCCAGCCCAAACGCATAAGCTGGTCATAGCGGTAACGCGGGAAAGTGGCACGTACCCAGAGGAAAATGAACAAAACCATGCAGATCTTGAAGATGAACCACAGCGGACCGGGAATGAAATCCAGGAATGGCAACGGCGCCTGCCAGCCACCCAAAAACAGGGTCGCGCAAAGGCCGCTCATCAAAATCATGTTGGCATATTCACCAAGGAAGAACAGCGCAAAGGTCATGGCCGAATAATCGACGTTATACCCCGACACAAGCTCGGCTTCCGCTTCGGGAAGGTCGAACGGGGCGCGGTTCGTTTCTGCGAGGATCGAGACAATGAAGATCACGAACATCGGCAGGTGGTAAATAAAGTTCCAGTTCCAGATACCGCCCGACTGCGCATGAACGATGTCCGTCAGATTCAGTGACCCGGTGGTCAGCAGAACCGAAATAATGATCAGGCCGATCGAAATTTCGTAAGACACCATCTGCGCTGCGGAACGCAAAGCGCCCAGAAAGGCGTATTTGGAGTTGGATGACCAGCCCGCCATCACGATGCCGTAAACACCAAGCGACGAAATAGCGAACAGGTAAAGAATGCCAACATTCAGGTTGGAAATTACCAGCCCTTCGCCAAACGGGATAACTGCCCAAGCGACCAGAGCGAGAATGAAGGTCAACATCGGCGCAATAAGAAAGACAACCTTATTCGCGCTGGTCGGAATGACCGTTTCCTTCAAAAACAGCTTCAGACCGTCTGCCAGCGGCTGCAACAGGCCAAAAGGCCCAACGACGTTCGGGCCTTTGCGCATTTGCATGGCGCCAATCACCTTGCGTTCAGCATAGGTGAGATAGGCAACAGCAATCAGCAAGGGAAGCACGATCGCCAGGATTTTAGCGACGATCCAAATTCCTGGCTGAATATATCCGTCCCAAAGAAGTTCCATCGGTCAAACCGTATCTTTTGCGTTTGGTCCCGTAAGCGGGACATCCCCTAGCGAGAGAAGGCGACGGTTCCCCGCCGCCTGTTTCCCGAACTCAGGCAACCTTTCCGGCAGCCGCATCCTTGACGAAGGCTTCAGTACATTTAGCCATCGTCACCGATGCCCGGCTGATCGGGTCGGTCATGTAAAAATTGCGAACCGGCGACGCAAAGCCTTCCGACTTCATCACACCAGCCTTGCCAAATTCGCCCCATGCCGCTTTACGCGTTACATTAACGGAACCGAACACATCGTTGATTTCAACCATGCGGGCACGAACCGACTCAATGTTGTCATAAGGCAGGGTCAGGCCAAGACTTGCCGAAAGCGCACGAATGATCTTCCAGTCTTCACGGGCATCCCCGACCGGGAATACTGCGCGCCAGCCATACTGAACACGGCCTTCCGTATTGACATAGGTCCCATTCTTTTCGGTGTAAGCCGCACCGGGCAGAATAACATCTGCAACCTGTGCACCGGCATCACCCAGACAGCCCTGATAAATCACAAAGGCATTTTTCAGCTTGGACATGTCGAGCTCATCTGCACCAAGCAGATAAACAATTTCGACATCGCCTTTTGCCGCACCGTCAAGAATGTCATTCGTTGCAAGGCCACCCTCGCCCGGCACAAAGCCAAGGTCAAGGCCACCAACGCGGGCAGCTGCCGTATGCAGAACGTTGAAGCCATTCCACTCGCCTGCAACAAGGCCGTATTTGTCGGCAATCGCACGCGCGGTTGCCAAAACAGCTTCGCCGTCTTCGCGGTTCAGTGCGCCCATACCAAGAATGATCATCGGTTTGACGGCCGTTTCCAGAACCTTGGCAAAGTCGTTTTTGCCATCCAGGATTTCCGAAAGCGTTTCCGGACCAGCACCGAGATAGTCATGCTTGAAGGTCGGATCCCAGTTTTCACCGACAATGCCCAAACGGAAATCACCGGCGGTCATGCGCCAGCGTTTGCGCAAACGGGAATTAATGATCGGCGCTTCGGCACGAACATTCGCCCCCACAACCAGGCACGCATCCGCCTCTTCAATACCGGCAATCGTGCTGTTGAAGATGTAAGACAAACGCGGGCCACCAACCTTCGATCCATCCTGGCGGCAATCAATATTGGCCGAACCAAGCTTGCCCATCAGGTCTTTCAGCGCGGTCATGGATTCGCAATCAACTGTATCACCGGCAAGGGCGGCAATTTTCTTGCCATCCAGCCCGGATACCTTTTCCTTGATCGCGGCAAAGGCTTCGTCCCAGCTTGCCGGAGCAAGCTTGCCATTCACGCGAACATACGGACGATCAAGACGCTGACGCTTAAGACCATCAATGGCGTAACGGGTTTTGTCCGAAATCCATTCTTCGTTGATCTCTTCGTTCAGACGCGGCAAAACGCGCAGAACTTCCGAGCCACGGGCATCAATGCGAATGTTCGAGCCAACAGCGTCCATCACATCAACGCTGTCAGTTTTCTTCAATTCCCATGGACGTGCAGTAAACGCATAGGGTTTGGAGGTCAATGCGCCAACCGGGCACAGATCCACAAGGTTACCCGACATTTCGGAATTGATGCTGGCTTCAATGTAAGGGCCGACCTCGGTATCTTCACCGCGATAAACCGCCCCCATCGTGCCAACACCAGCAACTTCCTCCGAGAAACGAACGCAACGGGTGCAATGGATGCAACGGGTCATGATCGTTTTAACGATCGGTCCCAGTTCCTTGTCCTTCACCGCACGTTTTTTCTCGGCATAGCGCGACGCGTCAAAACCATAGGCCATTGCCTGGTCCTGAAGGTCACATTCACCACCCTGGTCACAAATCGGGCAATCCAGCGGATGGTTGATCAGCAGGAATTCCATCACGCCATTGCGTGCCTTTTTCACAAGGTCAGAATCCGTTTTGATGACCATTCCGTCAGCTGCCGGCATGGCGCAAGATGCAACCGGCTTCGGCGCACGCTCCATTTCGACCAGGCACATGCGGCAGTTACCGGCAATCGACAGGCGTTCGTGATAACAGAAACGGGGAATTTCCTTACCCGCTTCTTCACAGGCCTGAAGAACTGTCGCTCCGGCTTCTACTTCGACTTCGATACCGTCAACTGTCAGTTTCGGCATGTCTCAATCCCTCTCAACAGGCCTCTCTCAGGCCGCGATCCGTGCGCGATATTCCTTGATCCGGCGTTCCATTTCGGGACGGAAATTACGGATCAAACCCTGGATCGGCCATGCGGCAGCGTCACCAAGCGCACAAATGGTGTGGCCTTCGACCTGTTTGGTCACGTCCCACAAAAGGTCGATTTCATCAAGTGTGGCCTCGCCACGCACCATGCGCTGCATCATACGCATCATCCAGCCCGTGCCTTCACGGCAAGGGGTGCACTGACCACAGCTTTCATGTTTGTAGAATTCGGAAAGGCGGGCAATCGCGTAAACAATGTCGGTCGACTTGTCCATCACGATCACCGCAGCAGTCCCAAGGCCCGAGCCAACCTCGCGAAGCGCGTCAAAGTCCATCAGGACATCATCACACACGTCCTTGGTCAGAACCGGGACCGAAGACCCGCCCGGAATAACCGCAAGCAGGTTATCCCAGCCACCCCGAACACCACCACAATGACGTTCAATCAGCTCACGGAGCGGAATGCTCATGGCTTCTTCAACGGTGCAGGGCTTTTCAACATGACCCGAAATGGCAAACAGCTTTGTCCCATGGTTTTTTTCACGACCAAAACTTGAGAACCAGGCCCCGCCACGACGCAGAATTTCAGGAACAGCCGCGATCGATTCGACGTTGTTCACCGTCGTCGGGCAGCCATACAAACCGGCATTTGCCGGGAATGGCGGCTTCAGGCGCGGCTGACCCTTTTTACCTTCAAGGCTTTCGATCAGCGCGGTTTCTTCACCACAGATATAGGCCCCAGCACCAAGATGCAGGTAAAGATCGAAATCCCACCCCGACCCACAGGCATTTTTGCCAATCAGGCCAGCATCATAGGCTTCGTCAATCGCGCGCTGCAGGTTCGATGCCTCGTGATAGAACTCACCACGAATATAAATATAGGCAGCGTGCGCCCGCATGGCGAAGCTGGCGAGCAGGCAGCCTTCAACCAGTGTATGCGGATCATTGCGCATGATCTCGCGGTCCTTACAGGTCCCCGGCTCGCCTTCGTCGGCATTTACAACCAGATAATGCGGACGACCATCCGATTCCTTGGGCATAAAGGACCATTTCAGGCCGGTCGGGAAACCAGCGCCGCCACGGCCGCGCATGCCCGATGCCTTCATTTCGTCAATGATCCAGTCCTGACCTTTTTCAATCAGGGCCCTGGTACCATCCCAGTTACCACGCGCCTGCGCGGCTTTCAGGCCAAAATCCTGAAACCCGTACAGGTTGGTAAAAATACGATCCTTGTCTTGCAGCATATCAGGCTTCCCCGTCTTTGGGTTCAGCAGGCTGATCTGCGGCACCACAGCCACAGAATGCTTTCAGAACCTTGGGACCATCAATCGGCTCACACCCACGACGGCCGCTTTGCGGTCCGGCCTTCGGTGTTTCGCCACGCTTGAGCATGTCGATAATATTCTTCGTGCTGTCGCTGGTCAGATCTTCGTAATAATCGTCGTTGATCTGCATCATCGGCGCATTCACACAGGCGCCAAGGCATTCAACTTCGATCAGAGTAAACTTGCCATCTTCGGTGGTTTCACCAATGCCGATGCCAAGTTCTTCCTTGCAGGTTTTGACGATATCCGACGACCCGCGCAGCCAGCACGGGGTCGTGGTGCAAACCTGAATAAAGTTCTGACCAACCGGTGCCAGGTTATACATGGTATAAAAGGTTGCAACTTCATAGACCCGAATTGCCGGCATTTCCAGCATGTCGGCAATATAGTCCATTGCAACTGTCGGCACCCAGTTCCCTTCGGTCTGGCGCTGTGCCAGATCCAGAAGCGGCATGGTGGCACTCTGCTGGCGGCCTTCCGGATATTTTGCGATAATTTTTTTCGCTTTTTCCAGATTTTCAGGCGTGAAAGCAAAGCTGGTCGGCTGAAGCTCGCGCGGAGCTGGTCTTCTTAAATGGCTCATCGGTCAATCTCACCGAAAACAATGTCAAGCGAACCGATATTGGCAACAACGTCTGCCAACATATGACCCTTCGACATGAAATCCATGCCTTGCAGGTGAGCAAATCCAGGGGCGCGAATCTTGCAGCGATACGGACGGTTCGAGCCATCCGACACCAGAAAAACGCCAAACTCACCTTTGGGGGCTTCCACAGCGGCATAACATTCTCCCGCCGGGACGTGGAAACCTTCGGTAAACAGCTTGAAGTGATGAATCAGGGCTTCCATCGACCGTTTCATGTCAGCACGGGCCGGCGGAGCCACCTTGTTATTCTGAACAATGACCGGGCCATCAGGCATTTTATCAATGACCTGGCGCATAATGCGCAGAGACTGGTTCATTTCTTCAAAACGAACCAGATACCGGTCATACACATCGCCGTATTTGCCAACGGGAATGTCAAAATCGAAATCTTCGTATGAATCGTAGGGCTGTGATTTACGCAAGTCCCACGCAATTCCCGATGCACGGATATTCGGCCCCGTAAAGCCCCAGTCAAAGGCTTCTTCCGCCGAAACAGTCCCGATTCCAACAGCACGCTGCTTGAAAATACGGTTGCCGGTCAGAACCCTGTCAAAGTCCTTGACGAAGTTCGGGAACTGGTCAATCCAGGCCGAAATATCTTCGAGAAGACCAGCAGGCAGATCGGCAGCAACACCACCGGGACGGAAATAGTTGGCATGAAGACGGGCGCCACAGGCACGCTCATAAAATTCCATGAGCTTTTCGCGTTCCTCAAAGCCCCACAAAAGCGGCGTCATCGCCCCGACGTCCAGCGCAAAGGTCGTCAGGTTGAGGATGTGGTTGAGAATACGGCCGATTTCCGCATACAGGACACGAATATACTGCGCGCGCTTCGGAACTTCGATCCCCATCAACTTTTCGATCGCCAGACAGAAGGCATGCTCCTGGTTCATCGGCGCGACATAGTCGAGACGGTCAAAATACGGCGTTGCCTGAACGTAGGTTTTATATTCGATCAGCTTTTCGGTCCCGCGATGCAAAAGACCGATATGCGGATCGGCGCGTTCAACAACTTCGCCGTCCATTTCAAGAACAAGACGCAAAACTCCGTGCGCCGCTGGGTGCTGCGGGCCGAAGTTAAGGGTCATATTTTTAATTTTCTGTTCGGACATCAGGCGTTGCCCTCCGCCTTTTCGTCACCCGGAAGAATGTTTTGCATTCCTTCCCACGGGCTCTCGAAATCAAAGTTACGGAAATCCTGCACCAGTTTCACCGGCTCATACACCACGCGCTTGCGTTCATCGTCATAACGCACTTCGACATAGCCCGTCAGCGGGAAGTCTTTGCGCAGCGGATGACCTTCAAAACCATAATCGGTCAGAATACGGCGGGGATCGGGGTGATCGGCAAAGAACACACCATACATGTCCCAGGTCTCACGCTCGAACCAGTCTGCGGCACTGTAAACGCCAACAGCGGTCGGAACCGGCGTTTCTTCATCCGTTGAGACCTTGACGCGAATGCGCAGGTTATGTTTGAGCGACAACAGGTGGTACACAACCTCGAAACGTTCGGCACGTTCCGGGTAATCCACACCACAAATGTCGATCAACTGCTTGAACAGACATCCCGCATCATCACGCAGGAAAGTCAGAACGCTGACAATAGACTCGCGTTTGACAACAACGGTCAGTTCGCCATAGCGATAAACCGTATCAATAACATCGGCACCAAAATGTGCCTTTAAAAGATCGCGAAGATCTTGCAGTGCTGCGCTATTATCGCTGAGCAATTCGCTCATGCTAGCCCCCTACTCTCGGATCAGCGTGACAGGACACCGGTACGGCGGATTTTTTTCTGCAACTGCAGAATACCGTAAATCAGCGCCTCGGCTGTCGGCGGGCAACCGGGGACATAAATATCGACCGGAACAACACGGTCACAACCGCGCACCACCGAATAGGAATAGTGATAATACCCGCCGCCATTGGCACACGAGCCCATCGAAATAACCCAGCGCGGCTCGGCCATCTGGTCGTAAACCTTGCGAAGAGCCGGCGCCATTTTGTTGGTCAGCGTCCCGGCAACAATCATCACGTCCGACTGACGCGGGCTGGGGCGGAAAACAACGCCATAGCGGTCCATGTCATAACGGGCGGCGGCAGCGTGCATCATTTCAACAGCACAGCAGGCCAGACCAAACGTCATTGGCCACATTGAGCCCGTGTTTGCCCAGGTGGCAAGTTTGTCAAGGCTGGCAAGGACAAAGCCCTTGTCATTCATCTCGTCAAACACGCCCTTAAGCAGCTGATCCTGGTCTTGACCAGGGGCCAAGGGGGCGCCTGTATTGGTGCTCACTCCCATTCCAGAGCTCCCTTCTTCCATTCATAGACAAAGCCGATTGTCAGCACTGCCAGGAAAATTACCATCGACAGGAAACCGAACGTTCCGATGTCGCCAAGGGTTACGGCCCACGGAAACAGGAAGGCAACTTCCAGATCGAAGATGATGAACAAGATTGCGACCAGGTAGAAGCGAACATCAAACTTGATGCGTGCATCTTCGAATGGCGAAAAGCCGCATTCATATGCAGACAGCTTTTCAGCATCCGGGGCCTGCTTGGCCAGAACCAGCGAAGCGATGATGATAACCGCCGAAAGACCGACGGCAATCCCGATGAAAATCAGGATCGGAAGATATTCCGAAAGAAGCTCTTGCATCTCTCTGACCTCTCAAGAACAGGTCTAACCAGAACCCGACCAGGTCCCCACCTAGCCCATAAGGGCGCACCTTAACGTATGCACCACACAAGTACCAGCCCCGGAGACATGTTTCCACATCACCGAGCCTCGAACTCATCTAATTTTTTGCCTTCTGCGGTCAATTTCAGGTCAGCCGAACGTCGCGAACGCGATCCACATTGTTGCATGGCAGCAAAAGGAACACGGGCAGGAAAGACGCAGCGCCCAAGAAAGAATGCAGTCGATGGCCGTTTGGCGGGAGCGACGGGACTTGAACCCGCGGCCTCCGGCGTGACAGGCCGGCGCTCGAACCAACTGAGCTACGCCCCCAAAACAGCCATCCTTCGGCGTGCTCTTGTTAGACCAGCCCCCTTGCTAAGTCAAGCTGATAGCATCGCTTTCAACCGCGTCGTGATTTCAAAGTATCCAGATCACCCAAAACGGAAATCATGCAGCAATTTTCAAGCCGTTTTGGCTTTGGTTTGAAATTGTCTAACGAGGCACGGTGCGAGAGGTCTTTTCATCTACGTGCTTAAGCCTTATAGATTTATTGACTGTTCGTAACGCATCCTTCACCAGAATGCGTTATCATGCAACGGATCTGGAATTGCTGACGGAGTGGGCTTTACGTGGGGCGCGTTAAAGAAGAATACCGGTCGCTTTCTGGACAGGAAAAAGCGGCGATCCTGATGCTGGCACTGGGGGAAGAGCATGCCTCCAAGATGTTTGCATTGATGGATGATGAAGAAATCAAGGAAATCTCGCAAACGATGTCCAGTCTTGGAACCATCAGTTCCAACATCGTTGAGCGCCTGTTTGTCGAATTTGCCGATCAGCTTTCGTCAACCGGTTCGCTTGTCGGTTCGTTTGATACGACTGAACGCCTGCTGACCAAGGTTCTACCTGAAGACCGCGTTAACAATATCATGGAAGAAATCCGTGGTCCGGCCGGTCGCACCATGTGGGACAAGCTTAATAACGTGAACGAAGCTGTTCTGGCGAACTATCTAAAAAATGAATATCCCCAAACAGTTGGCGTCGTTCTTTCAAAGCTGAAATCAACGCACTCTGCTGCTGTTTTGTCCCTATTGCCTGAAAACTTCTCGATGGAAGTCATCATGCGCATGCTGCGCATGGAGGCCGTTCAGAAAGAGGTACTGGACAATATTGAAAAAACCCTACGCACGGAATTCATGTCGAACCTTGCGCGCGGGTCGCGCGGGGACAACCATGAACTGATGGCCGATATTTTCAACAGCCTGGACCGTCAGAGCCAGGATCGATTCCTGACAGCCCTTGAAGAACGCAACCGCGACTCTGCCGAAAAGATCAAGGCATTGATGTTCACCTTCGAGGATCTTGCCCGGCTTGATAATAACGGTGTTCAGTCGCTGCTGCGCCAGGTTGAGAAAGACAAGCTTGCCCTTGCGCTCAAAGGCTCGACCGATGCGATGCGCGAACTTTTCTTCAAGAACATGTCGGAACGTGCCGGCAAGATGATGCGCGAAGATATGGACGCACTGGGCCCGGTTCGCCTGGCCGACGTCGAAGAATGTCAGATGATGATTGTCCAGCTTGCCAAAGAACTGGCAGCACAGGGACAGATCGTTATTTCCGAGGGTGGCGGCGAAGACGAAATGGTCTACTGACCCGACTATCCTGTTTACCGTTATACACAAAACCCTGCCGGATTACTCTGGCAGGGTTTTTCAATATCAGCAGACCTCTCCCCCTGCCCGGCCCGCACTGAATTTTCATAGATAGCCGATGCGAGCAGATTCGTTTTTGCCAACAGACGCAATAGCCATCTAACCCAAAATCAGAATCAATGCCGGCTCACCCAGTTTCTGTATTTTCCAAACAAGAGTCGTTTCGTCATCAACCGTATTACGTTCAGCTGCGTTATCTCGCCGCACATGTACGGTCGTCTTTACCGTAATTTTCCCATCAGGCACATATCCCATTGCCTGCAATGTATCCATATATTGCACGGGTACGGACCCGCCGCGGATTTCGACGGTTCGACTTTCCTCATGATACATCATCTGCAGGATTCGCGAGTTCCGCCGAACGAAATTAAATGTCTTCTCGGTCAGAATATTGCCCTTGCGATCATAACTGACATTAAAAACCCCACGTCCGGCATAGCTGGACGGGCCAAAGGCCGGGTCCCGTTCCAGATCATTCAGAATCTGCGCAGCACGCTTTTTTTCTTCTGCTGGCGCAACCTTGCCATCGAGCAAATCTTTAGCCAGAGCAGCCTGCCGCAATCGCCCTTTATAGGTGAAATGATAATCCCCGTTCCGTGCCAGTGTTAAATCGGCCGTGAAGCGTTCTGGAAGATAACAGCCCGATAGCGCGACAGTTAAAATCAGAAGCAATCCAGCAGCCTGTAATCGCCTGCAGGAACGCACCAGCCACGATAACCTGCAAAGATGATGCCCTAAAGAAACTTTGGCTACTGGTACAGCTTGAAACATCACCGGGTCCGGCCTCAAAACATGAACAAAGACGTGATGATGATTGCAGACCCGCCCCGCAATCGCCAGCCGAATCATCAAGCGGGTTTCACACAAGCGAGAAAAAGGCCATTGGAAAACAGTATACGGGGATTACGCGATAACTTGTTGTTCGCGCAAAAGAAAAAGGCGCCCGATTAGGGCGCCTTTTTCATGGTGGGTGATGAGAGATTCGAACTCCCGACCCTCTCGGTGTAAACGAGATGCTCTAACCAGCTGAGCTAATCACCCTTTTTTGTGTGCCCCGTTTTGCGGAAGCGAGCGGAACATAGCATGCTTTTTTTAAAATGCAATGCCGGTGACGCTGTCACCGGCATTTTTTTTAAAAAAGATGGTCAACCTTAGTTGACGGCATCCTTAAGGCCTTTACCAGCCTTGAATTTCGGCTGCTTAGAAGCCGGAATATCGATTTCTTCGCCGGTACGCGGATTGCGACCTTTGGAAGCTGCACGCGCAGCAACGGCAAAAGTACCGAAACCAACCAGACGAACTTCGTCGCCAGATTTCAAAGAATCGGTAATGGAATCGAATACAGCATCAACGGCTTTGGCAGCGTCTGCTTTAGACAGATCAGCTTTCGCGGCGACACTTCCAACGAGATCGTTTTTATTCACTTCCTGGCCCCCTTATTGGACGTTCGGAGTTATAAGGAAATTTGGTTTGCCCCAAACCTGTTACAGGCGCAATGTAAGCAGGTCGCCTACATGCCGTCAATCGGAGAGACGCAGTTTTCCGCCGTTTTTGCGGTTTTTTTGTCGTTTTTTCGCCTTTACAGCCCCTGACCTTTTGGTCTTGACCGATTCCTGTGCAAGTTATCCACAAAAAAACAGGGGCAGCAAAGCCGCCCCTGTCAAAAAGCCCAAGATTCTGCGCTCAATCAGTGAGTTGTCACACCACCGATTTCCGATTCTTCACCGTCTTTCGGCTTCACCGAAACATTGTCGGATTCTTCATCCCATTCAATCGGCACCAGCGGATTGACCAATGCGTGCTCAAGCACTTCGTCAACATGCGACACCGGAATGATTCGCATATTCCGTTTGACGTTATCAGGAATGTCTTCCAGGTCCTTTTCATTTTCCTTGGGAATAAGAACCGTTTTGACACCGCCCCGCATCGCGGCAAGCAGTTTTTCCTTCAAACCACCAATCGCCAGAACACGACCGCGCAAGGTAACTTCGCCTGTCATGGCAACATCTTTACGCACCGGATTATTGGTCAGAATCGACACAACTGATGTCACCATACCCACACCTGCCGACGGACCGTCCTTTGGCGTAGCCCCTTCGGGCACATGAACGTGAATGTCACGTTGCTGGAACAGGTTCGGCTTGATCCCGAAAAGTGCGGCACGCGAACGAACAAACGAGGTTGCCGCCTGGATCGATTCCGTCATGACGTCACCAAGTTTACCGGTGGTCTTCATATTGCCTTTGCCTGGAACGGTAACGGCTTCGATCTGCAACAGATCACCACCAAATTCCGTATAGGCAAGGCCGGTTACCACACCAACCTGGTCTTCGCCTTCAGTTTCGCCAAAGCGGTATTTGCGAATCCCGGCATATTTCGCCAGTGTACGCGGTGTAACACGAACGGTTTTCAACCCTTCGATCAAAATACGTTTAGTCGCTTTACGCGCCAGACGGGCAAGCTCGCGTTCGAGGTTACGCACACCCGCTTCACGCGTGTAATACCGAATCAGGTCACGAAGGGCATCGTCAGAAATGCTCCATTCGGCCTTTTTCAAACCATTGGCCTCGATCTGCTTGGGGATCAGATGGCGCTTGGCGATTTCAACCTTTTCGTCTTCGGTGTAACCCGAAATCCGAATGATCTCCATACGGTCGAGCAACGGCTGCTGCATGCGCAGGCTGTTAGCCGTCGTCACAAACATCACATCCGACAGATCATAATCGACTTCAAGATAATGATCATTGAAGGTCGAGTTCTGCTCGGGATCAAGTACCTCAAGCAGGGCTGATGCCGGATCACCCCGGAAGTCGGACCCCATCTTTTCGATTTCGTCGAGCAGGAACAGCGGATTAGACGTTTTGGCTTTCTTCATCCCCTGAATGATCTTGCCCGGCATTGAACCAATATAGGTACGACGATGCCCGCGAATTTCCGATTCATCACGCACACCGCCCAGGGACATACGAATGAAATTACGGCCGGTCGCATTCGCCATTGATTTGCCCAGCGAGGTTTTACCTACGCCCGGGGGACCAACAAGGCACAGAATCGGACCTTTGACTTTCTTGATACGCGCCTGAACGGCCAAATATTCAAGAATATGTTCCTTCACCTGCTCCAGACCATAATGTTCCTTGTCCAGAACCTTCTTGGCCTTTTTCAGGTCGTGGGAAATCTTGCTGCGTTTGTTCCAGGGAATGGACACCATCCAGTCAAGATAGTTGCGCACCACCGTTGCTTCGGCGGACATCGGGCTCATATTGCGCAATTTCTTAAGCTCGGCCTGGGCCTTTTCCTTGGCTTCCTTCGGCATTTTCGCCTTGTTGAGCTTTTCCTCAAGCTCGGAGGCTTCATCCTTGCCGTCTTCACCTTCGCCCAGTTCCTTCTGAATGGCCTTGAGTTGCTCATTCAGATAATATTCGCGCTGGGTTTTCTCCATCTGGCGCTTCACGCGATTGCGGATTTTCTTTTCCACCTGCAGAACACCAATTTCCGATTCCATAAAACCGAAAATCCGTTCCAGACGCGCAGCAACAGACCCGGTTTCAAGCAGTTCCTGCTTTTCCGAAATCTTGAGCGCAAGGTGAGACGCAACCGTATCAGCCAGCTTGGCCGGTTCCTCGATCTGATTGACCGAAACCAGCACCTCGGGCGGAATCTTTTTGTTCAGCTTGATATATTGCTCAAACTGGGTCACGACAGAGCGCGATAATGCTTCGAGTTCGCTTTCGTCCTCGTCATCATCGTCGTGAACAGTACCGTAAGCCTGGAAAAATTCAGGATTATCAACAAACCCGGAAATCTGCGCACGCTTGCCCCCTTCGACCAGCACCTTAACAGTGCCGTCGGGCAATTTCAGCAACTGCAGCACGGACGCAACGGTACCAACGCGATAAAGATCGTCTACCGACGGATCATCAAGACCGGCATCTTTCTGGGTTACAAGAAGAATTTGTTTGTCTTCGCGCATCACATCTTCAAGCGCGCGGACCGATTTTTCACGGCCGACAAACAACGGAACGATCATGTGCGGAAACACGACAATGTCGCGCAACGGCAAGACCGGATAGATATCAGCATGTGCCAATTCGACCATGTGTTCTATTCCCTATTCTGAGCCAAAACGTTGCTGTGGTCCTGCAATAGGCCCCAGCAGCAACGCGAACATACTCAATAGATAAGTTGTAATTGCCGCGCTGCAATACTGCCCGCGCGGCAACTACGATCAGGCACTGTTTTCAACGTCGTTACGGCGTTCCGAATGAATCAGCAACGGCTTGGCTTTGCCTTCAACAACATCACGGTTGATGACAATTTCCTCGACACTGTCCATCGACGGCAGATCAAACATGGTATCAAGCAAAATGCCTTCCATGATCGACCGCAGGCCACGGGCACCGGTTTTACGCTCAATTGCCTTACGGGCAATCGCGATCAGTGCATCATCCTGGAAGGTCAATTTGACATCTTCCATATCGAACAGACGCTGATACTGCTTGCTGAGCGCGTTTTTCGGTTCGGTCAAAATCTTGACCAAAGCGTCTTCATCCAGATCTTCAAGCGTTGCCAACACCGGCAAACGGCCAATGAATTCCGGAATCAGGCCAAATTTCAACAGGTCCTCCGGTTCTACAGAACGCAGAACTTCACCCGTGCGGCGTTCATCCGGGCTGCGGACATCGGCACCAAAACCAATGCCTGCCCCCTTGCCACGCTGGGAAATGACCTTGTCAAGGCCGGCAAATGCACCCCCGACAATAAACAGAATGTTTGTGGTATCGACCTGCAGGAATTCCTGCTGCGGGTGTTTACGTCCCCCTTGCGGCGGAACAGATGCAACCGTGCCTTCCATGATTTTCAGCAAGGCCTGCTGCACACCCTCACCCGACACATCGCGCGTAATCGACGGATTATCGGATTTACGCGAAATTTTGTCGACTTCGTCGATATAAACAATGCCGCGCTGGGCACGCTCGACATTGTAGTCGGCTGCCTGCAACAGCTTGAGAATGATGTTTTCAACATCTTCCCCCACATAACCGGCTTCGGTCAGTGTGGTGGCATCCGCCATTGTAAAGGGAACATCCAGGATACGGGCAAGCGTCTGGGCAAGCAGCGTTTTGCCACAACCGGTCGGACCGACCAGCATGATGTTCGATTTTGCCAGCTCGATGTCTTCGTTCTTGCTGGCGTGGTTCAGGCGCTTGTAATGGTTATGTACTGCTACAGACAGCACCTTCTTTGCATGGCCCTGACCGATGACGTAATCATCGAGAACCTTGCAAATCTCCTGCGGAGAAGGCACCCCATCAGCGGATTTTACAAGATGGGTTTTGTGCTCTTCGCGGATGATGTCCATGCACAGTTCGACACACTCATCGCAGATGAAGACAGTCGGCCCGGCGATGAGCTTGCGCACCTCGTGCTGGCTCTTTCCACAGAAAGAGCAATACAAAGTGTTCTTGGAGTCTCCGCTATTCGATTTGCTCATACAAACCCCAATGATGTTTGACGTTATCTGTTATCGCCATGTTAGCCGGGAAAGCACACCAATCTCAACGATTAATCGCCGCTTTCCGGCTCGCGGCCTTGTCTTTGATATAGGACGGATAGACCAAAAGTGAAGCCCACTCCATTCACAAAACGTTCATCCGGCCCCGGATGTTCCTTCCGATCAGGTTTCACCGTCCTGTAATCTACATGTCTAGGACTTTCGGGCGAAACCACGCAAGCCATAAAAAACGCCCCGGCCATAAAACCGGGGCGTTTTCTGTTTCATCGTGAAGGCGACGTCAGTCTTTTTTGTCACCTTCAGGCTTGGGACGCGAGCTAACAACCTCATCAATCAAGCCAAATTCCTTGGCCTGATCAGGTGTCAGGAAATTATCGCGTTCCATCGCATCTTCGATGGTTTTCAGATCGCGTCCGGTATGCTGGACATAAATCTCGTTGAGACGATGACGCAGAGCCAGAATTTCACGGGCATGGATTTCGATATCCGATGCCTGCCCCTGGAAACCGCCAGACGGCTGGTGGATCATGATCCGCGCATTGGGCAGGCTATAACGCTTGCCTTCTGCACCAGCCATCAAAAGCAAAGACCCCATTGAGGCAGCCTGCCCCATACATACGGTCGACACATCGCAACGGATGTATTGCATGGTGTCATAAATCGCCAAACCGGATGTTACCACCCCGCCCGGTGAATTGATGTATAGGGAAATATCCTTGTCCGGATTTTCCGATTCGAGATGCAGTAGCTGGGCGCAAATCAGTGACGACATGCCGTCATGGACCTGGCCATTGATGAACACGATCCGCTCTTTGAGCAGGCGGGAAAAGATGTCATAGGCCCGTTCCCCGCGGCTGGTCTGTTCAACCACCATCGGTACAAGCGAGTTCATCTGCTCTTCAATCATCAACCGCAATCTCCTTGCTGCAACTTGGTCCGCTGTTGGGCGGATTATTCTGCGCTTTCGTCAGCAGCCTTTTTCTTGGCAGCCGGCTTTTTTGCCGCGGCTTTTTTGGCCGGTGCCTTTTTCTTGGCTTCTTTCTTCGGCGCGTCGTCTTCTTCTTCAGGTTTCAGAAGCTCTTCAACCGTAACGGTTTTTTCTTCAACCTTCGCCAGTTCGACGATGTAATCCACCACCTTGTCTTCATATACAGGGCCCTGAAGCGCCTGCAAGGCCTGCGGATTATTTTTATAGAATTCAATAACAGCCTGTTCCTGGCCCGGGTATTTCTGGGCTTCGGCAACGAGAACCTTATTGATGTCTTCCTGAGTGATCTGGATGTTGTTGTTGCGGCCAACTTCGGCGAGCAACAGACCCAGCAGAACACGACGTTCCGCGATTTCACGGAACTCTTCGGTCAGTTCTTCTTCAGACTTGCCCTTGGTTTCGTCATCTTCCTGGCCGGCTTCGCGTGCCTGTTTGATCTGCTCGACAATGCCGGTCAGCTCATTTTCAACCAGGGATGCCGGAAGATCGAAATCGTGATTGTCAGCCAGCTGATCAAGCAGATCACGCTTCATTTTCTGACGCGCAACCGATTCGTATTCGCGACCATAATCCTTGCGGATAGCTTCTTTCAGGGATTCAAGGCTTTCCTGACCCAGCTTCTTGGCGAGTTCATCGTCAATTTCAGCGGGTTTCTTTTCCTTGATTTCCTTAACGGTCACGTCGAACTCGGCATCTTTACCCGCCAGTTCGTCAGAACCGTAATTTTCCGGGAATGTAACCTTAACAACGGTTTCATCACCGGCATTGACGCCGATCAACTGATCTTCAAAACCGGCAATAAAGGTGCCCGAACCCAGTTCGAGTTCGTAGTCTTCCGCTTTGCCGCCTTCAAAGGCTTCGCCGCCCACTTTACCCAGGAAATCGATGACGAGAACGTCACCGGATTTTGCCTTGCGCTTGCGCTTCAGGGCTTCGGTGGTGCCCTGTGCTGCAGCGATGCGATCAAGGGTTTCGGTGACTTTGCTGTCGTCAAGTTCAACGACTTCGCGCGTCAGGTTCAGCTTCGAGAAATCCATCGGCTCGATGGCCGGAATGATTTCAACCGAAATATCATATTCGAGGTCTTTGCCTTCATCAAAGGCGGTGACTTCGATTTTCGGCTGAACGGCCGGGCGGAGTTCGTTATCGGACAGAATCTTGCTGGTGCTGTCATTTACAGCAGCTTCAAGAACTTCGCCCATAACAGACTTGCCATAACGCTGGCGCAGAAGTTTGGTCGGGATTTTGCCAGGGCGGAAACCCGGAAGACGAACCTGGTCTTTGATTTCTTCCAGCTTGGCGTTAACCTGTTCTTCGATCGTGGCGGCCGGCACAACGACCTTGTATTCGCGCGCCAGGCCTTCATTTTTGGTTTCTGTAACCTGCATAGATAACTCTTTTGCTTAGGTTCGAATAATGTCCGTTACGCGACGCCGTCCGGACGTCAGAAGTCAATATGACTTAACGAATAGCTTTTTTATTTTCTGATCTGCAATGGTACGGGCGAAGGGACTCGAACCCCCACGGATCTCTCCACTGGAACCTAAATCCAGCGCGTCTACCAATTCCGCCACGCCCGCACAAAAGCATACCTCCCGCACCGGAAAAACCGGTGTGGGTGCGCCTTAATACAAACTTCAATCCACTCATGCAAGCGTCGCCTGTTAAGTTAAGCACAAAGCGACGAAAATAGTTGAATTTTCCCGTAACCAAACGGGCTTAATGCCTTGAATTAAGCCGCAAGTCTGCGAACAGTGCCCGATGCTGCAATTTTACCGCCACCGACATAGTTTTCGTGATTCTTCTCGATTTCGTCCGACTGATACAGATAATTTACCATTAATCCAAAGGATTGTGCCTGCCCGGCAACCGAACTGTTGGCATCAAAATTCAGCCGTTCGACGCGCGCGCCATTGCTCAGATGAAAATGCGCAACAGGGTCCAGAGCCGTATCCCGGCCCGGACGACGCTCGTTCAAAAGATAATGCGCCGCCAACCGCAACAATGCCGTGCGGCTATCTGCCGGTATCTGCCATACCTTTTCAACTTGCGTGATGTCTTCGTCTTCTTCGCTGGTCACGAGCGGGCGGCACAGGGATATGTCCTCAACCAGATGCCGGGGAACCTGCGGGTCCGGTTTGGTTTTCACAATAACAGCCGTGCCTGTCGCGCCTTCTTCTGATGTTTCGGCTTGTTGACTGTCGGTAACATCGGTGGCCGCCATCGCGTCAATCTGGTCAATGGCAGAGGTCAACCAGCGACGAAATCCCGGTATCGGCGACAGGGTGGCAAATTGCTGCAGGTTCGGCAGATCGCGTTTGAGTTCCGCCACCACACGCTTAATCAGGAAATCGCCAAAACTGATGCCCGCCAAACCGGACTGTGCATTGGAAATCGAATAAAAGATTGCTGTATCGGCGCGTGTTGGATCGGCAATTTGGTCATCTAGGTCACGATCAATCAACACATCAACATTTTCGGCAATGCCAGAAACCAGGGCAACTTCGACAAAAATTAGTGGCTCGTCGGGCATACCGGGATGAAAAAACGCAAAACAGCGCCGGTCATTGGCCAAACGGCTTTTTAAATCGTCCCAACTACGAATTTGATGCACGGCTTCATAGGCGATCAGTTTTTCCAAAAGAGCAGCCGGAGAATTCCAGGTAATCTGGTGCAATTCAAGAAAGCCAATATCGAACCAAGCTGACAGCAACGTTTTCAAATCCTGTTCCAGTAACACCAGCCCCGGGGCATCCTTACGCCAGCGCAAAAGATCGGCACGCAAATCGACAAGGAACTTAACGCCCTGTGGCAATGCCGTAAATTCCTGCAATAATTTTCGGTAAGGCGGCACCAAGTCGGCGCGCATACGGCTTTCCAGCATGGTACGTTCGGCGAGGTCATCCGCCTGTTGCCAGTCCTTGATCACGGCTGCCAATTTGGACCGGTCAACATCAAACTCATTGACCAGCAAATGCAAAAATTCGATCCGGCCTGCCTCATCAAGGCGCAAAAAATCGTGCCCCAGCTCTGCCGCACGGCCCCGGGCCGAAACCGCACCGCCACGATGCGCCAGACAATCCGCTATCTGCTGACGCCAGCGGTCTTTTTGCGCTGCTTCATCATCGAAGCCCAAACTGCGCACGACCGAGGTTCCACGAATGTCACGCCATAACTGGCGAATATTGTCAAACGTACGGTCAATAAAGGTCTGGTTCATTCACAATCCGATCCTGCTTTTGCACCCATAGAACGCCAAGCATTGACAACAAAGGTGAAATCACAAAGGCAGCAAGTGCCAATAAGGTGGTCTCTTTTTGGCACGGGTGTCACCATAGACATAAGCATTAAAACAACATTCACCATCAGCACCAAGCCCGTGCATATCAACGCCCTGCTACAGTGTGCCCTAAGTCACGACCTCAAGCGCCCTGCGCTGCCACAGGCGCGATAACAGTCCAGGCAAAGCATCGGGAATATCCTCGGCAATCAGGCCCGGTCCAAACGCCTGCCCCGCCTGCCCGTGTAACCATACGGCCATTGCTGCTGCCTCAAACGCGGGCATCCCCTGCGCCAATAACCCTGTAACCAGGCCCGCAAGAACATCACCACTTCCGGCCGTGGCAAGCCAGGGGGCAAAAACATCATTTATCACCGCCCGGCCATCCGGCGCAGCCACAATGCTATCCGCACCTTTTAATATAAGGACCGCACCGCTTCGTTTTGCCGCCGCCCGTGCGCGCGAAAGTTTATCGCCGGTCAGATTATCAAACAGCCGGGAAAATTCGCCCTCGTGGGGTGTCATCACCGTTGCCCCCTGAACGGCAAAAAACAGCGTGCTGGGATCATCGCTAAAACTGGTCAGGGCATCGGCATCCAATACGCAGGCCCGTGCACAATGAAGAGCATGGATCACACGCTTGCGCGTATCATCCCCCACACCCGCCCCCGGGCCAATCAGCACCGCATTGTGGCGGGGGTCTTGCATCAGTTCTTCAAACTTCGCAATCGGCGCAACCATCACACCCGGGGCATCCTGGGCGTAAAGCGGCAATGCCGCTGGTTCTGCCAAAACGGTTAACAACCCCGCCCCGGCACGCCGTGCTGCCCGTGCTGCCAGGCGCACTGCACCTGTGGTATGGGCACCGCCCACTGCCAAAACATGGCCGCGTTGATATTTGTGCCCGCTATTAACCGGCCACGGAATAAACGATTCCCATATTTGCGGCGTATTCACAAAGGTATCAGGGACGAGCGACCCCACAATATCGGACGAAATGCCAATATCCTTGATGATACACTGTCCGCACAAATCCTTGCCCGGCAGCAAATAATGCGCCGGTTTTGGCCGGCAAAAACTGATGGTAAAATCAGCATCGACAGCAACACCACATATTTCCCCCGTTGTGCCGTCAATCCCGCTGGGCACGTCAACCGCGATAACACTGGCAGGACATTCATTAATTGCCGTAACCAATACCGCAAGTTCGCCTTCAATATCGCGCGCCAAGCCCGCACCAAAAATGCAATCAACCACCAAATCAGCACCGACAAGCATTGCCGGAGATAGCCGTTCAACGATACCTGTCCATTTTTCCGCATGAATTCGGGCATCACCTGCAAGATTCTCGACTTCGCCCTGCAAGCCAATACGCACGTTCCAGCCCTGGTCTCGCAGCAGGCGGGCAATGACAAAACCGTCACCACCATTATTTCCCGGTCCGCATAAAACCGACACCGCGCAGGACGAAAATCGGCTGACAATCTCCTCAAAAACGGCGTGCCCGGCATTTTCCATCAGACTCTCGCCAGAAACGCCGCTTTCAATTGTCCGCCGGTCTGCCTCATACATCTGGGCAACCGTTAAAATCTCTTGCATCGGACCTCCGTTTTCCGGGCGTAAATCCCGATAACACCGACAGAACCCATATCTTCCAAAATGTTGACTGGAACAGGGCTGTTACGCATTCCCACTGGTAGCTATTTGTTTTCGCAGTGCGTATAGTGCCCCGCGCAGATGATTCTGCCAAACAAATCCGAGCAAACAAGGCAATTCCGGCATGAAGGTTGTTGTGTTAGGTGCGGGTGTCGTTGGCACGACCTCGGCCTATTATCTTTTGCAAAATGGTCATCAGGTTACAGTGATCGACCGTCAGCCAAAAGCGGCACAGGAAACCAGTTTTGCCAATGGCGGGCAAATTTCCGCCTGCCATGCCCTGCCCTGGGCCACTCCGCAAACCCCTTGGCAAAGCCTGAAATGGCTGGGCCAGGAAGATGCTCCCCTTTTGTTCCGGTTGCGATTTGACCCGCAACTCTTTGCCTGGGTGCTGCGTTTCCTGCGCAATTGTGGCCCGGACCGCACCCGCCAGAATATCGAAAAATCCCTTAGGCTGGCAATTTACAGCCGTTCCTGCATCAAGGAACTTCGCGCACAGCTTGGCCTGGAATATGACAGCCTGAGCAAAGGCATTCTTCATATCTGCCACGACGAAAACGAGATGAAAAAAGTCGAAAAAACGGCTGACATCATGCAGGAATTCGGCCTTGAACGCCGGGTGGTCAGCGCGGCGGAATGCCTTGCCATTGAACCAGCCTTAAAACACTCACGTCATCCGGTGATTGGGGGAAGTTTTTCGCCCGATGATGAAAGTGGGGATGCACAAAAATTCACCCTCGCCCTAGCAGACCGATGCCGGAAAATGGGGGCAACGTTTTTATATGATACCTCCATTCACGAACTGGCAACCAGCGGGACGAAAATCGATCATGTCCGCACCAGTAACGGCCCGGTTCGCGGCGACAAATACCTTGTTTGTTTAGGCAGTTACAGCCCGTTCCTCACCAATCCTCTTGGCATCAAACTGCCGATTTATCCCTGCAAGGGATATTCGATCACCATTGACACAACCGGGTTCGAGGATGGCGCACCCACCGTCAGCCTGATCGATGACAGTGTCAAAATGGTCTATTCCCGGCTTGGCAGCCGCTTGCGCGTCGCGGGCACCGCCGAACTGGATGGATACTCCCTGCGCATGTCACCACGCCGTCAGCAATTGATCACTGATAAAGCCTTTGAACTGTTTCCGCATTGTGGAAATCGTGACCAAATTGATTATTGGAGCGGTCTTCGCCCGGTAACACCCGATTCTGCCCCTGTTCTGGGAGCAACCCGTTATGATAACCTGTTTCTCAATTCGGGGCACGGAACGCTGGGCTGGACCATGAGTTGCGGGTCGGCCAAAGCCATTGCAGATGTCATGTCAAATAAAGCCCCCGAAATCTCGCTACAGGGACTGCAAGTGGATCGTTTCTGATCCAACGTCACTATCGATTTGGGGGGTAAATGCGTGCGTTCCAGCAAGCCTGACATGACAGGCGAAACCAACCTGACTGCGCCAATAGGATCCCTATGTGACGCCCTGCCCTATGCGACGGCGATCTGCGCACGGGACGGTAAAATTCTGCATGCCAATCAGGCCCTTGCAAATATGCTGGAGCTTAATATTGGGGATATCGAACATCGCCAGGCTTCATTCCTCAATCCCGACATTGTGCAGGGTCTTGATGCGCTTTTTTCCTCCGGTGAGTTCTGGTCTGGCGATATTATGGTCATCAACGAGTCTCAAAACACCATTCCATGTCACATGACCGTTTCAACACTTCCGCTAAACCATGCAGGAGAAAGCCACATAGCGGCCCTGCTTACGCTTGTTGAAAATCCCGGCCCTCATCAGGTCCGTCAGGATACATTCGCTCAACAGCAACGCCATGATGCCAACGCCACCAAAAACGATTTTCTGGCCAATATGGGTCACGAATTGCGAACACCGCTAAACGCCATTATCGGCAATGCCGAACTTATTGAACACGGCGTTCTGGGCGATATTGACGTTGCCTACCGTGAATGCGGGCAAGACATTCACCAGGCAGGCCTGCATTTATTGTCGCTGGTAAATGATGTTCTTGATTCGGCCAAGCTCGCCGATGGCGCCATGAAACTTCATCCCACCCCAACAAACATCATTTCCGTGGCTCACGAGGCCGTCAGACTGATCCTGGATGATTATCGCCGCCGGGCGCACACATTAACCATCGACCTGCCGGATCATGACGTGATCCTTGATTGCGACCGGATGAAATTAAAACAGATCCTGATCAACATTTTGAGCAATGCCGGAAAGTTCACCCCGGATGGCGGCAGAATTTCCCTAAGCCTTGCCCTGACACAGGATGAAGCCATTTTCACAATCACCGACAATGGTGTCGGAATGTCAGCACAGGATATTCCCCGCGCCCTCACCCGGTTTTCGCAACTTCACCCGGAGGGTATCAAGGAAAGTGCCGGAACCGGACTGGGATTGCCACTGGCAAAAATGCTGACCGAGTTGCACGGCGGACGTTTTATTATCGAAAGCAATCCTGGCAAGGGTACAACCATCAAAATCTGCCTGCCCAAACGGCAGGCAGCCTCAAACCTTACGGACACTCAATACCTTTAACCATCCGCCTGGGCAGCTTGATTGATTTTGTCATTGCGTGCGCGCACATCATCGGGCCAGCGGCTTTTGATATATGACAGGGCATCAGCAATTTCCTGATCACTCAAGATATCCTCAAAGGCCGGCATCGCACTTTTGTAACCATCGCCGACCATTTTTTCGGGGCCATATTTGGTCAGGGCAAACAACATCTGATCGGGATGATGCCAGGTATGCCCTGTTGCATCATGGGGCGGTGCCGGCAACAATCCATCTGTACCCCGTTGCTGCCAATTGGCTTCTCCCTGTAGTTTGTTACCGTGACAGGATGCACAATTGGCGTCGTATATTTTCTTTCCGGCAGCAACCCGATGCAAATCGGACGGATCAATTGTAATTGCAGATGCAACCGTTTCCGCCGGTTTAAAATACTGATACCCTAAATACCCCAACACGGCAGCGCCCAGCGCAATAACGCCCAAACCCAGTTTATTTTTCACCGATTATTACTCTCTCTCTCTATTCGGTCGGATTTATAGGGCTTTGCGCCCTTGTGATTAACTTTTTTCAGGAAACGGGCCCGGCCAAATCCTCGATAATCGGGCAATCAGGCCTGTCATCGCCATGACATTGATGGACCAATTGGCGCAACGTCGCCTGAAGGCTTTTTAATTCCTCGATCTTGCGGTCAATGTCTTCCAGATGGGCCTTAGCGATCTGGCGGACATCCGCTGATGCCCGATTACGATCTTCGTACAGCGATAACAGCAGGCGGCAATCATCAATCGAAAACCCCAACCCGCGGGAGCGTTGCAAAAACCGCAATTTATGCAAATCCTGCTCGCGATAGTCGCGGTAACCGTTGGCTAGCCGCCCCGGCATTACAAGGCCAATTTCCTCGTAATAGCGAATGGTTTTCGCCGGTAAACCACATTGCCGGGCCGCTTCGGAAATGTTCATTTCTGGTTCCCCTTTTCACGCAATTTCCAACGCCGCAACATCAGGGAATTTGTCACGACAGAAACAGAACTCAACGCCATTGCTGCCCCAGCAATCGCCGGGCTAAGAATGCCAAAGGCCGCCAGCGGCACCCCAATCACATTATAACCAAACGCCCAAAACAGATTTTGGGTGATCTTGCGGCGGGTAACGATGGAAATATCAATGGCCCCCGCCACCAGCGCCGGATCGGAACGCATAAGCGTGATACCTGCCGTTTCCATCGCAACATCGGTGCCGCCGCCCATTGCAATGCCCACATCTGCCGCCGCAAGTGCGGGTGCATCATTGATACCATCCCCGACCATTGCCACATGGCGGCCTTCCTTGCGTAGTTTCTCGACCTCGCGGGCCTTGTCCTGCGGGCGAATACGGCCCCGCCAGCTTTCAAGGCCAATCTGTTTGGCAACATGGGCGGCCACATCTTCGGCATCCCCCGAGAGCATGATGCTGTCAATGCCACGCGATTTCAGGTCCGAAACGGCCGCAATCGCGCTGTCCCGTATTTTATCTTCCAGTGCCAAATAACCGGCAAATCGGCCATCAATTGCCACCAGCACAACCGTACTGCCGGTTTGCTCAGCCTGTTTGACGTTCTCGGCCACACTATGTTCCGGCAAGGCCACATCGTGATCCTTCAGCAGGCTTTCGGTACCGATCAAAATGGCATGCCCCTCAACCGTGCCACCAACACCGGCACCGGTCGTGCCCTTAAAATCGGCGACGTCGGCCAATTTCAATTCGCGATCCGCCGCGGCCTTGACAACCGCCTGTGCCAAAGGATGTTCGCTTGCCGCCTGCACGGAGGCTATCAAACGCAGGAATTCCTTTTCATCCCAATCATTCGACGAAATGACAACATCGGTAACGGTTGGCACACCCTCTGTCAGGGTGCCGGTTTTATCGAAAATAACGGCGTCAACATTATGCGCCTGCTCCAGGGCCTCGAAATTGCGAATAAGAATACCCGAACGGGCAGCGGCCCCCGTCCCTGCAACCAGTGCCGTTGGTGTTGCCAGGCCCAAAGCACACGGACAGGCAATAACCAGCACCGATACAGCCGACACAATTGCGGTTTCTAGGGTAAACCCGGCCATCAGCCAGCCCGCAAACGTCACCAGTGCAATTAAAATAATGATCGGCACAAAAACCGCCGCAACCTTGTCCACCATTTGCTGAACTGGCGCTTTGCCCGTTTGCGCCTGTTCCACCAGGCGAATAATGCGCGACAATGTCGTGTCTTGACCAACCGCATTCACGCAAATATCCAGGCGTCCGGTGCCGTTCACAGCGCCCCCGACAACCTCGTCACCACTTTTGCGCAATACAGGCCGGGTTTCGCCGGTAATCAGCGATTCATCAATCTCGCTTTCGCCCGAGGTCACAACACCATCAATTGGTAGCTTCTCGCCAGGACGAACCCGCACGATATCGTCAACTTGCAAATCATCGACGGAAACTTCGGTTTCCTCACCACTTTGCGGGTCCAGGCGGCGGGCTTTGCGCGGGCGCAATGCCATCAATTCACGAATGGCGGCAGAAGCGCCACGTTTCGCCCGCTCCTCCATGATCTTGCCGCCCAAAATCAGCGTGATGATGACCGCCGAGGCTTCAAAATACAGGTGGCCTTCGCCCGTAGTCCCGGGCTGCAACATGTTATAAAGGCTAAGAAAATAAGCCGCCGACGTACCAAGGGCCACCAGCACATCCATATTGGCCGCGCGATTGCGCAATGCCGCCCATGCCCCCCGATAAAACCGCCAGCCAATAATAAACTGCACCGGCGTCGCCAGCGCCAGTTCGCCCCAGGCAGGCAACCGATAATCAACACCAAGATACATCCAGATCATTTGCCCAACCAAGGGTGCCGCCAAAATGATGGATGCCACCAGCCACCAAATCGCATAATCCTTGTGTCCGTCCGCAGCACTGTCTGTCTGGCTTTGCCCGTTATTACGTGAAACCGCGTGGTAGCCCGCCTTTTCAACCGCCCGGAGCACCTGCCGGTCCTTGACAGTTCCTGGCAAAACCGACAGGTCAGCACGCTCCAGGGCAAGATTGACGGTTGCAGAAACAACACCAGGCAACTTCGCCAGTGCTTTTTCCACCCGGCCCGAGCAACTCGCACAGGTCATTCCATCGATATCATAAGACAGTTTCTCTTCTGCGACGTCGTACCCGGCCTTGCGCACAGCACTTGCCAACGCCTTGGCATCGGATGCTACATTCTCAGCCAATCGAACATGGGCCGAATTCATCGCAAGGTTAACGTCAACCTCTTCGACCCCATCAAGTTTTTTCAGGGCCTTTTCCACGCGCCCGGCACAAGAGGCGCATGTCATGCCGCCAACGTCAAAACTAAGGTCGCGATCATAGCTGACCTTTTGCCGGTCAGAACTTTTCTTCACTGTCATAGCGAGTACCTCGCAAATTTCATCATTTGAGACAGCATAAAGTTTCCAGCCACTGGAAGGTCAAGCTTTCAATCAAGGTAATATGAAGTAGAGACATTTGAGCATCGCCATCGCTGGTCTACCATAGGTAGTGTTACCTGATCTTCCCGGCCCATTTTATTGATAGAACAAACGACCCCAAACAAAGCAAAAGGGCCACCGATGACGGCAGCCCTTTTAAAATCGCTTAAATCCGTTCCTGATGTGAACGCCTTACCCGTGTGGGCTCGGTTCACCAACAGCGCGGAACTGAATGTAGTTCGGCAAGCCCATCATATCGATCAGACGGATCTGCTGTTCCAGCCAATGGGCATGGTCTTCTTCACTGTCATCAAGCAGCACGGTCAGCATGTTACGGGTCTGATAGTCACCCTCAACTTCTGCAAGCTTGATGGCTTCTTTCAGATACTTGATCACCATATATTCATGTTCCAGATCATTCTTCATCATCTCCGGAACCGTCTGCCCGACATTGATCGGGGTGCGCGATGCCGTGTCGGGCACACCTTCCAGGAACAGAATACGTTCGATCAAGCGTTTGGCATGATCAAGTTCTTCGTCTTTTTCATGGTGCATGCGCTCATACAGCGCGTGCAACCCCCAATCCAGATACATTTCCGCATGGGTATTATACTGGTCTGCGGCCGAAAGCTCTGCTGTCAGCTGACGGTTCAGGATATCAATAACGTTCTGGCTGCCTTTCATGGCGCTCGCTCCTTAAACTGATTAATCGCCGTCGCCGGAACGGCTCTGGATGAAATTCTGAATGCCAACATTATCGAGCTGCCACTGCTGGGTTTCAAGCCAGTCGACATGTTCTTCCTGATCTTCCAGGAACGACACAAGCAGATCGCGCGTGACAAAATCTTCTGCCTTTTCGCAGGCCGAAATGGCTTCACGCAGTAATGGCAAGGCTGCAAGCTCGTATTTCATGTCGCAATCGACAATCTCGCTTACATTTTCGCCAATCAACAATTTGTTGAGATTCTGCAGGTTGGGCAGACCATCCAGGAACAAAATACGTTCGATCAGGTCATCGGCACGTTTCATTTCCTTGATGGAAAGTTTGTATTCATATTCGCCCATTTCGACCACGCCCCAATTTTTGAGCATGCGGGCGTGTAAAAAGTACTGGTTAATCGCAGTCAGCTGATTGGTGAGGGTGCGATTAAGGTAACCAATGATCTGCCGATCACCTTTCATATTATGTCTCCTCCATATGGCATGTCGGCATTCTGGTAATCACCGTTACCTTTTTCAAGAAAAAACACCGTTATTGATTACCACTATCAATAATTTAGCTGTTTTTCTTAAAATATCTCAAAATAAAGGCTCAAGTAAAAATCAGTCTCAAGTAAAATCACTGCAAACAATTATCGTTCGGATGTCGAGGCTATGCTTATGCTATTCAACCTGTCTGAATCGCATCGAATCGGAACCGTTACTGAAACGCCATTTTCATCTATCCGTGCAAGATCACAATATCATGCTGATCCGTCTTAAGAACAATCACGTCAGAGGCGCAACTGCGATGAGCAAAACCAGCTTGCACGAAAAAAACCTGCACGGTCGAAAAACCGGCAGGCTTGCATCATATAGGATTTTCAGATTTCAGACATACAAAAAGCCGGGTCATAATGGCCCGGCTTCTGCATACAGCAGCCTACAATGTTAGACGCTGTCGATATTTGTCCGCTTGATCAGGCGATCGCGTCGCGTGCAGCTTTACGTGCAACGTCTTTGATCTGCCAGCGGGAAATCCCGACATCATCCAAGTCACGGGCGTCGAGATCGTAAAGTTCGTTCGCGACTGACCGTGCATAGGCCCAACGACGAACAGCAACGATGATACTGGACAAGAACATGTTGAACCTCCTGTGCTTCAAACTGATGGGCGCTCAATCACGGTGACTTCGTGTTACCGGATGCGCCCTGCTCCGTTCTTCTGCGATGCAATATGCCCAAACTTGTCATGTTTCTCAATCCACCAAGTTTGCATATCATCTGTTCCATATAGTCATAATTGAATGGGTTCAATTTCGTGAAAATTTATCTTTCTGCCTATAAACATTGGAATAGTCACTATTTTTCACCTTTACGGATATTCCGCAGCGCAACCGAAACAACCATCATTCAAGCAGCACAATATCTATGCCGAGCCGATGACACACCCCATCGAACACGTTTTTGATGGCTAGGCCATAATGCTCTCCGCGCTGATGTCCTGCAGGGTCAAGCCGATAATTGCAGTCAATTATGCGCAGCTTCGTGATGTTGTCGTCATAAACGCTATATCGCCCACCTCAAATGTTAGCGCTACCATTTTTTGTAACAGTTCACTTCAAAATGGGTTTTTGAAATAGTTTGTTACATCATAGCGGATGCAAAAGCCAATCACCGGGCGCATGGTCCAACCATCAATAAAAAAGCCCGGGAGGAAAAATGTACGCGCTTAAATCAAAACCCCATTCATCCTATGCAAAAAAAGCCGCCTTTTGTGCCTCTGCCCTACTGGCCCTTGTGCCAGCCATCGCGCAGGCCGAACCGACCGTCGAAGTTTTGCATTACTGGACATCAGGTGGTGAAGCCAAGGCCGCCGTTGCCCTTAAAAAGGACTTCGAGGCACATGGCGGCAAATGGATAGACAGCCCGGTTGCAGGCGGTGGAGGCTCTGCAGCGATGACGGTGCTGCGTTCCAGGGTATTGGCAGGCGATGCCCCGACTGCCGTGCAATTAAAAAGCCCGGCAATCATGGAATGGGCCGAACAAGGTGCGCTTGCCAATCTTGACGACGTCGCCAAAAAGGAAAAATGGGACGAAATCCTGCCCAAACGCCTAAGCACCCTTATGAAATATGACGGCCATTATGTTGCCGTGCCGGTCAATATTCACCGCACCGATATGATTTGGGCCAACCCGGAAGTGCTGGCAAAGGTCGGAGCATCAAAGGTTCCGTCAAACTGGGATGACTTCAACAAACTGGCCGAAAAACTCAAGGCCCAGGGTATTGTGCCGCTGGCACTGGGCGGCCAGCCGTGGCAGGAAACCATTTTGTTTGAGAATGTCGTATTGGGGATCGGCGGTACCGAATTCTATCAAAAGGCCCTGATTGACCTTGATGAAGATGCGTTGAAATCAGACACCATGAAAAAGGTGTTTGACGAAATGCGCATTCTGCGCGTCTTTGTCGATGAAGACTTTGCCGGGCGCGACTGGAACCTTGCAACCGCAATGGTCATGAACGGTAAGGCCGCCATGCAGGTTATGGGCGACTGGGCAAAGGGCGAATTCCTGGCCGCGGGCAAAGTACCGGGTAAAGATTTCCTGTGTCAGGCAACGCCGTCCAATCATGGCTATCTCTTCAATACCGACAGCTTTGCCATGTTCAGCGTCGAAGGTGCCGACAAAATCGAGGGACAAAACCTCCTCGCCAGCCTGATTCTCGGTCAAAAATTCCAGGAAACCTTCAACCTGCTCAAAGGTTCGATCCCGGCACGTCTGGGTGTTCCGATGGACAAGTTCGACATGTGCGCCCTGCAATCTGAAAAAGACATGCAGGCATCCCAGGCATCAGACGGCTTTTTGCCCTCGGTTGGTGTCAATATGGCTCTGCCCGGCAACTTAACCGGCGCCATTATCGATACGGTGACCTCGCATTTCAATTCTGAAATGTCGTCGCAGGAGGCCGTTGATAAACTGGTTCAGGCCGTAAATCTGGCAAAAGAATAAATCTGGTCGGCGCGTGCCGGATCATCATCAGCAATATGATCCGGCACGGACCGCGCGCCGCCCCCCCCTTGAAATCATTTGCATCTTTGCCAGAGAAACAACGAAGATGATGATATCCCACCCATTTATTCCATGAAGTATAAACTGCAATTCTATAAAAGGCTCTAATCACAAATCTGGAATTGCGTTTAAATCGAATCAATACTGTCTTTATTGTAACAATATGTTTCAAACACTAGGTGTGGAAACGACCTGTTACAGTTTTGTGGATGCAATAAGGGCCCTCTCGCAGCATGGTGTCGCTGCAATTGGTTTAAAACCAGGGAGGAAACCCGAAATGAAACTTAGCAAATCCATTCTTGCTGCCAGTGTCGGCATTGCAGCCCTTGCCTCGGCATCGCTTGCACATGCAGAACCGACCGCTGAAGTCCTGCATTGGTGGACTTCTGGCGGCGAAGCAAAAGCCGTTGCAGCCCTGAAAAAGGACTTTGAAGAGCACGGCGGAAAATGGGAAGACAGCCCGGTTGCCGGTGGGGCCGGCGATGCCGCCATGACCGTCCTGCGTTCGCGCGTTCTGTCAGGCGATGCGCCGAGTGCGGTTCAGCTTAAAGGCCCTGCCATTCAGGAATGGGCTGAACAGGGTGCACTGGCCAATCTTGATGATGTCGCCAAAAAGGAAGACTGGGATGCCGTCATTCCCAAACGCATCCAGGACATCATGAAATATGACGGCGACTATGTTGCTGTTCCGGTGAACATCCACCGTGTCAACTGGATCTGGTCGAACCCGGAACTTCTTGCCAAGGTCGGCGCCAAGGAAGGCCCGAAAACCTGGAAAGAATTCAACGAACTTGCAGAAAAACTGAAGGCTGCTGGCATTACCCCGCTGGCGCATGGTGGTCAGCCGTGGCAGGACGCAACGATTTTTGAAACCGTTGTCCTGGGTATGGGGGGGCCGGAGTTTTATCAGCAGGCCCTGGTTGACCTGGATGAAGACGCCCTGAAATCCGACACCATGAAAAAAGTGTTTGATGAAATGCGCACCATCCGTGGTTACGTTGATCCGGACTTCCCCGGTCGTGACTGGAACCTGGCAACCGCGATGGTCATGAATGGCAAAGCAGCCATGCAGATCATGGGTGACTGGGCCAAAGGCGAATTCCTTGCTGCCGGTAAAGTCCCGGGCAAAGACTTCCTCTGCTCTGCCACTCCGGCGGATGACGGCAATGGCTTCCTGTTTAACACCGACAGCTTTGCCATGTTCAAAGTCAGCGGCGAAGACAAAATTGAAGGCCAGAAGCTCCTTGCCGAGCTGATCATGGGCAAAAAGTTCCAGAAAACCTTCAACCTGCTTAAGGGTTCGATCCCGGCCCGCACCGGCGTTTCGCTGGATGATTTTGACGAATGCGCAAAAAAATCCGAAGCCGACATGCAAGCGGACCAGAAAACCGGTGGTTTCCTGCCGTCCATGGCACATGGCATGGCCCTGCCGGGTCATCTCTCAGGTGCGATCGTTGACGTCGTAACCGCACATTTCAACTCCGACATGTCGTCGGACGAAGCGGTCAACCGCCTGGTTGAAGCTGTTGAACTGGCAAAAGACTGATCCTTCAGTCGATCCGAGATTGCCAAAAAGGCAATAACGCACTGGCCCCGAAACCCCGTTTCGGGGCCAGCTTCCCTTATCTTTTAATTATTCTGAGGCAAAGGGCATGGGGGCTTCTTCAAGCACCGAAAGCAACCTGATGGCCAGCCTGCAACGCAATCTGTCCAAGATCGTTGTGGCACCATCCTTTGCTGCGTCCCTGTTTTTCGTCTACGGCTTCATCCTTTGGACCGCCTGGATGGCGTTTTCCAAATCGCGCATGATGCCGGTCTATGACTGGGCCGGGCTGCGGCAATATGAACGCCTATGGCAAATGGAACGCTGGCATGTTGCCATCGAAAACCTGCTGATTTTCGGCGGTCTTTTTATCGTTATCTGTCTTTTCCTGGGATGTCTGCTGGCTGTTTTGCTTGATCAGCGCATCCGGGCGGAAGGCGTTCTGCGTACCGTTTTTCTATACCCGATGGCGCTATCCTTCATTGTAACCGGCACCGTCTGGAAATGGATTCTCAACCCTGGTCTTGGTCTTGAAAAAATGATGCACGACCTGGGCTGGGCCAGTTTCAAATTTGACTGGCTGGTGAATTCGGACTTTGCGATTTATACAGTCGTGATCGCCGCCGTCTGGCAGGCATCGGGCTTTGTCATGGCGATGTTTCTTGCCGCTCTGCGCGGTGTGGACCAGGATATTATCCGGGCCGCCTATATGGATGGCGCCAGCCTTCCGCGCATTTATTTTGGCATTATCATCCCGTCCATTCGCCCTGTATTCCTAAGCGCGATTGTCGTTCTGGCCCATCTGGCCGTTAAAAGCTTTGACCTTGTCATCGCCCTTACCGGGGGTGGCCCGGGCTATTCATCGGATCTTCCGGCAACCTTCATGTACACAATGGCCTTCCAGCGCAACCAGCTGGGCATCAGTGCCGCCAGTGCCATGATGATGCTTGCCACCGTTATGGCGATCATTGTGCCGTATCTGTATTCCGAACTGCGCGGAGGCAAGAAAAATGGCTGACATCCAGACTTACGGCCAGAATTCAGGCATGAAGCACACCCTGCTGCGCGGTTTGCTCTATCTCGTTCTGATCCTGTTTTCGGTCTATTACCTGTTTCCGCTGTTCGTGATGGTCACGACCTCGCTGAAATCCCTGACGGAAATTCGCGAAGGCTCGCTCATCTCCCTGCCCCGTGTCGTTACCTTCGATGCGTGGGACTATGCGTGGAACCAGGCCTGTGTCGGCGTTGAATGTTCGGGTATCAAAACCTTCTTCTGGAACTCGGTCAAAATGGCCATTCCGGCGGTTCTGATCTCGACCATGCTTGGCGCACTGAACGGTTACGCCCTGACCAAGTTCCGCTTTCGCGGTGCCAACATCATTTTTGCAATGTTGCTGTTTGGTTGCTTTGTGCCGTTCCAGGTTGTTTTGCTGCCGATGTCACAAACGCTCGGTCGTCTGGGCATCGCCAATTCGACGACCGGTCTTGTGCTGGTTCACGTTGTTTATGGCCTGTGTTTTACCACGCTGTTTTTCCGGAACTATTACGTTTCCATTCCGGATGAACTGGTAAAAGCAGCCACCATCGATGGCGCAGGGTTCTTTACAATTTTCTGGCGGATCATTCTGCCGATCTCCGGACCGATCATTGTTGTTTCCGTCATCTGGCAGTTCACCCAGATCTGGAACGACTTCCTGTTCGGCGCATCCTTTAGTTCCGGTGACAGCGCCCCCATGACTGTCGCCCTCAACAATATCGTCAACACCACGACCGGCGTTAAACAATACAACGTCGACATGGCTTCCGCCTTGCTTACCGGGCTTCCAACCCTGCTGGTTTACATTCTTGCTGGCAAGTATTTCGTCCGTGGCCTGACTGCCGGTTCGGTGAAGGGATAAAGAAATGGCATCACTTACCCTTGATAAAGTCCGCAAGACTTTCGGGTCCGTCGAGGTCCTCAAAGAAATCAATCTCGCGATTGAAGACGGAGAGTTTCTCGTGCTGGTCGGCCCGTCGGGCTGCGGCAAATCCACCCTGCTTAACCTGATTGCAGGTCTTGAAACCTCGTCTGATGGTGAAATCCGCATCGGGGATCGCGTTATCAATAACGTTCACCCCAAGGACCGCAACATCGCAATGGTGTTTCAGTCCTATGCGCTTTATCCGAACATGACGGTGCGCAAGAATATCACCTTTGGCCTTGAAATTCGCGGTGTCGCGTCTTCTGAACGCGACAAGGCCGTGGATGATGTCGCCCGCCTGCTGCAAATCGAAAACCTGCTGGACCGTAAACCGTCCCAGCTTTCGGGGGGACAGCGCCAGCGCGTGGCAATGGGCCGTGCCCTTGTGCGGAACCCGGACATCTTCCTGTTTGACGAACCATTGTCAAACCTGGATGCCAAGCTGCGCGTTGATATGCGTACCGAAATCAAAAAACTTCATCATCGTCTTGGGTCCACCATCGTTTATGTGACCCACGATCAGATCGAAGCCATGACCCTGGCCTCGCGCATTGCCGTGATGAAGGGCGGTATTTTGCAGCAGTTTGATACCCCGCAGCACATTTATGAAAAACCCAACAACATGTTTGTTGCCGGTTTCATCGGCTCGCCGTCGATGAATTTCATCAATGCCCGCCTGATCGAGGATAACGGTCGTATCGCCATTACCTTTGATAATAACGGCCAGAATGTTGTGCTGCCGCTACAGGATAACAGCCCGGAAAGCTATCGTTCCTGGATTGGTAAGGATGTTGTTTTTGGCATTCGCCCCGAAGCCCTGACCCATAAACGGACCGGGTCGGACCAACCGGGCAGCCAATATGTCAATTTTGACGCCAAGGTCGAAGTGATCGAACCCACCGGAGCCGACACCATGACCGTCATCAATCTTGGCGGCAAGGAAATCGTGGCGCGTGTCAGACCTGACAGGGCCACAAACCCCGGAGAAATGATGACATTCTCTGCGGATATGAACCAGATCAGTCTGTTTGATCCGAAATCGGAACTGCGGATCTGATCTGAATGGCGGATGGTTCTGGGGGCCATCCGCCATTACTTTTTGCCATAAGATAGCGTGCCATCGTGTCGCGAAGTTACGGATGATCACGCCATTACACGAAAACCCCCGGCAGTTGATAAAACTGCCGGGGGTTTTCGTTTGTCTATCGCGAAGGATAGTCGATATCAGCTAGACCGAACCTTTGACAGAAAGGTACTTACTGCCCGGTCCAGTTCCTGGGCCTTGGAAGAAAGGCTGTTTGCAAGGGCATTTGCTTTATCAGAGCGCTGACCATCGATAAATGCGCCTTCGGCAGCTGCATCAATATCGGAATTAACCCGGCCAACACCGCGTGCGGCTTCATCAACATTCCGGGCAATTTCCTGGGTCGCTGCCCCCTGTTCTTCAACGGCAGCAGCGATACGGCCCGTTGAGGTATCAAGTTCGCGAATAGTCCCGGCGATATCGGCAATCGCATCAACCGAGCTTGTGGTCGCCGCCTGGATATCTTCCACCTGCCGACGGATATTATCGGTTGCCCGGGCCGTCTGGGTTGCCAGGTTTTTGACCTCATTGGCTACAACAGCAAACCCTTTCCCTGCATCACCGGCACGCGCGGCCTCGATGGTGGCGTTCAGGGCCAGAAGGTTCGTCTGGTTGGCGATATCGGTAATCAGGGCAACAACCTCGCCAATTTCAGCGGCTGCATTCGCCAGAAGTTCGATTTTCTTGTGCGTCCCTTCCGACGCATCAACTGCCCCCGCCGCAATACCGGACGATTGTGTAACCTGGCTGCTGATTTCAGCAATCGATGCCGTCAGCTCCTCGGCCGCTGCAGCAACCGTATCCACATTCCGTGTCGCATCATGAGAAACAGAAGAAACAACCTTAAGGGATTCACCGGCATGTCTTGCGGAAGCCGAAATCGCCTTCAACCCATCCTGCATCTCGGATGACAAATGAAGAACATCAGCCACAATCTGCCCAACGGATTGCTCAAAGTCGGTTGCCATCTGCTGCAGCGCTTCGCGTTTGGATTCCTCGGCTTTCTTTTCGTTTTCAACCTGTTTGCTGCGCATATGCGCCACTTCCAGACTGCGATCCCGAAATGTTTCCATGGTCCGCGCCAGGTCGCCAATTTCACTTTTCTGTTCGGTATATTCAACTTTGATATCGTAGTCGCCTTCTGCGACAGAATTCATATTGTCGATAATACGCGACAATGGACCGGTGATCCCCTTGCTGACAATGATCGACAAGAATATGACCAAACCAACGGCAACCAGCGCAATCGCGCCCTGAACCATCAAGCTGTGATAAAAAATATCATCAATATCATTTACATAGATCCCGGTGCCAACAACCCATCCCCAGGGTTTAAAATTCTTGACATAAGCAAGCTTGGGCCCTGTTTCTTTGCTATTTGGCAAATAGAAATGATAATCAACAAACCCTTCACCATGCGCCTTGATGACCTCGTCAAAGGAACGGTAATAAAGTTTACCCGACGTATCCTTTGAATCGCTCATGTCCTGGCCAACCAGCTTGGGCACGACCCCATGCACAAGCATGATCTGTTCTTTTGCCGTAAACACCCAAAAGTAATTGCCGCCATCATAGCGCAGAGAGCTTACAGCCTTTTTCGCAAGGTTCTGTGCTTCTTCTTCACTTAAGGTACCAGACGCCTGTTGCTGATAATAAAAGTCCAACAGGCTGATCGTACTATTAACGAGATTACGTGTATCTGTTTTACGATCTTCAAGTAAATTTCCGCGTAAATTATAAAGCGCAAATGCACCAATAACAAAAGATGCCAAAACAGCGCCGATTACGATGATAATCAGCCTTGTTCTGATGTTCATATTCGACATCATGGTCGCGTTTTCCCCCTAAAACAGGCAGCACATTTTCATATAGAAAAGCGCCTTAATTCAAATTCGTACGGGTTATATCCCATACTTGTTCCTGCAACTACAGCGATTGGCGATATTCAGGAATGCAAACTTTGCAGTGAAGACCGCTAACCTACAACAAAACTGGGTAGCGACAAGAACAACATTATAAACATGTATAATTTTTCTTATTTAGATAAAAATAATATTTGAGTAAGGAAACCCTAAATAATCAGGAAAAAGTAAATATCAGACTTTTCTTGGCAAACGCACCTCAACTGCCATGCCTCGTTTTGGCAAGTTTTTTAGGCTGATTATCCCTTCGTGGGCATCAATAACGGTTTTAACAATCGATAGCCCCAGCCCGCTCCCGCCCGTACTGCGCGCGCGCGACCCTTCAACACGATAAAACGGCAAAAAAACTTTGTCCTGTTCCTCTTCGGGAATTCCCGGCCCCTCATCCCGAACAAGCACAATCACCTCATCAGCTGTTGCATCCAGGCTAACATAGGCACGATGACCGTATTTCAATGCGTTATTGATCAAATTGGTAAAAGCCCGGCGAAGCGTCCCTGCCCGGCAGGTCAACCGAATGCTGCGTTTATCACCAAAGGAATGGGCTTCTTCGTTTTTGCTGCCAAACACCGTATTGACCACGTTAAATGTCAACGGTTTAGGCCCTTCAAACATCACCGGCCGTCCCAGGTCGGCATAGTCATCGCAAATCGCTTCAAGCACGGATGTAAAATCAACAGTACGTTCTTCTTCCTTGTGGATCCAGTCTCCAAGGAAATCGAGCGCATCGCTTAACAATTCGTCCATTTCGTCAAGATCACGCAGAACCGTTTCGCGCAATTCGTCATTATCGATAAATTCAGCGCGCAACCGCAATCGCGTACTTGGCGTGCGCAAATCATGCGAAATTGCCGCCAGCATCCGTGTACGGTCTTCCAGCATTCGGGCAATCCGAAACCGCAGCCCGTTATAGGCTTCCGCCATCGAACGCGCCTCGACCGGCCCACGTTCTACCACCAGCTCGCCTTCAACCTCGTCACCATTTTTACGAATGGCCGTTGCCAGATTTTTAAAAGGACCGGCCAGTAAATCAGCCAAAGCAGCAAAAACGGCAAGAACAGCAACCACCCCCACCACAAACATGATGAAAACGACGGATGGTGAGGCATAGTCACTCCAAAGCTGCGCATGAGACAACATCATCCGCCGCCCGGAAGGCAGGGTCAGTTCAATTTGCGCCTGTAGGCCAAGTCGGGCAATTTCGCGCGATAGCTGGGCAAAAAACAGGCTGGGACTTTTCGCCTGTTCAATCACATCACGCTGTTCTGAACTGAGCCGTCCACGCCGAAAATGAACCTTGACCGAAATTGGCCACCCCGCATCTCCCAGCCGAACCGGCATGGCAATATGCTGTGCGGGACGGGAAAACAGCAAAAGGCTTTCGACCTCCTGTGCTGGCAGAATTTCCACCTGCAGACCATCCTGTGCTGCAACGTTCCGGGCATTACCCCGCAACTCGGGGTTCTCGGCAATCAGGACCAGCTCACGAATGGTAAATCCCAGCGTATAGGCGCGGCTGATGCGTTCAGACCGGTCAATGATATAAAGCGATGCCATGCTGGCCAGGGCCGCAATGATAACCCCGCCAATCATCATGATGACAAATATGCGCCCCCCAAGCGTACGGGGCTTGTACCAG
This sequence comes from Thalassospira sp. TSL5-1, assembly GCF_001907695.1. Lineage (NCBI taxonomy): Bacteria > Pseudomonadati > Pseudomonadota > Alphaproteobacteria > Rhodospirillales > Thalassospiraceae > Thalassospira > Thalassospira sp. TSL5-1. The sequence continues at coordinate 1,896,349 of NZ_KV880637.1, forward strand.
CGGGGTTTTACCGTTGCCACCTGCATCTGCCTGTTTCGGATCAGGCGGTCACGACATCAGCACAAAACTGATAGCCGATGCCGCGCACCGTTTTGATCAGCTTGGGATTTTTGGCATCTTTTTCGATCTTACGCCGCAACCGGCTGATCTGAATATCAATACTGCGGTCAAACGGAATGGAACTTTGCCCACGGACAATATCAACAAGCTGATCGCGTGATAAAGGACGTTTATTGTGCTTCACCAGCGCACGCAACAGCGAAAATTCACCGGTTGAAAGATGCACAACAACATTGTCTGCATCGCGTAATTCCCGCGACCCCAGGTTAAGCACCCAGGCACCGAACCTTACCTTTTCAGCACTGTTTTCAACCATATCATTGGCACCACCTGTTTCCGCACGGCGGAAAATCGCACGAATACGCGCCAGCAATTCACGCGGGTTAAACGGCTTGGTCAAATAATCATCAGCGCCAAGTTCCAACCCCAAAATACGGTCCGTATCCTCGCCCACGGCGGTTAACATGATAATTGGTACTTTTGATGTGCGGCGCACATCCCGGCACAAGGCAAAACCATCCTCGCCGGGCAGCATGATATCGAGGATCAACAGATCAATATTCCAGTCCCGCAGGGCTTTACGCATTTCGGTTCCATCCGAAACCGTGGTCATGCGATAGCCATGCTGCATCAGAAACTTTTTAAGCAGTTTCTGGATTTCCTGGTCATCATCGACAACCAGAATATGGGGTTCACGACGGGAATTCAGCCTCTGTCTCCTGCAAAATCAATGGCTTTTTGCTGATCGCGGCGGAGTGTAATCGTTTTTTGTAACAAATTGAAGCATTCTGCATACGCAATATATATCAAAACCGTTACATTCCGGAAAATGACGCGAAACGACATGGGGCGGATCAAAACCCGTTTGATCCGCCCCTTACTTTTTTGCCGGCCAATATCATTGCCAAAACATATTGACGATGATCTCTGTTACTTCAAATCATAAAGCATGGTGCTGCCGGAAACTTCGGACGCGACCACAAGCATCGCATTACCCGTCGGACTATGTTTGGCATCAATAAACAACATCCCTTCGGGCGCCAATTCGCCTGCTGTATCCTGCTTGGGATCACCCTCAAAGTTACGATCCGTATGATAGGTCACAAATTGCGGATTGGCCGGGTTGGTCAGATCATACACCATAAATCCCCCCTGGCGTTCCAACCCGATAAAGGCATACGGAACGCCATTTACATAGCCCGCTGCGGCCCCTTCCGGCTCTGGTCCCTTGTCATCGGACCGATCATCAAAGCTGCCATTTTCGTCATTATTTGAATTAAAGTCACGGGGCAGATAGGCCGAAAGATACTGCTCAATCTGATCTCCACTATCAAAGATCATATCAGCCTGATCATCCAAAACGGCAAATGACCGCCCACCAAAGCTGAACAACCGATCAAAATCACCGTCGCCATCGATGTCACCCTGTGCGGTTGTAACCTTCAGACGACCAAGGTTTTCCTTCTTTTGCAATTCTTTTGCATTGGGGAAAGCAGACGGGTCGAGTTTCAGGTCAGCAACGCGGGCTTCCTCGCTATACCCTTTATAGTCGCGGGAATCACCTTCGTTAGCGATGATGTAATAATTTTTGCCGTCAATCTCGATCCCGGCGATGGTGTCTGGCATATACATGCCAAATACCGGCCAGGGTTTGATGCGAATGGCACCATCCTTATTGCTGGCATCCATCGCATTTACCATGTGGTCCTTGAAACCCAGGCCAACAACATCGCTAACACGCGCTGATGCGATATCGACAATCGCAATGGCGTTGTTTTCCTGCAAGGTCACATAGGCCTTCCGGTCATCCGCACTAATCGCGATATATTCCGGTTCAATATCCTGTGCCACACTGGATGTGCCAGGGTTGGCGGTGCGCATTCCCGCAGGCAGTTTTTTATTATTCAGGGCATCAAACCGGGCGAAACGAACGTCCGCATCGGTCATTTTCGTAACATCGTCCGGAACGGAAATTACGGCAACGCTTCCTTCCGGGTCATTGCCAAAGGCATCATTCGGCTCACCTTCATTGGCAACCAGCACATGTTTGCCATCATGGGTGAATTTAATCATGTCGGGCAATGCACCGACCTTTACAGCGGCCTTGAAGTTACCATCGATGTCAAAAAACACCGCCTGCCCAGGGGCCTGTTTGTCGGTATTTTCAACCGCAGCAGCGACAAGCCCGTTATGAACGGCAACACTATTCGCGGCCTTACCCCATTTTGAAAGGGCAATGGTCGAAACTTTTGAAACATTCATCGGGTCTGAAATATCAAGAATATCAATCCCCTTATCGCCACCATTGACCACGAAAGCCCGCTTGCTTGCGACGTCATAGGCGACAATTTCTGCCCCGCCTTCATCAAACAAATGGGTGCGATATTCTCCAAGAGGCGCAATGCTCAAACGATGGGGCACCACATTTGCACTTCGCAGGCTGATGCCGTTATCCATTGAAGTTCCGTTGCCTGCACAGGCCGTAAGCAAACCGGAAATGGCAACACCTGCCATCATAATCGAACGACGCATTGATTTGTCCCCTTTGTCAAAAATTGGCAAATGCGACAACATGCCTGCCAGCGGTAACGCTATTATGACACCGATATGACGCTTTTATAAATATCGGGCTGAGTTAAGTGCTCCGTTTGGTTGCATTTTGCGTATCTTATTCATAAGAATATCAGCAGGATTAAACCGTATGCCACGTTTTGAAATTGCCGTCATCGGCGCCGGAATGACCGGGCTCAATGCCGCCCATATCCTTCATCGCGCCGGACATAAGGTGCAGGTTTTTGAAAAAAGCCGTGGCCTGGGCGGTCGTCTGGCAGCCCGCAGAACAGATTACGGGATATTCAATCATGGTGCCCAATATGCCACTGCCCGCCACCCCGATTTTGTGCAATATCTTGAAAATGCCGTTGATAGCGGCGCGGCTGAACATTGGGCGGCACAACAGTGGCCTGACCCAACAACCACACCGACCATAGCCCCCGAACCGCCAGAAACATGGTATCGCGGGAAGCCCGCAATGAACAAACTTGTCAGTTCCTTAAATTCCGGCTTCGACATTCAGTGCAAGACACGTATCGCACAAATTGCCCCGACAAATCACAACCGTTACCAGCTTTACAGCTTCGCATCAGAGCAGGACCATAAAAACCGGATATCACATGGTGAGTTTGACGGCGTGATCGTTACCATCCCGGCACCACAAAGTGCCGAACTCCTTATGCCTCTCTCGCCGCGATTTGACGTTATAAACGACGTTAAAATGGCACCCTGCTGGGCTGTTATGTTAGCGTTTCAGGAGTCCACAGCCCTTCCCTTTGATGTGTTTTCCAAACCCGATCCGGCCATATCCTGGATTGGTCGCAATCCGCTTACAAAAGCAATATCACCCCCGGCACCTTATGAATGCTGGACCATCCACGCATCGGTCGATTGGTCCCAAACCCATTTGGAAGAAAAAGCCGAAGATGTGGTGAACCAAATAACCGCAGTCACAAAAACAGTCTTTGCGCAGGCAGGTGCCAGACTGCCGATGCCGGTTTCAAGCCAGGCACATCGCTGGCGCTATGCCCGCACGACAAGCCCGCTGGGGCAAAGTCATTTTGCCTCTGCCGATGGCCGTGTCATTGCCGCCGGTGACTGGTGCATGGGCGCACGCATCGAAGCCGCGTTTCAAAGTGGTGAAGCTGCGGCCCATGCCATGATCGACGCCCTACAGGGGTAATAACCCAAGCCCCAACATTCCGTCGGTCAGGCGTGTATGACTTGAGCTGATTACTCAAGATCGGCAAAGCAAGGGCGACAACCGGCCCCAGCAAAACCCTACCCACAACCAACGATGCAACGCACCCGATTCTGCGGGTTGTTTTGGCCTGACCGGGCGGATTTCCGCCTAACCGGGCGGAAATCCGCCCGGAATGCCATTCGGCATGATCGACCATATCCCAATAATATATCTTAAAAACAAAGGCTTATTTCGTTTTGGCGAAATTGTCGTTTTGGTGAAATTTCCGGCAGACGCTGCTCATGGGGTTTTGGCATGGTTTAGCCTTCGGCCAAAAAAACGTGTTTGGCGACGGGCTGTGCAAGGAAATCACCTGATGGTGCATCTGACATGACGAAAGCAAAGTTCGAGCCCTGGTTGGGGCATTGTCACTTTGTGCGTGATCTTGGCAACGACCATGAAACCGATGTCGGGTTTATGGCAGAGACGGCAACTGTGCGCGAAACTTTAAGCGGCGTGGTGGCGGTTTGGGCAGAAAACCGTGATGCCTATGAAACCGTATTGCGTGCGCATGTGTCCGAAACAAAAACCGGGGATGCCGAAGGACCGCTGCGTTTGTTATGGGCGGAAGATGTGATGCCCGCCACCGAATGGATGGTGCGCCATGCTCGTGAAAAACAGGCCCTGCATCTCGCCCGCCAGGTTCATGATCTGCACAGGGTCGAACTTGGTGGCCTTGCCAATGCCGCAAGCACCGCACCGGAACCGCAAAACTGGCTGGAAATCCAAGAAATAACCGGGATTGCACCGCTTGATGCCCAGTTTGGCGTGCATCCACGCAAAACCGTGCCGGATGCTCTGTTTGGACCACTCTTTGGCGATGTCGCGCCGAGCGATGCAGAAATAGCCTTCTATGGCGATACCGAAAATGTCCCGCCGCTTAAAACCTATGCGGTGATAGATGCCGCCAAACTGACCGGCGGGTTTAGCGAGTTAGAAAACTGTGAAATGCCGTGGCGCTGCATGTTCAAGGGCAAGGCGGCCATCGAACTTGCCGATGTGGCCCCCTATCTGATCGAGCTTGACCCCGATGCCGACTTTACCCGGATCCTGTTTACCCAAGATCCCGATGCCCATGAACAGGCAACAACCCGCCATCTTTGGCATCGAGAACCGGCGATTTATATTCGGTCACGCGCCACCATTGACGACATCCATTCCCACTTTCGCAAATATACCCGTGTCCGTGATGAACAGGAACAATGGTATTATCTGCGGTTTTGGGAGCCGCGCGAGACCGTCAATCTGTTTTCGCTGATCCGCCATGAACGCGAAAATGTTGCCGGGTTGCTGCATCCGCGGGATCAGGTGCCGATCCGGGCCATTTATGCGCCGGTTGGTAGTAGCCTGTTTAAAATTTCCTCCCGGATTGATTGTGACGTCGAAAAAGCGCCCTTCATTCTGACTGCCGAAAAACGGGCCGGACTGGGACGGCAGCAGCAGGACCGGTTCGCCCACGAGTTTGGCGAAAAACTGTTTGGCATTGCACCACTGCATTTTAAACGGCTCGGGATTGCAAGCGTTGGTCCTGTCGTTGAGATGATCGAGACGGTAGCAAAAAACTGTCGCGACAAGGGCTTTGTCCATCGCAACGAGATTGCCAAAATCGCCACCATGTCCGCCTTTTTCGGCACCGGCTTCCTGCAGGATGCCCGGGTACAGTCTTTGGCTGAATCCTGCCTTTATCAGAGCGGACATAGCCCGGTGCTTAGGGTGCAGAAATTTGAAGCGGCCTTTCAGGCCAGCCAACTGCCCGGCATTCTGATGGCCAATGCCACACTGAAACAGCTTTTGCCGATGCTAGAGCAAGGTATGGCTGAAAAGTCTCCCGGTCCCGATCAGGTACGTGAACAATTCTCTGCCTTTGTACCGGGCAAAAATACAAACTCTTTTGTCGGGCAATGTCGGGAGGCGTGGGAGAAACATGGCCTTGTGTCTGAAACGCAACAAGCCGCCCACATGATTTGTGCTCTGGTATTTACCCCTTTCTTTCTGGATGATCCCTTGCAGTCAGTCCTTGCCGACCTGTTTGCCAGACAACCGCCTGACAGGCTTTTTGCGTCGTTGAAGACCGAGTTTTTACGTCGTCTGGAAATAGCCTGACAGGTACGAATGACATGAACCAGATTACAAGCGAATATCAGAAAGCCCAGGAACTGGCCTCCTCCGAAGGCGGGCGGGTCGCGTCGGATGGTTGCCAGCATTGCCATGACGGCAACTGGATTCATTTGCGCTATGAATATCCCGACGAGCAGGCCGTTACCGACACCCTTTATGTGGTGCAAAAACCCAATGGCGGGGAGCCGGGCGGCGAGGTCATTGCCGAAGGTGTGTTAACCGTCAGCGAACTCTCCAAACATCGATATATCCATGTCGATCTTGGCGATTACGATGGCGAGGTTGAGGTCTTTTTCTTTGATGATCCGACCGAACCGGTACCGTTTGAAGAACCCGCCCCGGTTGAAGATGAACGCAACTGGCTGGAACGGGCAGCAGAAAGTGTTGCCTCCAGTATCGCCTCGGGTGCCGAGTGGACCTGGGGGACTCTTCAGGGCGACTTCAATGAAAACATGTCGACCAGCCAGATCATTACCAATGCCATCGTCACCGCCGTGCCGGTGGTCGATCAGGTGGCGGATCTGCGTGACCTGATCGCCAACAGTAAACTGCTTATCCGGGACAAACGGTACGATGAAATCGGCGTTTGGGTTGGTGTTTTTGCCTGCCTGATTGGCCTTGTCCCCTCGCTGGGCTCGCTGGCGAAAGGCGTGATCAAAATCATCTGGAAGAACGTCTCGGAAATCGGGCGGGTGCTGGTCTATATCAACAAGGCGCTGCACCGCACCGGGATGCGGGTCAATGGCTATCGCTTTGTCACCAAGCTCGCCGACGATGTGGTGGACCAGGTTGGTTTTGTTTCGCAAAAATTTGACGAGTTTCTGGACCTGACCGCGCAAAAGGTTTCGCTGCTGGGCAGCGTGATGCCGACAGGCATGGTTAATGACGCCCTTGCGACCATCAAAAAAGTGCGCGGCATGGCAAGCCGTAACTTTGAAGCGGCCGCGCAGGCGATCAAAAAACGGATTTTAAGGGCGACCTCAGGGTATGCCACGAGAGCATTTTCCGTCCTGCCGGGGCACTCAGTTATTATTCGGCGCGTAACTGACATGGTTATCAATTATGGCCCTTATCGGCATTGGCAAAAGACAATGGACCGACCAAGCTGGAGTCCGTCTTTGCCGGAGCCAAAAGGCTCTACTGTGCCGGATAACGCCGAGTTTAAGAACTTTCGAGATTTACACGAAATTAGGGTCGAACAATGGTACGATGAGTTGTTATCAGATCCAGATTTACCAAATTCCATCCGAACCGTGGCAGAAACAAGTCCTGATTTTTTTAAGGATAAGATACTGGGTTCGTTTGCCGAGAAGCCGGTCATTAAAAAATTGGGAAATGATAAAAATATACCTTCCGAAGAGCAGATTAACGAGCTTTATCGGGTGATTGGTAAGGAAGAAGATCAAACAGGCGGGTTTTGGAGCCGATCCCAACCATCGAACTCTGAAGCGGAATGGCGACGTGATAACGCTGTGCTACAAAACTGGAATGCCGCTAGTGCCTATGTTGTTGCTAAGGTGCCACCTCCCGATCATGCTCTGATAGGCCGAATTGGTCCGCAGAAAAGTGAAAATTTACCTGGTCATGTCTTGCCCGGAGGCGGTGAGCAGGTCTGGTTGCCAGGAACAAGAGAAGGTGCTGTTTCTCCGGATCAGATAAAGGAATATTATCATACTTATTGGAATGATCGGGCACCAGTGGAACCGTTACGGCCAACAAGAAATGCCGGAAAAATAGGAGAGTGCGATCTATGAAAAATGCGGTTAAGGTATTTCAAACGGCAGAAGATGCCATACAAGAATACAGAAATAAAATTTTGAACATTAAGAATATGATTGAGGATCATTTAAGATTCGGAAAGCCATTACCAAAAGATTTGCGTGAGATTCTAGTCAACCCTAATTCCACAGACAATTTAAGAATTTCAGTTAGAGTTCTTGATTATGTGGCAGAGGGCCTGTTAAAAAAGTTATACCGAATGAGATACTTTCTTGCTCAATGCAATGTTGTCGACGCCTTGCTTATCGCAGAAAGTTTAACAAGAGATGTTTTCAATAATCTCGCGAATGTATTTGGCGAATATCCTTATGAAAGCGAATTACTACCGCCTTCGTATAATTTTTTTCGAATAATTAACGATGAAACAAAAAAAATCTTCCCAAGAAACCTCGATAGCCCATTGGAGACGGAAGAAAAGAGAGATTTCGCTAATTATCTTCGCAATGTGGACAACCCTTGGACGAAATATGCCAAACCTTGAATGAAACAGAAGAAATCATCGAGTTTTTCGAGAAAGCAGACACAATGATGGCAGCTTACCCAAGCCTAATTGAAAATTTGCGCGAACAGATAAGACTGCATCTTGAAAAGAGTCAGCCTTTATTAAAAGGCGCAGAGGCTGCTTTAATAGCGCCAAATGACAAAGCGTTATTAAAACGTGCACACCAAGGTTTGGCGAAAGCCAAACGGACAGCATTTATTCATTTAAAATCGTTCAGAGATGGCTTGGTAAACGTCAAATCAATAAATGACGTTAGATCAGCAAAGATTTCTGTTGCGGATTGGTCAATGAGCATTGCGCGCACAATGGACGATGTTCTGGATTATGATTATGAGAACGGCGATGTCTTGCCGCCTCCTCATCAACACTCGGCAGAGATAACCAAAAAATATTATGATATATTTCGGTACGATGTGGATAATCCGAGGTCCGATCGTCAATTGGAGGCTGTTTTGAACTATCTCCTGACAGTAAACAATCCTTGGGCGAAACATGCTAAATCTTGAATGATACGGGAAACTGATAAAATCATAGATTTATTTCCCCTGCCTATCAAATGATCTCATATTATGGTGTCATGAGGATATAGTGCAAAACCATAACGTGGCGTGTCCGCGACGCTGTTTGCATGACTGGAATCTCGGTGGAGGATATATGTTTGCAAAAGTCCCGCCTCCTCCTGCTGCATTAATTGGCCCTATTGGCCACAGGATTTGGGTGATGCGACAAAGCATGATCCAGACGTCTTACATCCAGGCATGATATTGGATGGGGGTGGTGAACAGTTATGGTTTCCCAAGAAAGGTCGAGATATTCCTGCCATTCTCGAGAAACGGCAAATAGGCTTCAAATATACGAAATGCAACGCTCCGTCAGATGCGTTACGTTCAACACGGCAAGCTGGAAAAATTGATGAGTGTGACTCATGAATCAGTTTAGTGAAGAAATAAAGCTATTTTCTGAGGCTGATAGACGTCTTGAGGCCTATCCGTCAAAGCTACAGGACCTGATCGTACATTTAAAAAAATTTTTTGAACTTGGTGAACCACTAGTGGAAGGGGCAAATGCGCCGATTTGGCATCCGAATGATGTCGACAGTGTTAGACAGGTCATGGCCTTTTTCCAAGATCAAGGATTAGATCATTTGAATTTAATAAGTATAAATTATAAAAAATCTTTGGGCATATGTAATGTGAACGAAGCTTTTTATATAATATCCGGCATCGGGGGGATTCACCGTGCTTGGCATGACTACTTAGCCGACATATACCAAAGCGATATTTTTCCATCCCCAGCCAGTTATTTGCATGACATTCGTTTGAATATTTATAAAATATTCCAAGTTTACGAAGGGCCAAGAGAGAAAGAATTTGTCAGGTATTTACGTGAAGTGAAAAATCCATGGATCAAATACGCGCACATTTAGATCAAAAAAGTGTAAGAATCCTCTAAATCACACCCCAATCAAAGGCAATGACAGATTTTTCTTATCGGGCACAAAAGAAGGCGCTGTTTCTCTGAATCAGATAAAGGAATATTATCATACTTAGTGGAATGACCGGGCGCAGGTAGAACCGTTAAGATCAATTATAAATGCTGGACAAATAGGGGAGTGCGATCTATGAAAAGAGCGGTTGCAGCATTTAAATTGGCTGAATTCCTCATTCAGGAATACAGAATTAAGGTTTTGAATGTAAAAGATATTATTGCGGATCATTTGCGTATGGGAAAGCCATTGCCGCAAGACCTGCGTATTTTTTTGTTAAATCCTGCATCAGGAGATTATTTAAGAGGTTGTATCAATACTCTTGATCATGTTGAGAGCAGTCTTTCAAAGAAACTGGATAGAATGAGAGGTCATCTTTCTGGCGCAAGAGTTGGAGAGGCATTGGATATTGCCGAGAGATTTTCGGAAACGGTTTTTACTAGTTTGGGGGCTGTGGTTGGAGAATATCCCTACGAGAGTCAGATGTTACCGCCCGCCTACAAGTTCTTTACAAAAATTGATGATGAAATGATGATTGTGTTCCCACGAGAGATTAATGGGCCACTTGAAACCCAAGAAATGAAAGATTTTGCGAATTATCTTCGCAATGTGGACAACCCTTGGGCGAAATATGCCACACCCTGAGCCATGTTGAGCGCTAAAGAAATCGTAACTTTTTTTCAGGAATCTGACCAAATGATGGCAGCTTATCCGGGCCTGATTGAAAATTTGCGCGAACAGATAAGGTTGCATCTTGAAAATGGTCAGCCTTTATTAAAAGGTGCAAAGGCCGCTTTAATATCGCCAAATGACAAAGCGTTTTTAAAATGTGCATACCAAGGTTTGGAGAAAGCCAAACGGACAGCATTTATTCATTTAAAATCGTTCAGAGATGGCTTGGCAAACGTCAAATCAATGAATGATATTGGCTCGGCTGAGAGTTCCGTCGCCAGTTGGTCAATGAGCATTGCCCGGACAATGGATGATGTTCTGGATTATGATTATGAAAACGGCGATGTCTTGCCGCCTCCTCATCAACACTCGGCAGAGATAACCAAAAAATATTATGAGATATTTCGTTACGATGTGGATGATCCGAGGTCCGATCATCAATTGGAGGCTGTTTTAAACTATCTCCTGACAATAAACAATCCTTGGGCAAAATATGCCAGGTTGTGACCGAATGAAGGGGGTATCGCTTTATTTTTAGCTGACTGATAATAACCTGCAGGCCTCCGTTCCAACCTTCCGCCGATCACAAGCAGAGACTTTGGTTAAATTCATGTCCTGAATCGGATTTGGGAGCAATCATGCACAGGCCAACATGATACGTGATTGCAGCACAATTGCCTGAACCCCATGTCGATCCAAAAATAACAAGGCAGCGCCCAATGACGCTGCCCGCACAAATCAGCAGAAATCACAAAGATCCTGTCAGGACTGAAGACTGCGCAATTCCGCAATCAGACCAGCGGTAGAGGCATCGCGCTTTTCCGCACTTTCACTGCCCTGCACCATTGGCAATAATTCCTTTGCCAATTGCTTGCCGAGTTCCACCCCCCACTGGTCATAGGAATTAACGTTCCAGATCACACCCTGAACAAAGATTTTATGTTCATACATGGCAATCAAACGGCCGAGCGTGAACGGATCAAGCTGGCGATACAGGATCATGGTGCTGGGTTTATTCCCGGCAAAAACCTTATGCGGTGCCAGAACATCAATCTCATCTGCCGCCATGCCCTGTGCTTCAAGCTCATGGCGTACTTCAGCCTCGGTTTTACCCACCATCAGGGCCTCTGCCTGGGCAAAGCAGTTGGCAACCAGCTTGTCGTGATGGTTTTGCAAATCATGCAACGGTTTGGCCGCAACCATGAAATCCACCGGGATCAATTCCGTGCCCTGATGGATCAACTGGTAAAAGGCATGCTGCCCGTTCGTACCTGGCTCGCCCCAAATGACCGGGCCGGTCGCCGTTTGCACCTTTTTGCCATCGCGCGTCGTCGATTTGCCGTTACTTTCCATATCCGCCTGCTGCAGATAAGCTGGCAAACGCGACAAATGCTGGTCATAAGGCAAAATCGCAACGCTGGAAGCACCCAGAATATTGCGATACCAAACCCCGATTAACCCCAGAATAACCGGAATATTTTCGGCCAAAGGTGCTGTTTTGAAATGCCGGTCCATTGCCGCACCACCGCGCAACAATTCTTCAAACCGGTCATAACCAACCGCCAGAATAATCGGCAGGCCAATGGCCGACCACAGGCTATAACGGCCACCGACCCAATCCCAGAAACCAAAGGCATTGACCGTATCAATGCCAAATTCCGCCACCTTATCCAGCGCGGTTGACACAGCGACAAAATGCTTTGCCACCGCCGCTTCATCACCCAGCGCATCCAAAAGCCAGCTGCGTGCGGAATAGGCGTTGGTCAGGGTTTCGTCGGTGGTAAAAGTTTTCGATGCGATGATAAACAGCGTCGTTTCCGCATCCAGGTCCTTGAGGGTATCAACAATATGTGCCCCATCCACGTTCGAGACAAAATGGCATTTAATGCCATCAATGTGATACGGACGCAGGGCCTCATTAACCATCACCGGGCCCAAATCGGACCCCCCAATACCAATATTGACGACATCGGTAATTTTCTTGCCGGTATGGCCTGTCCATTCGCCGCTATGAACACGCGCGGCAAAGTCCTTCATACGCGCCAATACGTCCTTGACGGCGGGCATCACATCTTCGCCATCCACCTCGATCGGATCCCCGTCAAGGTTGCGCAAGGCAATATGAAGAACGGCACGATGTTCGGTAATGTTGATGCGTTCTCCGGCAAACATGCGGTCCCGCCAGTCTGCCACACCAGCCTCTTTTGCCAATTCAAGAAGGCCGTTTAAAACATCGTCGGTAATCAGGTTTTTGGAATAATCGACAAACAGGTCATCCAGAGCGGTGTGATAACGCGAAAACCGTGCCGGATCTTCGGCAAAGGCATCTCGCAGGTTCAGTTCGCTGGAAACTTCCGCGCCAATCTGCTTCAGATTTTCCCAACATTCGTTCAAACGTTCTGTCGCCATTCTATCCTCGGATTACAGGTCATTAGGCTATTTTCGGCCAGCGGAAAACTGTGTGGGACAGTCTGTATAAAACTTTCGGGCAATTATGTGGAATCACCGCCCGAAATTATGTTTTTGCCATTACCGTCATCAAGCTTCGGCCATAAAGGCCAAAACCTCTGTTTCTGTTGGCAAGGCGTTAATTGCCCCGCGTTTGGTTGCCGTCAGGGCCCCCACCGCATTTGCAAAACGACAGGCAGCCCCAACCTGTTCCGCCGAAGACAGCAAATCGGCATTTTTGAGCAGGCGCGACAAAAAGCCGGCGGTAAAACCATCCCCGGCCCCGGTGGCATCAACCGACGTCACACTAAACGGTTCGGCAAACCCATTCCACTCGCGGGTGTAATAACGGCTGCCTTTTGACCCCATCGTGACGATGCAAAGCTTCCAGTGATCACACCAAAGCTGTTTCAATCCTGCCTCGTGGTCTTCTTCACCTGTCAGGAAGGTCACTTCGTCATCAGAGATTTTAACGATGTCGGCCTTTGAAATGGCAAGGCGCAAAATCTCGCGCGCGCGATCGGCCGAGGGCCATAACGGCAAACGCAGGTTGGGATCGCACGAAATGATCGCCCCACCCTCGCGGGCAATTTCAATCGCACGCAGGGTCGCTTCACGCGGATCGTCATCAATCATGCACAGGGTACCGTAATGAAACAGTTCGCATCCTTTAAGCATATCAACATCAAGATCCGGCACCGACAAAAGCATGTCGGCCGACGGAGAACGATAAAACGAAAATTCACGTTCGCCATCTGCCCGTAATGACACAAAAGCCAGGCCCGTCAGGGCTTCCTTGGTCAAAACAATGCCCGATGTGTCAACGTCATCGGCTTTCAGGGTATCGACCAGAAAATGCCCAAAGGCATCATCGCCCAGTTTGCCAATAAACCCGGTTTCAATGCCCAACCGTTGCAAGCCAACAGCCACATTGCCCGGCGCCCCCCCGGCGGCCTTGGCAAAGGCTGGAGCATCGGCAAGACCTGTCCCCGTCACCGTCGGTACAAAATCAATCAACAACTCGCCAAGGCAAACTGCTTTTGCCGTCATATACGTTCTCCGCTTATTTCGTCGGTAATACCGACCTGTACGTTTCCGGTGTGGGACAGCCCTCTTTTAATCGATTCAATCCCTGTCGCAAACAAAAAGCCAATCGCGGTATTAACCGGCCAAATATGGCGCTCCTTTACGATGAAACAGCCATATCCACTTCGCGTTCACGGCCCAGTTCGGTCATCCAGGTTACAAAATGCGGATCACGTTCGATCTGGCGGCCATAATGACGGCGCAGCGCCTCGGTAAACCGCCCGTCACGGCCCAGCAATTCGTCGGCATACGCAATCATCACCGAATTTGGCCAGGCTTGCGGACGAATGGCCGCCAGGCGCTTAAACAGCTCGTCCTCGGAAATTTCCGGCTGGGCCTGCGCCATTAACATCACCATTGAGGCGGTAGAGCGCGAAACCCCCATATGGCAATGCACCAGCAAATGCCCGTCTTCGCGCAAATCGCAGGATTTTGCCAATTCTTCGCCAAAGGCCAGAACCTTTTCAACATGATCCCGACGCGGCATTTCCATACCGGGGCGATCCTCGATAATATCGTGAAAACGCAAGATGGTCCGTTCATGCGGGGCAAATTTGCCAAAGGCCTCAGGATCGGGCATATCAGGGTCAAGGACGGACAGAATATGCGTTACTTTGCGTTCGGCATGATCGGGCAGTTCTTCGATACCACAAATCGTCAAAAGCGAGATCGATACAGATTCCATGTCAACATCCTGCGCTATCGTAAAATAAAACGACCGGCATCCTACCCGGATACCGGTCGCATTGAAACGCATCACCAGAAAGTTTGATAATTATTTCTTATTGGCCGCGTGAAGATTAAGCATTTCCCACGCCATCGTCGCCCCCGCCAGGGATGTAATGTCCGACACATCGAAGGGCGGCGAAACCTCAACCACATCACTGCCAATCAGATTGATACCTTCTAGGCCCCGCAGGATCGATACGGCCTGATGGGTGGTCAAGCCCCCCAACACCGGCGTGCCCGTTCCCGGCGCGTAGCACGGATCAAGGCCGTCAATATCAAAGGTGATATAGGCCGGACGGTCGCCAACCACTTCCTTGATACGGGTGACGATCTCGGCAACCGACATGGATTGCACATCCGGTCCATATAGAATGTTGAAACCATGTGTCGAGTCATTATGGGTCCGAATACCCACCTGAATCGATTTGGACGGATCAACAATACCCTTCTGGGCCGCATGCCAGAACATGGTGCCATGATCGATACGGTCGCCGTCATCTTCCCAGGTGTCGGAATGGGCATCAAACTGGATCAGGGAAATGCCTTCGCCATATTTTTCGGCATGCGCTTTAAGGATCGGATAGGTCACAAAATGATCCCCGCCAATCGTCAGCATCTTTGCACCAGACTGCACGATAGTGCGGGCGTGATCTTCGATCATCTCGGGCAGTTTTTCCGGATGACCAGGATCAATGACCATGTCGCCATAGTCAATAACCGCCAATTCACCAAAAATATCCCGACCAGACGGAAAGTGTGGTGCCCAGGCCAAATGTGCCGAGGCACGACGCACCCCCTGCGGGCCCAGGCGCGTACCCGGGCGCGAAGAAGTGGCAAGGTCATAAGGCACACCCGTTACCGCCACATCAATCCCGTCAAGGTCGCGGCTATAGCGGCGACGCATGAAGGAAAGCGCACCGGAATACATCGGTTCGCTGGTATTCTGATGCACCGATTTTGCGGTAAAAGCGTTATCGCCGCCTTTGCTGTCAATGACGCCGGTACTGCTGCTCATTTTAATCGCGCCCTTTCATATTTCAGGCGTCGCCCAGTGCAATCCAGGTCGACTTGATTTCACAATACTTGTCCAGTGCATGCAGCGACCGGTCACGACCGGTGCCAGACTGTTTATACCCGCCGAACGGCATGGTGATCGACCCGCCATCCCAGCAATTCACCCACACCAGGCCTGCGCGCAATTTACGGGCCGCCAGATGCGCCTTGTTAATGTCGCGTGTCCAAACTGCGGCTGCCAACCCATAGGGTGTATCATTCGCGGTTTTAACGGCTTCCTGCCAATCGGCAACAGAAATAACCGACAGCACCGGGCCAAAAATTTCCTCGCGCGCAATGGTCATGGCATTGGTCACACCGTCGAAAACAGTCGGTTCAATGTAATAACCACCACTTTCGGTGCGAACACGGTTACCGCCAAGGGAAACGGCCGCCCCTTCGGACTGACCTTTTTCAATGTAACCCAAAACACGGTTCATCTGGGTTTCATCAACAATCGCGCCCATTTCACTGTTGGGATCCAGCGGATCGCCCGGCTGCATGGCCTTACCCGCCGCAATCACCTTTTCGATGAATTCATCCTTGATTGACTCCTCCACAATCAGGCGCGACCCCGCCGTACAAACCTCGCCCTGGTTATAGAAAATACCACCGGCTGCCGCCTCGGCAGCGGCATCAAGGTCCGGGCAGTCTGCCAGAACAATATTCGGGCTTTTACCGCCGCATTCCAACCACACGCGCTTCATGTTCGACTGACCTGAATATTGCAGGAACAGCTTGCCCACTTCGCCCGACCCGGTGAACGTTATGCAATCAACATCTTCATGCAGGCCCAACGCCTTGCCTGCCGTTGGCCCAAAGCCCGGCACAACGTTCAACACACCTTCAGGAATGCCCGCCTCAACAGCGAGTTCCGCTACCCGCAAAGCCGTCAGGGATGATTGCTCTGCCGGTTTGAGAATGATGGAATTCCCCATCGCCAGTGCCGGGCCCAATTTCCAAACCGCCATCATCAGCGGGAAATTCCACGGCACCACAGCGGCAACCACGCCCAGCGGCTCGCGCGTGATCATACCAATCGAATGCGGGTCAGACGGCGAAATTTCGTCATAAATCTTGTCGATGGCTTCGGCGTACCAGCGAATGCACTTGTAGGACAAAGGAATATCATCCCGCACCGCAAGCGTGATCGGTTTGCCCATATCAAGGCTTTCCAGCAGGGCCAGTTCGGCGGCATGCTTTTCCATCAGGTCGGCAAATTTCATCATCACCGCCTTGCGCGTGCCCGGCGATGCTTCTGACCAACTGCCTTTTTCAAAAACGGCACGGGCCGCAGCAACCGCGCGGTCAACATCGGCACTGTCGCATTCGGCAATTTTCGTCAGAACCGATCCATCACGCGGGCTGATGCACTCAAAGGTCTTGCCCGAAAGCGCATCGACATACGCGCCATTGATAAATGCCTTATTGCGGAAATCAAGGCTGCTAGCCTGCGATTTTAAGGCATCAAAGCTTAAAGCTGTGCTCATGGGATAACTCCTTTGGCAGATCGGGCATGCTATTGTGCCCTACCTTGCTTACGCAAAATTATGAATTCAGTATGACGGTGGTGTTGCTGCACTCACCACTTCACATTCAACATCGCCGGCGTTGCGAAAACGATGCGGGATTTCAGCATTGAAATAATAGGCATCACCGGCACTTAACACCTGCGCCCGTTCACCGACGGTGACTTCCAGCTTGCCACGAACAACAACACCCGCTTCCTCGCCTTTTTGCACAATCAACTTGCTGCCGGTATCGCCACCAACCGGATAAATTTCATGCAGCACACGAAGCTGCCGGTCTTTTCGGGTTGCCCCGACCAGCCGCATCGACATGGTGCCGTCCGATAGCTCGACAAGATCATCCCGCTTGAAAAAGATCTCTTCGCCATTTTCGATGTCGATGGTGAAAAAATCGATCATCGATATCGGAATGCCCTGCAAAACCTTGGCCAGCGAATCAACTGACGGGCTGACCCGGTTTTGCTCGATAGTGGAAATGGTACTGTTTGTCACCCCGGCCCGCCGGGCGAGTTCACGTTGTGACAAACCGTACATATTCCGAATGGCTTTCAGACGGTCTCCAACCTTTTGGCTCATTTTATTTTTCCTGGCACCGGGCCTGGAAGCCATCAAACGGCATCCAGATACCAGCGATGTTCAAGCGGCGTGACCTCGGCAAAAAACTCGTCATATTCCGCGCGACGGCACACATCAAAAACCTCGACAAATTGTTCACCCAAATATTCGCGAACAATTTTGCCATTGGTAAAGTGATCCAGTGCCGAAATCATGCTGCGCGGCACAATCCGGCCGTTATGTTGCTCATATCCATTGCCTTCAACAGGCTCGCCGGGATCAATCCTGTTTTTAAGACCGTGATGAACACCCGCCAAAACACACGCCAGCACCAAATAGGGGTTGGCGTCCGCCCCGGAAACACGATGTTCCACCCGTGCGGCATTGGCATTGCCGGCCGGAACACGCAACGCAACCGTCCGGTTGTTTAATCCCCAGTTTGGCGACATCGGCGCATAGGCCTTGTTTTGGAACCGGCGATAGGAATTCGGGTTGGGGGCAAAAATTGCCATGCTTTCAAACATGGATGCCTGCAAACCGCCAATCGCATTCTTCAACAGGTCGGAAACTTCCTCATCGCCTTTCGGACTGAAAACATTATTGCCTTCCGCATCGCGCAGACTGACATGAATGTGCAGGCCATTCCCGGCCTGATCCGAATAGGGTTTCGCCATAAAGGTTGCTGTTACTTTGTGATCCCAGGCAATACCCTTGACAACACGTTTTAGCTGCATGGCATGGTCGGCGGCCTGCATCGGGTCGTTCACATGACCCAGATTGATTTCAAACTGCCCTGGGCCAGCTTCGGCAACAATCGTATCAGCCGGAATACCCTGACGGTTCAGTTCGCTAACCGAATCATGCAAAACACGGTCAAAATTCTCGATTTCCTGAAGCCCATACACCTGAATACCATCCGAGGCGTAACTGCCATCAAGTGGTGCAGGTGGAATGGGCCGCCCGGTTTCGTTCTGGTCTGCCAGATAAAACTCCAGTTCCAGCGCCACCGTCGGGAAATAACCATCGGCTGCCAAACGATCCACAACGCCTTGCAAGACATTGCGCGGATCAGCAAAAAACGGGTTTCCATCCAGATCATACAGCGACACCATCACCTGGGCGAGCGCCTGTTCCCCGTAAGGAACCCGATGGAGCGTCCCCGGAATGGGTTTGGCAACATTGTCACGGTCCCCACTGGACCATAACAGACCGGTTCCTTCCGGGTTATCCCCGGTAATATCGACGAGGCAGACCGAACCGGGCATGTTAATGCCCTCAGCATAGCTTTTGAGAAACTTGTTTTTCGTAACACGTTTGCCACGAAAAACCCCATTGATATCCGGGAGCAACAACTCAACCAGTTCGATATCGGGATTGGCTTCAAAAAAGCGTTGGGCTTCGGCCCTACCGTCTTCGACGAACGACTTGTTCATCGTCTAATACTCCCTGCACGGCTGTTCATTTGTGTCATAGCGCTGTCATCGTGCCGCGCCGCATCAAAACGGTCAAGCCCTCGATCACGATATCGTTCAATATATCGTTCAATTCACAATTTGACTTTATACCAATTTTACTCTCTCAAAACAGCCAACACCGCACTCTTCCCAAAAATAGTGGCCCAAATCGGCGCTCGATACCTCACAGATCTTTCAAAAATTATCTCTTGCAAAGGTGTTCAAAAAAACGAACACTCTTTTCAAACGTTCGACATTTCGGACAACAGGGACCTGTTACGTCGTCAGGAGCAGTCATGAATCAGCTTGAAAAAACCGCCTTTTGGCAAAACCTTGACCAGCAACATCACATTCATCCCTTTACCGATACCGCAGACCTGAACAAACGCGGTACCCGTGTTATCACCGGTGCGTCAGGTGTTTTCATCGAGGACAGCGAAGGTAAAAGGTACCTTGATGGCATGGCCGGACTTTGGTGTGTCAATATCGGCTATGGCCGCCGGGAACTTGCAGAAGCCGCCTACAAGCAAATGCTGCAACTGCCCTATTACAACAATTTCTTCCAGTGCGCCCACGAACCGGTCATCGAACTTTCCAGGGTTCTGGCGGAAATCACCCCTGCGCATATGAACCATGTTTTTTATGCCAATTCCGGGTCCGAAGCAAACGACACCGTTGTTCGCATGGTGCGCCAATACTGGAACCTGAAGGGCAAGGCTGAAAAAAACTATATCATCAGCCGTAAAAACGCCTATCACGGCTCCACCGTTGCCGGTGCGTCACTTGGGGGTATGGCCGGGATGCACGCCCAGGGCGGACCAATGCTGCCAAATGTCGTGCATATTGACCAACCCTACTGGTATGGCGAAGGCGGCGACCACAGCCCCGAAGAATTCGGTCTGCTTGCAGCACGCAAACTTGAAGAAAAAATCAAGGAACTGGGACCGGACAAAGTTGGAGCCTTTATCGGCGAACCAATCCAGGGTGCAGGCGGCGTGATCATCCCGCCATCAACCTACTGGCCGGAAATTCAGCGAATTTGCAAAGAACACGACATTCTGCTGATTGCCGACGAAGTCATTTGCGGCTTTGGCCGTACCGGCAACTGGTTCGGATCCGACACATTTGACATCAAACCGGACCTGATGCCAATGGCAAAAGGCATGTCATCAGGCTATTTGCCAATTTCCGCTGTGATGGTCGGTGATCGTGTGGCAGATGTTTTGATCAATGAATGCGGCGAATTCACCCACGGCTTTACCTATTCAGGACATCCGGCATCGGCAGCTGTGGCGCTGGAAAATATCCGCATCCTTCGCGATGAAAAGCTGATCGAACGGGTCCGCGATGATATTGGCCCGTACTTCCGCAAAAAGCTGGCAACACTGGAAGATCACCCGCTGGTTGGCGCCGTTGAAAGTGTTGGCCTGATCGCGGGCATGCCGCTGGTTGCCGATAAAAAGACCCGCAAGGGTTTTGACAAACCCGGAGCCGTTGGCACGATTTGCCGTGATTTCTGCGTTGAAAATGGCGTGATTATGCGGGCCTGTGGAGATCGCATGGTTCTGTCACCGCCTCTGGTCATTTCGCGCGATGAAGTGGATGAACTTGTTAAACGCGCCCGTGCGGCCTTTGATGCCACTGCTAAAAAAATTGGCGTGATGTAAGTTTCATCCAGACCTTTTTTCCGCTTTGCGATACGCCCGGCACGGCTCAGACTGTGGCGGGCGTTTCATTTGGCACTATCGCCATCTCGGTGCCCGCCTTCATAATGCGATCACCCTCGTAAACCGCCAACCAAGACCGGCACATGCCCCACACACATACTTTCCATTCCCTGAAACGTTTATACGAACCCGACGCCTATCATGCACCTACTCTGCCCAAAAGTTTCTGGGCCCAAAGTGTTGCCCCCCTGCCCGCCTGTCAAACCCTACCCGACAGCGGCAACATCACGGCAGAAATTGCGGTTATCGGTGCCGGATATACCGGCCTGTCGGCGGCCTTGAAACTGGCACAAGCCGGTCGCTCTGTTGTGGTACTTGACGCCGGACGCCCGGGATGGGGCGCGTCAGGACGCAATGGCGGATTTTGCTGCCTTGGCGGGTCAATGCTGTCATTACATGCACTGGCAAAACAGTTTGGCGAAGACGCAAGCCGTCAGTTTGCCCGCCATCAATTGGCGGCTATTGACCTGGCATCTCAGCGCATTGGCGAATGGGGCGCTGATGTTGACCGCCATTCGGATGGGGAAATGGTGCTGGCCCACAAAGCATCCCGCGTAAAAGGGCTGCATGAAGAAGCACAGGAACTGGCACATTTTGCAGGCATCCAGACCACGTTTCATACCAAAGAATCCCTTGATGAAATGGGCCTGCATGTCCACGGCGTCGCCGGTGGTTTACATGTCAAAGCGGGATTTGGCCTGCATCCCTACAAATATATTGCCGCACTGCATAAAGCCTGCCTCGCCGCAGGTGTTCAGATTTTTGAACAGGCCGAAATCGGCGCCATTACCGAAAATGCAACCGGGGTTACCCTACATAATCCACAGTGCAAAATAAGTGCGCAACAGGCCGTTATCGCAACAAACGGATATAGTGCTGAAAACATGCCACAGTGGCTGGCAGGTCGTTTATTGCCAGTGATTTCGGGCATATTGGTAACACGACCCTTAACCGATGGCGAACAGGCCGAACAGGGCTGGCAAAGCGATATGATGGCCTATGATACGCGCATTTTGCTGCATTATTTTCGCAAACTTCCCGACGGGCGTTTCATGTTTGGCGGTCGTGGTGGTTTGAGTGCCTCGCCCGAAGGTCAAATCAGGGCCCGCAAAGCCCTGGAAAAAGAGTTCCACAGCATGTTTCCCGCCTGGCAAAAAGTGGATATCACCCATCACTGGAATGGGCTGGTTTGCTTATCACAATCTCGCCGTCCCTTTGTCGGTCGTATTGACGGTTATCAACGGTTATGGGCATCACTGGGCTATCACGGCAACGGTGTTGCCCTTGCCAGCTATGCCGGTGAAATGCTGGCAGACCTGATGACCGACAAAACAAGCCAAAGCGATATTGGCCCCATCATGAGCATCCCGCCCAAAAAAATCCCGCTTCCGGGGTTACGCCGCCAATATCGCTGGCTGGCCTATGCCGCATACGGGTTTCAGGATGCGTTTCTGTAACAAATACCCCCCAGCCTTTGCGACAAAAAGTGACATATGTCATGTTTCAAAGGCTGGTTCGGCCCTATAAACGGACAGAAATTTACTGACTCCAGACGTTGCCAAAGACAGAAGCACATAAATGACCAACACCCACACCGAAGATGACGGCCTGTCACATCAGGAACGCCGCGAACGCGCAACACAAAAGATCATGGATGAAACCGGCATAGACCCGCAAATGATCCATGATGTTGTGCATGGCTTTTATGCCAAGGTCCGTGCGGACGCATTTTTGGGCCCCATCTTTGAAAGCAAAATTGAGGACTGGGATCATCATCTGAATAACATGTGCCAGTTTTGGTCATCGGTCGCACTGGCAAGCGGTGCCTATTATGGGCGTCCGATGCAAAAACATATGCCTCTGCCCCTCGACCGGCACCATTTTGATCGCTGGCTGGCCCTTTTTGCCGAAACATTATCGGAACTTTGCCCGCCAGAAGCTGCACGCCATTTTATGGAACGGGCCTTGCGCATCGCGCAAAGCCTTGAAGTCGGCATTGCTGCACATAATGGCGTTATCCTGGCAAAAGGTGAAAGATACGACCCGGTGTCGAAATGGCAGCCCGACTGACATCAGCCGACAACGCCATCAGGAAACACGTTCCTCGACAAATCCTGCACTGCGTATTTCCCCAAAACGGGACCGGCTGACAGGCAGCACCGTGCCATCATCCAGTTCGACAAACAAATTTCGACCCTTTGAAACAAGCCGGTGAATAGCCGAACGGGCAACCCAGTGCGAACGGTGAATTTGCACTCCGTCCGCCGCACCAAGTTCCTTCAGCGCATCGGAAAAACGCAACAGAACCAGCGTATGTCCCAATCGTGTATAAACTTCGACATAATGATCACTGGCCGAAAGACGGATAATTTCCTGTCCAAGTTCAGCGGGCAAACGGCGGACCAGGTCGGGTAAGTCAACTTCTGGTGCCGTTACAAAGGCGTTATCAGCATGTGCCTGCGGCGATGTACCAGTTGCTATTTGTCCGGCTGCAACATTCGTCCGACGGTTAACAATACCGACAATCGCGGCAATTGCCGTAACCGTGACAACAACACTGATAAACATATTTAACAGCGTTTCTGCAGTTGGCAATTTTTGATCAATAAGGGCGGTTAGTCCGGCGAGAGATACGAACACCAAAGGCGACGATAAAACGCCTGCCAACACGTAACGCGGCATGGTCGAAAACCGCAAACGCAGTATTCCAACCCAAACCAGGATGCCAAGAGAGGCAACACTTGCACTGACACCGGCAAACAACAGCCGCATCAAAAACAAAACAAGCATTTCAGAAAGGGCTGCGTGAATGGAAATATCATTCACCGCCCAAATAACCGATACCGCCCCAACAATTGCCAGGAAAGTCGGCGATTTTACCAGCTCGCGCCATCGACGAAGCGCGAATTGTACATCGGTCCCATTCGCGAAAGCCCCGGCTCTTTTCACGCAAAATTCCTTGTTGATCGCAAAGCTGGCACAAATATAGCCGCTCTTTCCTTTGCGCATCAAGTTAAGGGCCATTTCGCTGTGACAATATTTTCCATCATCGCCGGGACCCCAAGCTGGGTCTGGCTGCTTCTCGCCTTTATCCTTTATCGCGGCTTAAAGGCCACCAAACCCCGCACGACCTCGCTTTATGGACCGCTGATTATGCCGGTCATCATGTTTGCCATTTCACTGCAATCCCATACCACCCATCTTGCAATACCAAGCACAATTGATTTTCTGTGGCTTACCGCGCTAGGCGTTGGCGGGCTTGGTGGCGTACTGCTGGCGTCCCATACGGATATCCGCGTTGAAACAGGCCCCCCCGCCCGTATTCACATGCCGGGAAGCTGGGCCAGCTTGATTCTGATCTTGATGATTTTCCTGACCAAATACACTTTTGGCGTGATTGACGCCACACAACCCGAATTGGCAAGTGATCCCGGCATCGTACTGGCCCAGGCAGTGCTTGGCGGGTTGTTTAACGGTCTGTTTCTGGGCAGGGGCATTGGTATTTTCGTTTCTGCCAAAAAACGCCAACAGGAAATTTTACCCAATATAAAGAATAACGTATGATCATTGCCAAAAACAATACTGCACGGTAACGTCAACGCTGCGGTGTCTGAAATCAACCCGACCAAGGCGGAGAAAATACCATGTGGCCTGCCGTGCTTCTTGCTATTCTGTTGCTAGCCGGAATCATCGGCTACACCATCTACGGGTATCGCCGCCATCTTGAAAGCACGACGGGACAAAAAATCGACCTGAATGCGCGCCCCAACAGCGCCCTTCTGATTATTGACCTGCAGGAAGATTTTACCAAGGCAACAGGCAAGAATGCCTATGATCCTGTTCTTATCAAAAACGCCATCGCGGCCATCAACGACCTGGTAACGCTTGCCAATCAAAATGGTCATCCGGTTATTTCAGTGCGGCAGACCTTTTCCGGCTGGTATATGAACCTGCTGGTAAAGCTGCTGAACAACGGTCGCGGTGGCCCCAAATCAGACGGGCTGGATATTGATACCCGGCTGGATGGGGACATTGACCACGATATTGTCAAATCCTGTGCCGATGCCTTTCGCGAGCCAGAACTGGAAAAAGCCCTGGTCCAGCAAAAGGTCGGCAAACTGACAATTGTCGGGCTGGACGGAAATTATTGCGTTAACAGTACAATCAACGCGGCCCTAAACCGGGGATATGACGTATCATTCAGTGATGCGGCAACCCTGGCGATTAGTCCGGCCAATTGGCAAAAAGCAAAATCACACCTGCTGGCCCGCGGCGCACACGATATCACGTCTGGCAACGTTGCCGCCGGGCAATCTCGAAAAACGGCTTAGGAGTTAGGCGGTCCGTAACCGCCTAACCAACCAGCTGGTGATCAAAGACGGTCACGCAATGCATACCATGTCATTGCCAGAACCAGTAGCGGGTAACGCAGGCTTTTCCCACCCGGAAAACGGGGCACGGGCACATTCGCCATCACGTCGAACCGTTCCATCGTGCCTGATACAGCCTCGGCCATAATCTGCCCGGCCAGCGTTGCCATTGCCACGCCATGACCAGAATATCCACTTGCCGAAAAAACCTTTGGTTCAACCCGACGGAAATACGGCATCCGGTTCATGGTAATCGCAAGCGTGCCGCCCCAGCCATAATCAATGCGCGCATCACGCAATTGCGGATACACTTCCAGCATATAGGGCTTAACGAAACTTTTGATGTCTTTGGGGAAATGATAGCTATAGGTTTCGCCACCGCCAAAAAGCATTCTGTTATCGGCACTTAACCGATAATAGTTAATCACGAACTTTGAATCGGCCACCGCAACATCATCACGAATCAATTCCCGCGCCAGGTCATCACCCAGCGGTTCAGTCGCGATGATAAAGTTATTAATGGGCATCACCCGGCGCGCGACCCGATCATCCAAACCATCAAGATAGCCGTTACATCCCAAGATAAGTATTTGTCCGGTAACGTCAGGCCCACCCTTCACTTTTACAGTTACATTTTCGCCAGTGGAGTATTCGGTCACAATCGCATTTTCATAGATCCGCACACCGGCCTGGCGCGCCGCCACCGCCAAACCAAGGGCAAAGTTTAACGGATGCAGGTGCCCGGCCCCCATATCCAGCGATCCGCCATGATAAAATTCAGACCCCACCATCTCGCGCATTTCATCGCGGTTAATATTGCGAATCTGTTCATAGCCATATTCGTCGCGCAATTTGTCGACATATTCATGGGTGCCCTTTACAAACCGTTCCCGATGATCAGCATGTAAAATACCCGGCTTCCAGTCACAGTTTATGCCGTGCTTTTTAATCAGGCTTTTAACGATGCCCTTGGATTGCTCGGCGATGTCCCACAATTTGCGGGCATCATCCGCGCCCAACATTTTTTCAAGTTCATCCTGTTCACGCCGCTGACCGGACCCGACCTGCCCGCCATTGCGCCCAGACGCCCCCCAACCCACCTTGTGGGCTTCGAGCAACACCACATCATACCCCTGTTCTGCCAGGTGCAATGCCGACGATAACCCGGTAAACCCGCCGCCAATCACCACGACATCACAGGTGACATCCCCATCAAACGTATCGAAACCATAAACCGGGTGGGCCGACGCGGCATAATAGGAATTCGGATAGGTGCCGGTCTTGTCATTTGCAGTCAGAAAATTGGGGGTAAACACAATATACCTCGGTGTTATGAACTGGTCCAAAGTGTGCGCCATTCATAGCAAAAGGCCAAGAGGTCAGATCAATTATTTGTTCTGTAACCGCAGGTTAGCGGTTAGTTCCTCAACCATTTTTTGCGCTGTTTTGGTCGCAGCGCAGCCTCCGCGTGCCGTGCAGCGTAAATCCGGGTGCATCAGGTTGCCAATTTTAACAGTTTGATCCACCAGTTCGTCAAATCCCAACACAGCATCAAAACCGGCCATCACCGCCATTGCCGATGAATAGGCATGTGAAACACCCGCCACATTGCGGGCATGACAGGGAATTTCAACATCCCCGCCAACCGGGTCACATACCAAACCCAGCGTATTCATCAGGCACATGCTGGCCGCATCAAAACACTGCGTTGCATTACCTCCAAAGGCCTGTACAACCCCGGCCGCCGCCATTGCCGCCGATGCACCGGTTTCCACCGAGCACCCACCACATTCAGCCGCAAAGGTTCCCCTTGCAGCAAAAACGGCTCCAATCAGGGCCATGACCTGCAGGGCATCGGCCACACCTTGCATATCAATACCATGTCGCACCAGCGCATATAGCGTACCGGGCACAACACCGGCACTGCCCGCCGTCGGAGCGGCAACCACCAATCCCCGGTTGGAATCCCGTTCCATTGCGGCAAGGGCACCGGCAATTGCATCCTGCAACACCGCTCCGCCCAACCCGGCAGGCAGGTTTGCATCTCGTACATTGCGGGCGCGCAAGGTTAAAAAGCGCATCACGTTGTCTTCCTCGCGGGCATTAAAGCCGTCTTCAACAACCCGCAACATCAGTTCAGCACGTTCCATAAATAGCTGGCGTGTCGCGTCACGCGACAATCCCAGCCTTTTTGATTCCAGGCTTAGGGCCGTCTGCGCCAATGATCCGTTATGGGATAAAACCTGGTTTAAAACGCCGTCCGTTGTTGAAAACAGATCATCCGTCGCACATACCGGATATTGCGCCGCGTCGGCAACCAACACCTGGGAAACACCTGGCAATACCTCTATTTTCGCTAGAACGTTCGGGCTTGGAACAGACTGCAACGCCACCTCGATCCGGTCCAATATTTGATCGTCAGCATTCCCAATGCTGGCACGTTCCAATCCCAGCAAGCGGCTATCTGTCGCAACGATCCGCGTTAGATCAGCCTCAATCGCGTTTGCATCATTGGCATACACAAAGATGACTGCCGTTTTACCGGTCAGATAGACATCTTCGCCATTCATGCGGTCGATATAAAACATACCGCCCCCAATCGAGGCTCCCTGATATATATCCGTCCGCAGGCGACCATCCCTTTCCCGCACCGACAGAGCCATATCAACGCGGTTGGGGTGGTTGTTTCGCTCCAGTTCTGTGACCGTGACAGAAAAGGCAAAGCCCTGACCGTTGGAAAGGCAACCTAAAACAGCCCGAAAGTCCGGGTCTGTCAGTGCCACACCGGCAAGACCGGCGGCAAAATTCTCATCGGTGCTTTGCGCCTTGTAAACCGGCGCAAACGATCCGCGCGGGTCAAACCGGATGTCGGCCTGCTCAATCACCTCGCCTTGCGATGTAGATAAGGCCCGCGCGAGACGCCCCAACATATAAGGTGCTGCACAATGAGAACTCGACGGCCCTCGCATCACCGGGCCCACAACAGAATTCAACAGGCTTATTTCCTGCATGGTCCCTCTCCGGTTTCCAATTGCATAAAATATCCGTCATCATTGCGGCAAACCTGAAAAAACGCAATGTGGCCTTTGAAACCTGCAATCCGTGAAAAAATAAAAAGGCCGAAAGCCCATTTCAGGCTTCCGGCCATTCAAAACTCAATAAACCGTCATCTATCGCTGGCGCGTTTCCCATTCGGGATGAACCCAGAACGATGCGTCTGACGGCGGCAAAGCCTGCCCACGAATAATATCGGCCGCCTTTTCACCAATCATAACGGTCGGTGCGTTCAAATTACCCGATGCAATGGCAGGCATGATCGAACTATCGACAACACGCAAGCCTTCAATACCGTGCACACGGGTCTCCCCATCCACAACCGACATATCATCACTGCCCATTTTGCACGAACAGGACGGATGATAGGCACTCTCGGCATGCTGCGCGACCCAGGCATCAATTTCGGCGTCGGTTTGCACATCCTTGCCTGGGGCAATTTCACCACCACGCAAATCCTTAAACGCATCCTGGGCGAAAATTTCGCGGGTCAGGCGCACCGACGCCCGCATTTCTTCCCAGTCTTCCGGGTGGCTCATATAGTTCGGATCTACAATCGGGCGGTCCGCCGGGTTGGAGGACGCCAACCGCACCGTCCCCCGTGATTTGGAGCGCATCGGTCCAACATGGGCCTGAAAACCATCATTTTCCGCCGCACCCGAACCATTATAGTTAATGGCTGCCGGCAGGAAATGGTATTGAATGTCAGGATGCTGCACCCCGGCACGTGACCGAATAAAACCACCGGCTTCAAAATGATTGGTTGCGCCAAGGCCCGTTTTAAACAGATACCATTCCAAACCGACCTTCAATTTTCCCCACGGGTTAAGCACGCGATGCAGGCTGATCGGCTGGGTACATTCCTGCTGAACATACAGTTCAAGATGGTCCTGCAAATTCTCGCCCACTCCCGGCAGGTCCTGAACAACCGGAATATCGTGCTCTTGCAAATGCGCCGCCGGACCAATACCCGAAAGCATCAACAGTTTTGGCGAATTGATTGATCCACCCGATACAATCACTTCACGATCCACCATTGCCTGTTTGACACCGCCTTTATGCTGATATTCCAGCCCAATTGCCCGCTTGCCATCAAACAGAATACGCAGGGCAAGGGCCTTGTCATGTACGGTAAGGTTGGGACGCTTCATTGCCGGGCGCAAATAGGCGCGGCTGGTGGACCAGCGGCGGCCTTTATACACCGTCATATCCATCGTCCCGACACCTTCCTGGCAATAGCCATTCTGGTCCGGCGTTACCGGATACCCCGCCTGCTCGCCCGCCTTGATCCAGGCTTTATAAAGCGGGTTCTTGCAGGCACCGGTGGTCACATGCAACGGCCCTTCGCCGCCGTGATAATCATCACCTGCCTTATCCTCGTTACGGGTATTGGCCCGGCGGAAATACGGCAGGCAATTGGCATAATCCCAATGGGCCAGGGCCGGGTCACTTGCCCAGCCATTATAATCCAGCGCATGTCCTCGCACATAAACCATGCCGTTAATTGAACTGGACCCGCCATAAACCCGGCCACGCGGCGTTTCCATGCGGCGATTATTCAGGTTCTTTTGCGGTGTCGTCCAATAGGCCCAGTTATAGCGCTCTGACTGCATGGGATAGGACAAGGCGGTTGGCATATGAATGCGCCAGTCCCACAAATGGTCCACCGGTCCTGCTTCAATCACCAGGACATTAACAGTGCGGTCTTCCGTCAAACGATTGGCCAGAACTGCCCCGGCAGACCCGGAACCGACAATCACATAATCATAGGTATCGCTGGCTGATGGTTTCATTTTTTAACCTCAGAAGCTTGTATCAACGTAAGTATGATGAATTTTACCGCTGGTGCGCCCCATCACCGGGCGCACGCAAGCGGTTAGCCGTCAATATGGCCGCTCTACATCACCGGTTTCGACATAAACCGATTTCACACGGGTATAGTGCTCAATGGCGGCACGACTGTTTTCCCGCCCGACACCCGATTTCTTCACCCCGCCAAACGGCATTTCGATAGGCGTGATGTTATAGGTATTGATCCAGCAGGTTCCGGCCTCAAGCTCGGCCACAACGCGATGTCCGCGCGAAAGATCGCGCGTAAATACACCAGCTGCCAAACCATATTCCGTCGCATTAGCGCGGCGAATGGCCTCTTCCTCGGTTTTAAAAGTCAAAACCGACATAACCGGGCCAAAAATTTCTTCGCGCACAATGGTCATATCGTCGCGACAATCGGCAAAAACAGTCGGCGCAACGAACAATCCCCCTTCGGGCGTGCCTTCCGTTACGGCATGACCACCAAGAACAACTGTCGCCCCTTCTTTTTTGCCAAGTTCGATATAGGACATGACCTTGTCAAACTGTCCCTTGGTCACAATCGGACCGACCTGGGTTTCAGGGTTTTCCGGGTCGCCCAAAACCAGGTCTTTGCTGCGTTCTACCAGCTTGGCCAAAAACGCATCTTTGACCGATTCATGGACAAAAACCCGCGTTCCGTTGGAACAAATCTGCCCTGAGGAATAAAAATTCGCCATCTGTGCGCCAGATACCGCGTTATCCAGATCGGCATCTTCAAACACGATCATCGGCGATTTACCGCCCAGTTCCATTGTCACGGATTTCATACCGCCAGCGGCAACCGATGCCACCTTGGCCCCCGTTTCGGCGGAACCCGTTAGCGAAACTTTATCCACCCCGGGATGTTCAACCAGCGACGCACCGCATTCGCGCGCGCCCTGCACCACATTATAAACGCCATCTGGCAGGCCAGCTTCCTGCAATGCCTGGGCCACGGCAATCGCCGAAAGCGGTGTCACTTCAGATGGTTTGTAAACAACCGCATTGCCACAGGCCAGGGCCGGTGCTGCCTTCCAACTTGCAATCTGGATCGGATAATTCCAGGCCCCAATTGCAGCACAAACCCCAACCGGCTCTCGGCGCGTATAGGCAAAATTACCAGAAAGATCGATATGCTCGCCCGTAATGTTGCCTGCCACACCGGCGAAATATTCAAAGCATTCGACGGCGGAAACAACATCTACGATTTCCGTTTCCTGAATGGCTCGGCCGGTATCGCGGGTTTCAAGCAGGGCCAGTTCGTCATTGCGCTCACGCAAAATCTGCGCGGCCCGAAACAGCACGCGGGCGCGTTCAGCCAACGGCGTTGCCTTCCAAATTGCCAGGCCCTTGCGCGCGGCCTTGACTGCAGCATCCACATCTGCAGCCGTGCTTTCATTACCCGATGCCAATACCTTGTTGGTCGCCGGGTTCAGCGTCACCATTTCTGCACCGCTGCCCTTTTGCAACTTTCCATCGATGAAATTGCTGATTTGATAAAGGTTCATCTCATAACTCCTATTAGCGCCGCACATATCGGGGCGCTCAAAATTTCGCAAAAATGATTATGCCGCCGCCGCATTCAGGCGAAGGCGCAGGGTCTCAAGCACCATTTTACGTGCCGCACCCACATCAGCCTGCCCCGGCGAAAGCCCCGAACGCACCCAGATGCCGTCAATCATGGCGGCAATAACCTCGGCAATCTCGTCGGCTTTCTGGTCACTGGTTAGAGTGCGCAATTCGTGGCGCAAATTGGATGCAAGCCTGCGAAAATAAACGGTATTCAACCGCCGTAATGCGTCAGAAAACGGTACTTGCGCCCAAAAGGACAACCACGCCACAGTCACCTGCGGCGTAAACTGTTCCTCGTTGAAATTGGTATTCACAATGGCCTCCAAACGCTCCATTGGCGTATGGCACTGTGATACCCGCTTCAAAAAATCAGCGCGTAATTCCTGCATCAGAGACAACATAGTGGCCTCGAGCAGGGCATTCTTGCCGCCGAAATAATGCGAAATAATTCCAGACGACATTCCCGCAGCACCGGCAATCCGGCTGATGGTTGCATCGGCAAAACCAAACTGGTGAATGGTCGCAATCGTCGCATCGATAAGTTGCCTGCGGCGTACAGGCTGCATTCCAACCTTGGGCATTCTGGTATCCAAAACTTGCGATCCGAAGCATCAAAAACACGCCTTGGCTGTTTTTTCCTCTTCGCAATTGACCTAGAGAGAATATGATGTATTTTAATTGAACATTCAATCAATAAAAACAGGTGAGGCCGCCACCAACTTCCGCAAGGCGGAATTCTGCGTGTTTTTGGCTAGATGGCACACCTGTTTGAATTAATTCCGGCCTGCAACAGGGTGTTTGTTGCAGTTCTGGACGAGTATTGGCGCACAGACCGTTGATGTTCGTCTGGCTTTCCGGAACCGAAAGTCTGTTGCCACGTTTGGCTTCAGTATCCGTAAGGTCCATACAAGGGAGAACCAGAAACATGACTTGTCGTAAATCCATTACCCGCCTTATGTGCAGCACCATGATTGCCGGTGCCGCCATTCTGGGTGCCACCACAGCCCAGGCAGAAGTCTCTGACGCATGTAAAACTGTTACCTTCTCTGACGTAGGCTGGACTGACATCACCTCAACCACTGCAACAGCATCGGTTGTTCTAAATGCACTGGGTTACAAAACCGAAACCGAACTGCTTTCCGTTCCCGTGACCTATACCAGCCTGAAAAATGGTGATGTTGACGTGTTTCTTGGCAACTGGATGCCAACCATGTCTGCAGACATCAAACCCTATCTCGAAGATGGCTCGGTTGAGAAACTCAAAGCCAATCTTGAAGGTGCGAAATATACCCTCGCCGTTAGCAAGGCTGCTTATGATGCTGGCCTGAAGAGCTTTCAGGACATTGCCAAATTCAAAGACGAACTTGACGGAAAAATCTATGGCATCGAACCAGGCAATGACGGCAATCGTCTGATCCAGGGCATGATCGACCAAGATCAGTTTGGTCTTGGTGACTTTGAATTGGTCGAATCCTCCGAACAGGGCATGCTCGCACAGGTAAAACGCAAAACGTCGCGCGATAAGTTTATCGTCTTCCTTGGCTGGGAACCGCACCCGATGAATGCCAAATACGACATGAAATATCTTGATGGCGGCGATGACATCTTCGGCCCGAATTACGGTGGCGCAACCATTTATACCAATGTGCGCAAGGGGTATCTTAATGAATGCCCGAACGCTGGAAAATTCATCGACAATCTGAAATTCTCTCTGGATATGGAAAACCAGATCATGGATTCCATCCTCAATAAAAACGAACAGCCGCAAAAAGCCGCAACTGCCTGGATCAAGGCAAATCCCGATGCGGTTTACACCTGGCTGGATGGTGTAACCACCGTTGATGGCGGCGATGCAAAAGCCGCCGTTAAAGAAAAATTCGGCTTCTAATCGCCGATACATTCTGATCATCGATCCCCTGCCCCGGTTTTCCGCGGGCAGGGCGAGCGTCCAAAGCGCCGGAAAAAGCAATATCTGCCGCCTCTGGTGCCAAGACTATAGAACGTTCTTCTTCTAACAGGATTAATTTTGTCCACTAATCTGCGGCTGCTTTCATAAAGCATATGGCAGCGCCAGGGTAACACTAGCCAAACACCTGTCAAAACCGGACAAAACTGATCTTGTTCTAAAAAGAACGTTCTGGAATACACATTCATTCATATTGCTGGAAATTATCTCATGGAATGGCTCACGGAAATCAAGATTCCGCTGGGGAGCTGGATCGCATCCCTGATGGACGCCCTGAATGCTCATGCCGACTTTGTTTTTTATGCCATCTCGGATGCACTGGGTTTCATCATCGACCACACCGTCGATGCACTGGTATGGTTACATCCACTTGTCATTATCGCATTCTTCGCCGGTTTGGCGATCTGGCTGCACAGATCCTGGAAACTGACAGCCTTTACCGTGCTGTCATTGTTGCTGGTTGTCAATCTTGGCTATTGGGAAGCCACCATGGAAACACTGGCGATGGTGTTTTACGCCACCCTGATCTGTATGGTGATTGGCGTTCCCCTTGGCGTGGCTTCGGCCCATCGTCCCTGGCTATATCAGGCCCTGCGCCCGATCCTGGATCTGATGCAGACAATCCCGACATTCGTATATCTGATTCCCACCCTGATCCTGTTTGGCCTGGGTGTGGTGCCCGGTTTGATTTCAACCGTGATTTTTTCCATCGCGGCACCGGTGCGTCTAACCCAGCTTGGCATTGCCTCCACCCCCAAGGCCCTTATCGAGGCCGGGCAAAGTTTTGGCTGCACCCC
Organism: Thalassospira sp. TSL5-1; assembly: GCF_001907695.1. Classification (NCBI taxonomy): domain Bacteria; kingdom Pseudomonadati; phylum Pseudomonadota; class Alphaproteobacteria; order Rhodospirillales; family Thalassospiraceae; genus Thalassospira; species Thalassospira sp. TSL5-1. The sequence continues at coordinate 1,930,935 of NZ_KV880637.1, forward strand.
GCGCCAGTTGCTGTTCAAGGTTGAACTGCCTTCTGCGATGCCGTCCATCATGGCAGGCCTGACGCAATGTATCATGCTCTCGCTTTCGATGGTGGTGATTTCAGCGCTTGTTGGGGCGGATGGCCTGGGCAAACCGGTTGTACGCGCACTTAACACCGTTAACATTGCACAGGGCTTTGAAGCAGGCCTGGCCATCGTCATCCTGGCAATCGTACTGGACCGCATTTGCCGCCGCGACAACAACGAAAAAACGGGGCAGTAATCATGACCAACGCCGTTGAATTCGACAATATCGACGTCATTTTTGGCGACCGCCAGCAAGAGGCCCTCGCCCTGCTCGATCAGGGAAAGAACCGGTCGCAAATCCAGGAGGCCACCAACAATGTGCTGGGCGTTGCCGATGTCAGCTTTAATGTTCCCCAAGGCGAAATCTGCGTCCTGATGGGGCTTTCAGGCTCAGGCAAATCTTCACTTTTGCGCTGTGTAAATGGGCTGAACAAAGTATCGCGCGGGTCGTTGCGGGTACGACATGGCGATGGCGACCAGGTTACGGATGTCACCAGTTGCGATGCCCAAACCCTGCGCACCCTGCGCCGCGAACATGTGGCAATGGTATTTCAGCAGTTCGCCCTGCTGCCTTGGCGAACCGTTGCCGAAAATGTCGGTTTCGGACTGGAGCTGCGCGGCTTGAGCGCAAAACAGCGCCACGAAATCGTTCAGGAAAAACTGGCTCTTGTCGGGCTCGATGAATGGGCATCAAAATATGCCCATGAACTTTCAGGTGGCATGCAGCAGCGCGTTGGCCTCGCCCGTGCGTTTGCCACCGATGCCCCCATTCTTCTGATGGACGAACCGTTTTCAGCCCTTGATCCGCTTATTCGCAATCGCTTGCAGGATGAACTGCTTGACCTGCAGGAAAAGCTGAACAAAACCATCCTGTTTGTTAGCCACGACCTGGATGAAGCCATGAAACTGGGCAATTCAATTGCCATCATGGAAGGCGGATATGTGGTACAGCATGGCACACCGGAAGATATCGCGCTGCGCCCGGCAAATGATTATGTTGCGGACTTTGTCGCGCACATGAACCCGGTAAATATTCTGCGTGGCCGGGCGATCATGCAGCGTGCAACACGCGACATGCGCAATGGGTCTGGAGAATTCGCCATCGAGGATGAGGACATCAAACTTTTCATCGAAAACGGCGTGGTCAAATCCGCTCAAAATGGCGAACAGCAGGAACTCAAACTTGTTCCTTATGACGGCACCGTACCGGATCATCTTGATCCGACCAACAATTCGATCATTTTTGTTGCCGAGGATGATGTTCTTCTCAAAAATCTGATCGAAATTCGAGAAATCACGCAAAATCCGGTGATCCTGACCCGCGAAAACCGCATTTCAGGCACCTTGGGCCGTCGTGAATTTTTCGCAAGCCTGACGCAAACCGCATCTGTGGCCGATTAACACGTCGGCATAGGTTTTTGCAAAAGGCGGCCTGCTTTACCCGGGCCGCCTTTTTCTATTTTCCAAGTCCCACAAAAACGTTAACTCATCCGCCGGTAACAGGTGGAAACAGGGCAATTTCGCGTGCTTCCCCAATCACGTCATCGGCATGGGCAAATTCCTGATCCAGGGCGACACGCACCAATGCAGGATCATTCAGTGCCGCAGCATAATTTTCGCCCTGTGTCGGCATCCATGCCAACAGGTCCGCAACAGTGCCAATATCGGCGGGCACATCAAGCGTTTCTTCGGCTTTCCCGATCCGATCCTTGACCCATGCAAAATACACAAACTTCATCTTCATTCCGATTTAATTCCAAGGTTCCTTATATGCTTGCGCAATGCCAAGCATCAGGCAAGGGACAAAACCTTAGGAATAGATAAAATATCCGCCCGGTGCAGCTGACAGACGTGACGTTAAATTATCGATGAAAAAACGTTCTGCCCGGCCAAGCGACATGCGCGGATTGGTCACAAGATAAATATCAATCGCGGGTGGGGCCTCATACGGGGGCAATTGCCACAACACACCGCGATCACGAGCACTTTTGACCACATGAATCGGCAGCGGACCAATGCCCAGCCCGGCATTGATCAACCGGCGGACCTCCTCCAGATGTGGGCTGGTGGCAATGACCTTTCCCTTCATCCCTTCGCGCGCGCGCAAAACGGCAACAGGTGCTAGCGCATCCGATAACTGATCGGTGGAAAAGGACACAAAGGCTTCATGGCGCAAATCCGCCAATGTCACGTCCTTACGGCCAAAAAGGTGGTGTGTTGGTCCACAAAAAAATCCGAAATGCTCCCGATAGAGCCTGCGGTAATCAAGACGCGGATGTTGTTCGTTCACCAGGCATATGCCGAAACTGGCCTGCTGCGATAAAACCTGGCTCACAACATGGGCCGATGTCGCGACATTAATTTCATATGTCACATGTGGATGCTGGCGATTAAATTCAAACAGGGCTTCATCCAATGGCGGGAACACAACGTGGCTTGCCATCCATAAATGCAAATGCCCCGTCAATTGACTGCCACTATCCTGCATCACATCGGATAATCGCCCGATTGCCCCGCAAATTTCACGACATTCATGATAAAGCGCCAGCCCCTGTTCCGTCACTTCAAACCGGCCCCGTTCACGGTCTATCAGGCGTGCGCCAATCTGGTCTTCCAAACGTTTCAGGGCATTGCTGACGCTGGGCTGACGCAACAATAACCTGTTTGCCGCCCCGGTGATGGAACGTTCCTCCACAATCACCGTGAAAGTATGCAGCAAATTCCAGTCAAACCTGCGCTTGGAAATATCGTCCATAGCCACCTCATAGCCATTTGCTATGAGTTATATTCTACTTATCTATTTGCGCTATAGGCAAGCATAAGGTGAAATATCGCCAATATGGAAACCGGCAAGACAGATTGCCCGGCATAAAAAGCCAACAAAACAATATTCCTTTATGCCGCATAAACGGGAGGCCCACATGGCCGCTGGTGTCGCAAGGGCGCAAAAACGCGCCCCGTGGATACTGCTTTCGCCGTCACTGGTGACGATCGGATTTTTGCTGATCATACCGATGATGTTTATCGTGGTTTATTCCTTCTGGCTGCGCACGGCAACCGGCGCGGATCAAAGCGGCTTTTACCTTGATAACTGGCAGGAAGTTCTCTCCGATCGCTTTTATCGCGACATCCTGTTGCAAACCCTGAAAATCGCCTTTTTCACCACCATCATTTGCGCGGTCATCGGCTATATTCCAGCTTATTTCGTCGCCAATACCCGGATGCGATCAAAAACACTGCTGCTGATCATGCTGATGCTGCCATTCTGGATCAGCTACATCATCCGTACCATGTCCTGGATCAATATTCTGGGTACGTCGGGCGCTATTAACGGCCTGTTGCTGTGGGCGGGCATTATCGATAACCCGCTAAATATGCTCTATAACCAGACAACGGTTATTCTCGGTCTGGTGCATTATTTACTGCCTTTCATGATTTTGAATGTCTATGTCAGCCTGGAAGGCATTGACAAAAACCTGACCGAAGCTGCCGAAAGCCTGGGCTGCAATGGCTTCCAGGCCTTCCGCGAAGTTACATTGCCGCTTTCCTTTCCCGGTCTGGCGGCAGGCTCGCTTCTGTGTTTTGTGCTGGCATCAGGCACCTATATCACCCCGCTTATCCTCGGTGGCCCGCGTGATGCGATGTTTGCCAATCTGGTCTTTGAAGCCATCATTACGCAGCTTAACTGGCCGCTGGGCTCGGCCCTGTCACTGGTTCTTCTGGCACTGCTGGGCGCGCTGGTCGTGATTTACACCCGTTATCTCGGCGTTGATCAAATCGCCAAAAGTTTCCGGTAAGGGGAATTGATCATGATAAAAGGCTGGTCTCTAATCCGTATCGCAACCATTCTGGTTTATCTGTTTTTGTTTGCCCCTGTGGCCGTTGTTATTTTGCTGGCCTTCAATGCCAATCAGTTTGGCAGTTTCCCCATCGAAGGCTTTTCGCTGCGCTGGTTTGACTCCCTATTGCACAACGATGCCATCGTTCGGGCCTTCAAAACCTCGCTGCTACTGGGCGTTCTGACCAGCGCCATTTCCACCACGATTGGCACAATGGCCGCCGTTGCGATGGTCCGTTACGATTTTCCCGGCAAAAAGGCCATTTCCAGCCTGTTAATCGCCCCCATCCTGATCCCGGAGGTGGTGCTGGCTGTGGCCCTGTTGCTGTTCCTGCAATTTTTGGCCCTGCCCAAAAGTTTTGGCCTGCTGTTAATGGGGCATGTGGTCTTCACCCTGCCCTTTGTGCTGCTGGTGGTGCAGGCACGGCTTGTTTCCATTCGCCGCGATGTTGAAGAAGCCGCCATGAGCCTCGGGGCAACACCGATACAGACCTTTTTTGAAATTACTCTGCCGCTGATGCTGCCAGCCGTAATGGCCGGGATGCTGTTTTCCTTCACCATTTCGTTTGACGACATTACCGGCACGCTGTTCTGGAAACCAGGTGGTGTTGAAACAGTCCCCACACAAATTTTTGCCATGCTGCGCAATTCCATCAGTCCGGAAATCAATGCCTTGGGTGCCGTTATGGTGATTTTTACCGTCGCCCTGCCCCTTGTCGCCACTGCCATTGCACGTCGCCTTTCAGCCGCGCGCATAAAAACCAACAAAGCCAAACAATGAAACGGGTACACCCGTCACAAAACACAACAAAAAGACAAAACCAAAATATCAAACCTTTATCAGGAGGCTTAACCCATGGATGAGACGAAACGCTACGAACGCCTGCTAAGCCGTTATAGAAATGGCGACATTAACCGCCGTACTTTTTTGACCGTACTGGGTGCTGCTGGCGTTACAGCAGGAATCGTCGGCGGACCGATGGGCATGCTGGTAAAATCCGCCAAGGCGGCAACCCCGCAACAGGTTCGCTTTGATGGCTGGGGCGGCGTTGTATCTGAAGCATTTGAAAAATACGCCTTCGAACCCTACACAAAAAAAACCGGTATCAAGGTGGTTTCGGGCACCTTTGGCGGGGCGGATGAATATCTGGCACGGGTTAAATCCAGCCAGCCAGGCGAATTTAATCTGGCCCATCTTTCTGGTGTGTTTGATTACGCCCGCTATCACGGCCTGGAGCTCAGCTCGGAACTTAATGAAGCCAATATTCCCAACCTAAAAACGGTCATTACCAACCTGATCGAACCTTTACGCAAAATCTCGGACGGTAAACTCTCCGCCGTGCCCTACGATTATGGCACCACCGGTATTGCCTATAACCGCAAACATATCAGCGATGATGAAGCCAAAGCCAAAGGGGCCAAGCTGATGGTTGATGACGCCTATAAAGGCAAAATCGGCGGCTGGGCGGAGTGGAAAACCCGTATCTGGTATGGCGCCCTGCAATCCGACCAGGACCCGAATAACATTCAGGATATGGAAGCGGTTTGGGACATGATCCGTAAGCATCGGGATCTGGCCCTTAAATACTGGACCTCAGGCGCGGAACTGATGAGCCTGCTTGCCGAAGAGGAAATTTATGTCACCGAAGGCTGGTCGGGCCGTATTCGGGCCCTTCAGGATCAGGGGCATGATATTGGCTATTTTGACCCCAAAGGCGGCCTTGGCTGGCAGGAATGTATCTTCGTTCTGAAAGGAAGCCCGATGGCCGCCTGCGAAGAACTGCTCAACTTCATGCTGGAACCCGAAGTCGCCATTGCGGTGGCCGAAGGGCAGTTCTATCCGCCTGCGCTTGACCCGCAAAAGGTGGAACTGGGCAAGATCATCCCCACCCTGCCCGCCTTTGACCCCACCGGCACACTCGATGGCCTTAGCTTTTTTGATCCGGCTTACTGGAACAAAAACGAAGCCGACTGGTCCAAGAAATTCTCGCGGGTACAGCGCGGTTATTAACCACGTTCCGCCAAGACAACCCGGCTTTGCCAATGTCTCCCCTCTGCGGGCCGGGTTGTTTTAAAAACCAATGACAAAGGTTTGAAAACATGGCCCAACGCCAGCATGCTGTTGAAATGCGCAATGTCGTAAAACGATATGGCGAATTCACTGCCGTTAAAAAAATGGATCTGACCGTTCCTGAAAACAGCTTTGTCACGTTTTTGGGGCCATCGGGATGTGGTAAAACCACAACCCTGCGCATGATTGCAGGCCTGACGGACATTACCGAAGGCGACCTTATCATCCGGGACCGGCGGGTTAACGACCTGCCCATCCATAAACGCAATCTGGGGCTGGTCTTTCAGAATTACGCCCTGTTTCCACACAAAACCATTTTTGAAAATATCGCCTTTGGCCTGAAATATCGCAATGTCAACAAGGCCGATATTGCGCAAAAGGTTAAATCCGCCCTGGATCTGGTGCAGTTGCCACATGTAGCGGACCGCTACCCCAACCAGCTTTCTGGCGGGCAACAACAGCGTATTGCCCTGGCCCGCGCCATTGTGATTGAACCAGATGTATTGCTGCTTGACGAACCCCTGTCGGCCCTTGATGCGAACCTGCGCGAAGAAATGCGTGTCGAGCTGAAACGTATTCAACGCGAATTGGGCGTTGCCACCGTTTTTGTCACCCATGACCAGTCCGAAGCCCTGGCAATGTCAGACAAACTGGTGGTTATGAAAGACGGCATTGTCGAACAGGAAGGCGCACCGCAAGACGTTTACAATAACCCATCATCGGCCTTTGTGGCCGATTTTCTGGGGCATTCCAACATCTTTACCGGAAAATTGTCCGAACCATCGGGTGAGACAGCACCTGTCGAACTTGAAGGCGGAACAATCCTTCGAACCACTGCCCATCAAATACAGCGTGTTAACCGCCAGCAAAATATTCGTGCCGTTATCCGGGCAGAAAAAATTATGGTTTCAACCAATCAAAGCCCGGCCTCAAACGATAGCACCAGCATCCCCGGCCGCATCAAAACCGTTGATTATCTGGGGCAAATGGCCCGCTATTTCATCACTGCCGAGGGCCAGGACTGGCAAGTGATCAACCCGATTGATCAGCATCCCTTTGGCGAAGGTGCCGAGATTTTCATGCACATTCCTGCACGTAACTGTGTGTTGTTACCCGGTCATACCGACTGACCGGTTTTAGAAAGCCCCACGAAATGACCCATGAAACGACAAAAGCCGGGCATAACCGGGATTCCAAGCTGTTCTATCAAAGCCGTTCCCGTCGCCCGCTGATTGACCACGCCAAAGGCGTGTATATGTGGGATGTGAATGGCCAGCGTTACATCGATGCGTCCAGCGGCGCGATGGTCAGCAATATTGGCCATAGTGATCCGCGTGTTCTTGCTGCCATGCAAGCCCAAATGGAACAGGCGACTTTCGCCTACCGCCTGCATTTTGAAAATGAGGCCGCCGAGACTTTGGCCTGGCGCCTGGCCCAATATGCGCCGGGCGATCTGGAGCGGGTGTTTTTTGTTTCCGGCGGGTCGGAGGCTGTTGAAAGCTGCCTGAAACTGGCGCGCCAATACACGCTTGCCATTGGGCAGGCGCAGCGCAGCAAGGTCATTTCACGCTTTCCCAGCTATCATGGTTCGACCCTGGGCGCGCTTGCGATCACCGGATATACACCGATGCACGCGCCCTTTGCCCCAATGATGGTGGACCAACCCAAAATCCCGGCACCAACATGTTATCTGGACCGCGATGACCTGAGTGATCATGAACGCGGCCTGAAATATGCAAACATGCTGGAAGCCGAAATTCTGCGCCAGGGGCCGGAAACCGTGCTGGCCTTTATCATGGAGCCTGTCGGTGGAGCCGCCACGGGTGCCCTTGTTGCACCTGACAGCTATTACCAGCGGATTCGCAACATATGCGACCAATATGGCGTGTTGTTGATTTATGACGAGGTCATGACCGGGGCGGGCCGCACCGGCAAATATTTTGCCGCCGAACACTGGAATATCGTGCCCGATATTATCGCCGTCTCCAAGGGACTGGCAGCAGGTTACGCACCGCTGGGCGCCATGATTGCCCCGGACCGGATCGTCAGCCCCGTGCTGGATCATGGCGGATTTATTCATGGTTACACCTATGCGGGCAACCCGATTGCCTGTGCGGCGGGCAATGCCGTGCTTGATGTAATTGAACAGGATAACCTGCTGGAAAATGCCACGTCTTCAGGGGCCTCCCTGAAAGCCGAACTGACCAAACTGATGGCGTCATTCCCCTTCATCGGCGATGTCCGTGGCAAGGGCCTGTTGCTGGCACTCGAACTTGTTGCCAATCGCGACACAATGGAACCGATTGCCCCCAAGCATATGGCCGCTGCAAGGCTGGTCGATATTGCTTACGACAAAGGGCTGATCATTTACTGGCGGCGTACCCGGGGCGGGTATCGTGGCGATCATATTATGGTTTGCCCACCCCTAACCATCACCCCCGACCAGTTTGGCGATATTCTTGATCCGTTGCGCGATGCCCTGACCCAGCTTGAAAGCGAACTCAAACAGGCGGGAGCAATTTGATATGGCCCATAAAGTCATTATCACCTGTGCCATCACTGGTTCGGTTCATACGCCGTCCATGAGCCCATATTTGCCCATCACACCCGATGAAATTGCCGAACAGGCCATTGCGGCCGCACAGGAAGGGGCCGCTATTTTGCACCTTCATGCCCGCGACCCCAAAACCGGCTTCCCCGCCCCGGACCCGGGACTTTTCAGGCAATTTTTGCCTAAAATCCGCGAGGCCACCGAGGCGGTGGTCAATATCTCGACCGGCGGTGGCATGACCATGACGGTTGAGGATCGCATCCAGGCAGCGCAAACCACATCGCCGGAAATGGCGTCGCTTAACCTTGGCAGCATGAATTTTGGTCTGTTTCCGGCATTAAAGCGCAAAACCGAATGGCAGCATGACTGGGAACCGGACTTCCTCGAAAGCAGCCGTGATTTCATATTTAGAAATACCTTTTCAGATATTGAAACAATCCTTGCGCAACTGGGCGACGCCAACGGCACCCGCTTTGAATTTGAATGTTACGATGTAGGCCATCTTTATACCCTGGCCCATTTCATCGATCACGGGCTGGTCAAAGGCCCGGTCTTTTTACAGTTTGTGCTGGGTGTTTTGGGTGGCATCGGTGCCGATCCTGAAAACCTGATGCACATGAAGGCCACCGCAGACCGGCTTTTTGGCGACCAGTACCGTTTTTCCGTTTTAGGTGTTGGTCGGGCCCAAATGCCCTTTGCCGCCATGTCGGCCAGTATGGGCGGTCATGTGCGTGTTGGCCTGGAAGACAACCTTTACATCTGCAAAGGCGAACTGGCGCGTAACAATGCCGAACAGGTTAAGAAGGTTTGCGATATTCTGACCGGCTTGAACCTTGACATCGCCACACCGGACGAAGCCCGCGCCATGCTGGGCCTCAAGGGATATGACAAAGTCGGGTTTTAGCCCGGCCAGCCACAATGTTTTATCCCATCCCTGATGCGTCACCACCACACGACCAAGGAAAGGGCGGCAAAATGATGCAGGCCTATTTTTCACCCGATCAAATGTTGCATCACGGCCAGACCTTTCTGGTTGGCGGTGAACGCAAACCCATTCCCGAAGTACCAGAACGGGCCGAAATCCTCAATTCTGCCCTAAAAAAGCTGTCAATTACGCCCCAACACCCCAACGATTTTGGCCTTGCACCGCTGGCAAAGGTCCATTCGCCGGAATATTTGCTGTTTTTAGAAACAATTCATGACGAATGGCGTGCCAGCGGCGGGGCCGATATCGTGGTGCCGCACATTCACCCGTTTGATCGCACCGGTACCTATCCCGCTACGGCGGCAGGCAAAGCGGGATTTCACCTGTGTGATACATCCTGCCCCATATCGGCCAAGACATGGCAATCCGCACGGGCAAGTGCCAATTGTGCCGTCGCTGCCGCGCAGGATGTACGCGATCACAAAGCGAACATGGCCTATGCCCTGTGCCGCCCGCCGGGCCACCATGCCAGCCGCGAGATTGCCGGCGGTTTTTGTTATCTGAATAATTCGGCCATTGCTGCCATGCAATTACGCGAACGGTTTGACCGTGTCGCGATCCTGGATATCGACCTGCATCATGGCAATGGCACGCAGCACATCTTTTATGACCGCGACGATGTGTTCACCCTGTCCATCCATGCCGATCCGGCCGGTTTTTATCCGTTCTACTGGGGCCATTCCCATGAACGCGGAACAGGCCGGGGTCTGGGCTATAATCGCAACTTTCCCTTGCCACTTGGCAGTGGCGATGATGTGTTTTTGAACGCCCTTGATGACGCAATAATGCTTATTGAGAAATATGCCCCCGGTGCCCTGATCCTGGCCTGCGGCCTTGATGCCTCAGGCGATGACCCTTTTGGCGGACTAAATGTCTCGACCGACGGTTTTGGCAAAATCGCCCGTAAAATCAGCTTGATCGGCCTGCCCACCGTGATAGTTCAGGAAGGTGGATATGTCAGCCCGTCTCTGGGTGACAACCTTGTTCAGTTCCTTGGAAGTTTTGCGGAGGCACGATCATGACTTCAGCCGACATCATTATCATCGGGGGCGGTATTGCCGGGATGTCTGCCGCCTATTTTCTGGCGCAAAAAGGCAAAAAAGTCATCGTGCTGGAACGCGAGGACCAACCGGGCTATCACTGCACCGGGCGTTCAGCCGCACTCTACAGCGAAACCTATGGCCCGAAGATCATTCGCAAAATGTCAACCGCCAGCCGGTCCTTTTTCCTGACCCCGCCCGAAGGTTTCACCGACCACCCCATTCTGACCCCGCGTGGCATGCTGATTATGGCAATGCCCGGCGAAGAAACGCAACTGGACGAACTTCTAACCGAAGGTCGTGCCAATGGTGCGGATGTTCAGGCCCTGACACCGGATCAAATCGGTGAGTTGATCCCGATTATTGATACCCGGCAGTTTATTGGCGGCGCACTGGAACCCGCCGCAATGGATATTGATGTTCATGCCCTGCATTGGGGCTTTATTCGCCAGTTCAAAAAGATGAATGGCACAATTGTCACCCGCGCCCATGTCGCCAAAATGGAAAAAACCGGCGATAACTGGGTTGTCACCACACACCGCAACGATCAGTTTACAGCCCCGGTTGTTGTCAATGCCGCCGGTGCCTGGGTTGATGAAGTTGCCTGCGCGGCAAATGTCGCCCCGCTTGGCATTACCCCCAAACGCCGCACGGCAGTGATGGTGGACCTTCCGGCTGGCATCAATGCCGAAAAATGGCCCATGACGGCCACCATCGAAGAAGGACTTTATTTCAAACCCGATGCCGGGCGATTGCTGGTCTCCCCCGCAGATGCCACACCAACCACCCCGCAAGACATCCAGCCCGAAGAACTCGATGTGGCGATTACCATTGACCGGCTTATGACCATGACCAATCTTAATGTCGGCCGCCCCGGTGAAAGCTGGGCTGGATTACGCAGTTTCTTTGCCGATGGCGACCCGGTATCGGGTTTTGATACCAACAAAAAGGGCTTTTACTGGCTGGCAGGGCAAGGGGGCTACGGCATTCAAACGGCCCCGGCAATGGGGGAATTTGCTGCCTGCATGATTTGCGGTGAAGACATTCCTGAACGCATGAAGCAACTGGGCATCACACAGGATGCCCTGTCCCCTGCCCGTCCGGGGCTTGCCGCACAAACAACCGAACCCGCATCATGACCGGCAAGGCAACAACAGCAGCAGCCACACGAACAGCCCTGCGTAAAGCCGTCCATGCCCGGCGCGATCAGATTTTGAGCGACCTTGCCGATCTGGTCGCCCATCCAAGCCTTTTGGGCACCGAATACGGCGCACAGGAATGGATGGCGGAAAAATATCAGTCGATGGGGCTGGTTGTTGAGAAAGTCGCCATTGATACTGAAAAACTGCGCGACAAGCCCGGTTTTTCACCGCCCGTTATTGAAAACTATGATGGCCGGGAAAATATTATTGGCCTGTATCAGCCGCAAAAACAAACCGGCAAAAGCCTGATTCTGAACGGCCATATTGATGTAGTGCCAACCGGCCCGGCAGAACTTTGGCAGCAACCACCTTTTACCCCGCATGTCATCGGCGATTGGCTCTATGGCAGGGGTGCCGGCGATATGAAGGCGGGGCTTATTGCCAGTTGCCATGCCTTCGAGGCCCTGTGTGATGCAAACCTTCTGCCTGCCGCCCCGGTGATCTTCCAATCCGTGGTCGAGGAAGAATGCACCGGTAACGGCGCCCTGGCCTGCCTTCACGCCGGATACCGTGCTGATTGCGCCATCATCCCCGAACCATTTAACCAAACCCTGATGACTGCGCAATTGGGGGTTATGTGGTTTCAGCTAACCGTTACCGGCAGCCCGGCCCATGTGCTGGATACGTCGGCAGGCAGCAATGCCATCGAGGCTGCCTATGGCTTTTTTGAAACGCTAAAGGAAGTTGAAGACCTTTGGAATCAGCCGGACCATCGCCACGCGGCTTATGCCGCCCATGATCACCCGGTAAATTTCAACCTGGGTAAAATATCAGGCGGGGAATGGGCCTCGACCGTGCCGCCAGTATGCGAGGCCGATATTCGCATTGGCTTTTATCCCGGTATGGATATGGCAAAAATCCGCAAGATCATCGAGGACGTTGCGCAATCGGCCCGTCAGAATCATCCGTCTTGCAAGGGTGCCACCTTTGACATCACCTATCGCGGTTTTCAGGCCGAAGGATGCGTCATGGATGAAACCCATCCCATGATGCAAACCATTGGCCGCTTGCATCAGGAAGTAACGGGGGATGCGATAAAAAACTACGCATCAACGGCAACAACGGATGCCCGTTTTTTCCAGATCTATGGCAATATCCCGGCCACATGTTACGGACCAAAGGCAGAACGCATTCATGGCATTGATGAACGGGTGTCGATTTCTTCGCTCATGCAAGTGACCGAAGTTCTCGCCCTGTTTGTGGCTGACTGGTGCGGAACACTGCCGCGTTCCTGAACCACACCTTAAATCTTATAATCTTATCATCTTATAAACGGAGTATCTTATGAGCATTGAACGTTTTCATACCGGCCATCGCATGAGTCAGGCTGTTGTACATGGCAACACGGTTTACCTGGCAGGCCAGGTTGGTGAAGCGGGCGCATCCGTCACCGAGCAGACCAAAAAATGCCTGGAACAGGTTGATGCCCTGCTGGCCGAATGTGGTTCAAGCAAGGAAAAAATCCTTCAAACCATTATCTGGCTGGCCGATATGAATGATTTCGCTGAAATGAATGCCGTTTGGGATGCTTGGGTTCCGCAGGGTCATACGCCGGCACGCGCCTGTGGCGAAGCCAAGCTGGCAACGCCGGATTACAAGGTGGAATTCATCGTTACCGCCGCCAAAGACTAACATGACGTCATTTATTGCCAGGCAGAGGAGCCCCTCTGTCTGGCTTTTTTATAACGCGATCACATAGCCTGCGGCATCAAGAACGAACAGACGTGCCTAGCCTTCCTGCTGATCGCGTGCGTCGCGCGTAACAATCACGGAATGTCCTTCCAGCGTTTGGTGAACAGGGCATTTATTGGCGATTTCGATCAGACGCTGGCGGACGTCATCATCAAAATCCCCATGCAGGGTAATGATGCGTTCAAAACGGTCAATTTTGGCACCGTGTTCCCGTGCACTTTCGCTACAATCAATGCAATCATCAGCATGTATTTTCTGGTGTGATACCTGCACGGAAATGCCATCCAGCAGGATTTTCTTGCGATCAGCATACATACGGATCGTCATGGATGTACAGGCCCCCAGGGCAGATGCCAAAAAATCATAGGGGGATGGCCCGCTATCCAACCCGCCAACGGCCTCTGGTTCATCAGCAATGAAACGATGACGCCCCGAAACCAGCATGGTCTGAAATTTTCCCAGCCCGGTTTCACGCGCCTTAACACCATCAGGCCCTTCCCCGGCGGCAGCCACCAACGATTTTGCCGCATCCGTTTTGACGATATAAGGTCTCGCCCAGGCGGCAATCACACCGGCGACATAGGCCGCATCCTCGGACGCACGTAAAAGATGGTCCGCTTTATCAAGCGAAATAAAGCTTTTGGGATGTTTGGCGGCGGTAAAAATACGCGTTGCATTGTCAATTCCGACGGTTTGATCCAGCGGACCATGCAGCACCAGCAACGCCTTGTGAAGCTGGGAAACGGACTTTTCGATGTCATGCCCGGCAAGATCATCAAGGAACTGTTTTTTGATGGTAAAGGGCCGCCCACTCAGCGAAACTTCCGCCTGCCCTGCCTTGCGGATTTCATCGAGCTTGGCGGCAAAATTTTCCGTTACATGCGCCACATCTGCCGGGGCTGCAATGGTGGCAACAGCCTGCGCCTCGGGGATATCTTTGGCAACTGCAAGCATCGCCGCCCCCCCCAGCGAATGACCGATCAGCAATTTCGGGGCTTCAAACTCGTCACGCAGATATTGTGCAGCCCGGCGTAAATCTTCCAGGTTAGATGTAAAACTGGTTGATCCAAAATCGCCCCCCGAACCACCAAGCCCGGTAAAATCAAACCGTAAAACAGCGACACCTTGCACATTGAGCGCCTGGGAAATTTTGCGGGTCGCCGTCAGGTCCTTGGTGCAGGTAAAACAATGCGCAAACAGGGCATAAGCCAGAACAGGCCCAGCCGGCAAATCCAGTCGCGCGGAAAGCGATGCACCCATAGCACCTTCAAAACTCAGCTTTATCGCGCGAATTGTCATGTTTTTCTCCGTTGCTGTGGGTCAAATACATTTTGACAAATTGATAATATATTACCAGCTTAACGGGTAATTATTATATGTTTTTTACGCTAGAAGGATGGCCTTGCAATGCTGCCCATCAAAACATCCCGGCTGGTCCTAAGAGCAGCAACACATGATGACGCAGCTTTTGTTCTGGAACTGCTTAATCAGCCAGACTGGCTTGAATATGTTGGGGATCGCAACATTGGCGATCAGGCTGCAGCAGCGGTTTATATTAATGAACGGCTGATTAGCGCCTATGAACGCACCGGATTTGGCCTTTATATGGTGGACCTTGCCAAAACCGGCGAAACGATTGGCCTGTGTGGCCTTGTAAAACGTGAAAACCTGCCCGATCCAGACATTGGTTTTGCCTTTTTACGCGAATGGCAGGGCAAGGGCTTTGCCCGCGAAGCCGCCCAGGCAACATTAGGTCATGCCTATAGAGACCTTGGCTTAAAACGAGTTGTCGGTTTTACGTTACCGGAAAATGAACGTTCCATTCGCCTGCTGGAAAGCTTGGGCATGGTGTTTGAACGCCAAGTCTATATTGATGACAACCGCGAGGCCTGTAATCTTTACGTTCCGGCAAAGGAACATCAACCGTCGGCCTATGGCGCATTCTAATTACGCCGGATGCCTATCCTGCGCCCCACCCCCGATGGCACAGGCAAATGTTCCTGCGCCTTGCGAATGCCATCCAAAGTTTGAAAAATATCATCGGGGAACGGGGCCGAACGCCGGGTTTCCATGTTGATGTGCATGGTAATGATTTCGTTGGTGGCCGAAAGCCAGCCTTCCTCCGCATGGCGCATTTCATGATACATGTGAATGCGTTTGGCATCGCAATCAAGCACACGGGTATGAAGTTCAAACCTGTCACCCAGATGGATTTCCCGATCATAGGTCGCGTGCATTTCAAGCGCAAAGGTCGATCCCCCGCGCCGGGCGGGATATGTCCTGCCCAGCCCTACAGCATCCAAAAATGCCAATGAGCCCAGATTAAACGCCACGATATAATACCCGACATTCACATGACCGTTGAAATCGATCCATTCAGGCAGAACATCGCCACGATAGCTGATCAGCATATCCGGGCCGAAAAGAGTGGAGCTGATCATTTATCCAGAGCCTCGACAACACTTACGGCAGCAGCAAAATCTTCCAGCGCGTGACCAACGGATTTGAAAACAGTGCATTCATCATCCGACTGGCGCCCTTTGACTTTCCCGCACGTTAGATCAAACAAATCCCCGTTAATGTCATCCTTGCTGATCGCCCCGGATGCAATTGCCTGCACAACATCCCCGCCTTCGGCCGAGGCACCATCGAAGCTGTCCACATAGATGCGGCATTTCTGCATAACCGCATCATCGGTTTCGCGCATGGTGGGCTTGAACGCCCCAACCAGATCAACATGCACCCCGGCAGGCAGCCAGGCCCCACGTACCAGCGGTTCCGTGCTCAGCGTGGCGCAGGAAATAATATCCGCCGTACCACAGGCGGCCTCCAAATCATCCGTCCCGCTGGCCTTAAACCCCAAAAGTTCAACTTCACGCGCCAAAGTCACCGCCTTTTCCGGGCGGCGATTCCAGATCGTGACTTTTTTGATCGGGCGGACTGCTGCATGAGCCGCAATCAGGTTGGGGGCCATCGCACCCGTACCCACCATCACCAAATGGCTGGCATCCGAACGGGCCAGATAATCGGCCGCCAGCGCCGATGCGGCAGCGGTGCGGCGGGTTGTTAAACGTGTACCATCCAGCACGGCTTTGGGTTGCCCCGTGACACCATCAAGCAAAATGTAAATGCCAGATACCGCCGGAAGATTACGCTGCGCATTGCCCGGCACGACGGCAGCCACCTTTACGCCCGCTGCACCGTCTTTTTCCCAGGACGGCATCACAAGCAGGGTGGCATCATCCTCGCTGGAACGTTCCATGTTAAAATGACTGCGCAAGGGTGTCTCGCAGCCCTTTGCAAACCAGGTGCGCAGGGCCTCAACCATGTCGCGCGGGGGAACAGAACGATCAATATCTTCGGCGGTGACAAAACGCATGGGGCCTACCTGTAAAATTTGTGATTATTCAATTGGTAACGCACAATAACCCTATCATGTTGACCGGGCATCGTCACCGTAACAAACCACTGTTTTACCTGGGCACAACGCCTGTATCATGCTGGTTTTACGCGATTTAGCTTATAATACGCTTTAGATTTCCATAAAGCGCACCGCTGAGGGTATAAAGCTCCTCCAGGACGGTAAAATGGTTCGCCCCCCATGCCTGACGAACCGGAACATTCGATCCACTTTTGCTGCAATAGGCAGCATAGGCCTGACTTTGTCGCAAAAATTCAGGTGTTTCCAGTGCGCCCACCACCAGCATCATATTCGGCCCCACCGGCACCGCATCAAGCATTGGCGAGTTATCAGCAGCACTTTCTTCGGTCAGATGAATATCATTATTGATACTGGTAAAGCGTAACGGAGCCAGATCAAACACGCCTGACACCGGAATAACGGCGTTAAACGGGCTCGCATCGCCAATTTCTCCATGCCAGTCATGGGCGGCCAGCCGGGCGACAATCTGCCCGCCAGCGGAATGGCCGGAAATGCTTAACCGATCACGATCGCCATTAAAATCATCGATATGGTCGTAAATATAGGCAATGCACCGGATCGCCTGTTGCGTAATCTCGGCCACGGTAACATCGGGGCACAAATCATAATTGGCCAAAACAACTGTAAAACCGTCTGCCACCATGTCACGCGCAATAAAGGCATAGTCGCGCTTGTCCTGGCTGCGCCAGTAACCCCCATGAAAAAACACATGGATCGGAGATTTTGGGTCAGCCGCCGGGAAAACATCCATCGTCTCTTTGGGGCCGGGGCCAAACCGCACATCGGCAAGATGATGCAAGTCTGCACGGGTTTTTTCCGATTGTGCAACAAAGCGGGAAAAATGATCAGCAAAATCCGGCACGGTTTCGCGCGGGTTATACTGCCATTCGACCTCTGCTGCTGTAAAACCACCCCACCCCATATGTATTTTTCCTGTTTTGCTGTGCCTATCGTCAAATATGTCAAATACCCAAATGATTTTTCTTTATTTCCGGCGTATTTGCAAATTCTTCCGAAGAACCATTCCAGACAATGCGTCCTTTTTCCAGAACATAATGCCTGTCGCACACCGCCATCAACGCATCCAGATTGCCATCAATGATCAATACCGTCTGGCGCATGTCACGCAATTTGCGAATGCAGGCCCAAATATCGGTCCGAATAACCGGAGCCAGCCCCTCGCTTGCTTCATCGAAAATCAACAAGTCAGGATTGGTCAACAGCGCCCGACCAATCGCCAGCATTTGCTGTTCACCGCCCGAAAGCTGATTGCCCATATTGTTCTGACGTTCGGCCAGACGCGGAAACAAGTCGTAAATCTGCGCCAGGTCCCAGCCCTGGCCGCGTGCCGTTGCCACCAGATTTTCGCGAACCGACAGATTGGGGAAAATCTGCCGTCCTTCGGGCACCAGACCGATCCCGGCGCGGGCAATACGAAAGGATTTATGACGCGAAATGTCGCTGCCGTTAAAAAGGATGGTGCCAGAACGTGGCGGAGTTAACCCCATGATGGAACGAACCGTGGTGGTTTTTCCCATGCCGTTCCGGCCCAGAAGGCTGACAATTTCACCTGCGTTAATTTGTAAATTTACACCAAACAAAACCTGGCTGCTGCCATAACTGGTTTCGACATTTTGCAACTCCAGCATCAGTATCCCTCCGCCAGATAAGCCTTTTGCACATCTGCATTGTCACGGATTTCATCGACAGTGCCCGATGCAATCACCGCACCATTCACCAAAACCGAAATCACATCAGCCAGGCGAAAAACGATATTCATGTCATGCTCAACCAGCAGAATGGCAAAATCCTGTTTAAGCCGTTCCAGCAATTCGGCCAATTGGGTACTTTCGGTGGGGCCCATGCCCGCCATTGGTTCGTCTAGCAGCAAGACCTTGGGTTCAAGTGCCAGGGCCATTGCAATTTCAAGCTGGCGTTTTTGCCCGTGGGCCAAATCGGCAGCACGCCGGTTCGCAAACCCGGCCAAACCAACCAGGGTTAATAATTCAGTGGCACGGTGATTGATGCCTTTATCCCGGCCAACGGCCCGCCAAAATGAAAAATGATGCCCGGCACGCGATTGCACGGCAACGGCGACATTTTCAGCAACGGTAAAATCATCAAAAATCGCGGTGATCTGAAACGACCGCGCGACCCCCATTCGCGCCCGCTTGGGCATGGAATAACGGGTAATGTCCTGCCCGCAAAACCAAACCTGACCTTCATCGGGGTGCAATTCGCCCGACAATTGCGACAGGGCCGTGGTTTTCCCTGCCCCATTCGGGCCGATCAGGGCATGAATTTTACCCGTTTCCAATTGCAGCGAGAGGTTATCGGTCGCCCGCAAACCGCCATAGCTTTTAAACAGGTTTTTGGCCTCGAATACCGGGCCGATGGTGCGTTGTTCAACCATGATCATCCCCGGATTTTATGGATGCCTTGCCATTGCCGGTCAGGAAACCGGCAATCCCGCCCCGGAAAAACACCACAACCAAAATCAGGATCGGCCCCAAAATCACCTGCCAGTGTTCGGTAAAGGATACCAGGCTTTCTTCCAACAGAAACAGGGCCAGCGCCCCGTAAACCGGCCCGACAAGAGTTCCCATCCCGCCCAGGATCACAATCACCATCAATTCGCCGGACCGTGACCAGTGCAAAAGACCAGGGCTGACAAATTCGGAATGATTGGCAATCAGCGCGCCCGCAAGGCCGCCAATGGCGGCAGAAATGCAAAAAGCCACCAGCTTATAAAGCAGCGGGTCATAGCCAAGCGCCCGCATCCGCCGTTCATTTTGCTTGCAGCCAACAATGACGCGCCCAAAACGCGACGCCACCAGCCGGGACAGGAAAAACCACACTGCCAGCAAAATGGTAAAACACAGATAATAGAACGTATTGCGGTCATAAAGGTCCAAACCGGGAAGGGTATTGCGATCCCATAACGACAGCCCGTCCTCCCCACCATATTGCGACAGCGAGACGAAGAAAAAATAAAACAATTGCGCAAAGGCCAGGGTGATCATAATGAAATAAACACCCGATGTGCGCAGGCTGATCAGCCCGATAATTGCCCCAAAAAAGGCCGCCACCAGCATGGCAAGCGGCCAGACCACCAGGGCTGCATTACTGCCTGTCCAGCCAAAAATAAAATCGCTGCCATCAAAGGCGTGGGTGCCCAAAATACCCGCTGTATAGGCGCCAATGCCAAAAAATGCCGCATGCCCAAAACTGACCATGCCACCAAAGCCAATGATCAAATCCAGCCCGACAGCCGCCACAGCATAAATCAGCGCGCGATTGAACATCGTGATCAAAAAGGAATTATCAAAGGCATGGGCAATGGGTGGCACCAGCGCCAGCAGCCCGAAAATCGCCAATGTTACCCAGCTTTTACGTGAAAAATTCTTAACCATGTGTCTGGAACAACCCCCGTGGTCGGAAGGCCAGAACAACGGCCATCAAAATATAAATCATCATCGATGCAAGCGACGCCCCTGCCCCGTCCGCAACGGATGGCGGCAACCACAGGCGCATCAAATCGGGGATGTAAACCCGGCCCAGTGTATCGGTCAGGCCAATCAACAATGCCCCGGCAACCGCACCGCGAATGGAGCCAATACCGCCAATCACAATGACCACAAATGTCAGAATAAGGATATTTTCGCCCATACCGGACTGAACGGCACTAAAAGGTGCCGCCATGACGCCAGCCAAACCGGCAAGGGCCGCGCCAAAACCAAACAACACCGTATAAAGCAGTGAAATATTCACCCCAAGTGCACCAATCATTTCCCGGTTCGATGCCCCGGCACGGATCCACATGCCAATGCGGGTTTTCATCACCAGAAAATACAAAAGCCCGGTCACAACAATACCCGTCACAATCACAGCAAGGCGAAAGGCGGGATAAGGTGCGCCGGGGATCAGCTCCACCGTGCCAGACAGAAAATCAGGGGTGTTCATGGCAACGGGCTGCCGACCCCAAATAATGCTGACCATTTCATTAAAAAACAATATCAGACCGAATGTCGCCAATACCTGGTCCAGATGATCCCGGCGATAAAGGCGACGCATAATGACAAATTCCATTGCCATCCCGGTTATGGCGGCAGCGGCAATACCAGCCAGCAAACCCAGAAAAAAGCCCGACCCATGCGCAATGGCGGTTGCCCCGACATAGGCGCCCACCATAAATAACGACCCATGCGCGAGATTGATCAGGTTCATGATCCCAAAAATAAGGGTCAGCCCCGATGCCATCAAAAGCAGGGTTACGCCAAATTGCAGCCCGTTTAAAAGCTGCTCCAGGAATAAAAGCATAACTGTTTTCCGGTGCAGAAGTGGTGGAACGGCTGGCAAAAGCCAGCCATTCACCGGTTACGCCAGGCAAAATTACATTTTGCACTCGGATGCGTAGGCATCGACATGATCGGAAAACACTTTGCCAACCAGTTTGTTGGTAAAGCCACCATCCGGGTCCGCAACAACCTCACGGATATAAAAGTCCTGGATCGGATGATTATTATTGCCAAATTTGAAATTACCCCGAACCGAGGTAAAATCGGCCTTTTTCAAGGCCGTGCGGAATTCATCCTTTTTCGACATATCCCCGCCAACGGCCGCAATGGCACTACCAATCAGATTAGCGGCATCATAGGCCTGCATCGAATACTGGCTGGGTTTGGCACCATATTTGGCGACATAGCTGGCGACAAATTTTTTCGACGCCTCATTATCCATATCAGGCGACCAGAGCGATGAATTCTTCATCCCCTCTGCGGCCTCGCCTACAGCATCGACCATATGTTCATCAGCTGAAAATGCCGGGCCAAACAGCGGAATTTCGTCTTTCAAACCCGCCTGGGCATATTGCTTGATAAAGTTGATACCCATGCCACCGGGATAAAAGAAAAACACCGCATCCGGCTTTGCCGCACGCAAAGATGCAATTTCAGCGGCATAGTCGGTCTGGCCCAGTTTGGTATAGACCTCGTCCACGATATCGCCCTTGTAGAACCGCTTGAAACCAGACATCGCGTCTTTGCCCGCCGGATAGTTCGGAGCCAGCAAATAGACCTTTTTATAGCCCTGGTCCTGAACATACTGGCCCATTGCTTCGTGGATATTGTCGTTCTGATAGGCCGCGTTAAAATAGTTTGCGTCACATTTCGCACCGGCCAGCAAACTGGGACCTGCATTGGTGGAAACATAAATGATGCCATCCCGCACAACTTTCGGCACAACGGCCATCGCCACATTCGAGAAAACAATACCTGTCATCAGATCAACATGTTCGCTCTCGATCATGCGGGTGGCAATCTGACGTGCCGTTTCGGGTTTTAAACCGTCATCCTCGACAATCAGGTTAATATCGGCCCCCCCAAGCTTGCCGCCCTGTTCAGATATCGCGAGTTCAAACCCCTTGCGCGTGTCATCTCCCAGATATCCCGCACCAGTAGACAGGGTTGTAATCAAACCGATTTTAACCGGTTCAGCCGCCTGCGCACCGAATGTTGCGATACAGCTACCCATCATCGCGGCGGCTGCCCCCAGCAATACGGCCTTTTTGCCTTTTAGTGACATTTCAAATGTCTCCCTGAAGCCTGACTATGAATGGTTTATTATGGTTGTTCTTTGTCGTCTTTCTATTGATCCCCAATTTGATCGCCGTTGCAACACACAGTTTGTTTAAGCTTAAAGTTTTTTTATTTCACCTACGTGTAATTGCGTATTTTTTGCCAGTATTCCTGTTATCCACCCGCGAAAAGTGACACAGTGTGCAACCATAAAATGTGCCACTGCCAAAAACAGGGACTCAATATGACCGTCAATCAAACTTGCCCCTTCCCGACCAAGGACGCCGACCGCAACGCCATTTGGGACATGCTTGTCCCGCGCGATATTACGGCCTTTGTCCTGGCGGACTGGTCATTGGTGGAAAATGATTTTGCCGCCAATGGATTTTACGGCATTGACGCCCACACATCAGCCAACCCGGATGACTGGACACTGGCATTCCCCGACCTGTCGGCCTATCGCGATACGTGGTTGTCGCAGGCGCGCGCCAGCCAAAACACCGACTATGCCGAACGGTTATTTGATGCGGTTTTTGCCGCCACCAAACTGGAACATATTGAAATCAATGGCGACCGTGCGCTGGCGCGCAAGCATTTTAACGGCAACATCAAAAAGGCGGATGGCAGCGAAGACCGCCTGTTATGGAAAACGCATTATTACTGCCAAAAAGGGGCGGACGGCAAATGGCGCATTACCGGCTTTATCGGCTATTTGCCCAATAACGACTGACCCAAAACAACAAAGGCGGCACCCCCAAATACGCGGGTGCCGCCTTTATCATATTAACAGATAAACAGATGAAGCCTGTTACAAAACCTTGCCACGGGCGGCAACAAAGGCCGGATTTTCAAAAATATCATTCCGGCAAAGCTGCACATAATCGAACATATTGCTGACCACACAGACATGGTTGGGAATGATGCGGATACGCTGGCCAATTTCAAAGGGCTGTGTTGCCGGATCAAAACTGAGAATGCCGTGTTCTTCGCTTAATCCCTTAACGGAAACATCGGGATGGCCAACGACATAGCCGTAACCCTCAAGCCCCAGCAAATCCGATGTCAGGACCTTTGACCCCGCATCGATAATGGCGCGTCCCGGTGCCGGCAGGGAAACGACTTGCGTCAAGACATGCAAGGCACAATCTTCTTCCTGGCAAACGCCCCGCGCCATCAGCGATTTGTCGTTATAAATATAGGTGCCAATGCGATATTCCGTCACCACCGGGGCCAAATGCGCCTGCCACATATCGGGCGTTCCCCCCGAACTGCGCACCGGGCATTCCAGCCCTACCTTTTCACACGCGGCCATTGCCGCCCGGAAAAATTCTTCGACCCGTGCGGTACCACCATTGGGCGGATAAGTCATCAACCCCATAAATTTCAGGCCGGGCAAATCATTGATCAGAACCGCAAGCTTGGCGGCATCCTCAGGTGTTTGTACCCCGCAGCGCCCTGCCCCGGTATCACATTCAACCAAAACCTCCAGCGGTTTTTCCGCACTGGCAAATGCGCCGGATAATCCCCGAAGAACAACATCATTATCGGCAACAACCCGCAGCAAACCGATCCTGTCGGCAAGCGCACGCAGACGGGCAAGTTTACGATCGCCCAGAATGTTATAGGTGATCAGAATATCATCAATACCGGCATCGGCCATCACCTCGGCCTCGCCGATTTTCTGGCAGGTAATGCCCTTGGCCCCAACGGCAATTTGCTGCAGGGCAAAATCAGGAATTTTGTGGGTCTTGATGTGCGGGCGGAGCGCAATACCGTGTTCGTCGCAATATTCCTGATAATTGCGCAAATTACGCTCGACACAATCCAGGTCAACGATGGCACAGGGCGTTTCAAGCTCGGCAAATTCGGTCATTCTATGCTCGATTCATCATGATGCGGCAGTAAACGGATCATCGACAATAGGCCAAATGTCACGGGTCAGATGTTTATAACCGTTGGTTTTCGGATCAGACGGATAAGGTCCGTGAACATTGACGTAAATGATCTCGCCAGCGATTTTGGCAAACGCATCGTAAAAGTGATTGGTGGATTTGATAAACAGATATTTTTTCGCTTTGGGATCAACGCCCATATTGGCAAAAAGATCCGGATCGAAACTTTGTGCCCGGTTGCTGTTTAAAATGACTTCGCCACCATCAGGCAGTTCAATCAGCGCACAATCGCCCAGCGGCACGATGCTGTCGCCAAAGCTTTGCCAGGAATTACGGCGCAGTTTTTTAACCGTCACCATCGCATCGACCGGAGCGCCCCCGGTCGAGGATGTTTTGCCACCAAAGCGCAAGGGAAGCTGCCCGCCTTCGCCGGCTGAAAAGCAGATCCGCACCGCCATCGGGTCCCAGATTGTGCCAAAGGCATAATCCGTTAGCCCGGCTTCCATTACCTTGCGCAGCAACAGGGTGGAATCACCGGGAACCCCGCCGCCCGGATTATCCCAGACATCGGCGATCACGACGGGAAAACTCGATGAACAAGACAGTTTTTCAAGTGCCTGTTCGGGGGTAATGAAATCGGGCCGCGTGGTGCCGCGAAAACCAAAAAGTTCCATACCCAAATCATGCGACAGGCGCATTGCCAATCCCTTGTCATTATCGGTAATGACAACCACCTTCGCACCCAGGTCCGGCACGTCACCCGCCATGAAGCCGTGAATAACCGAAATCGACAAAATGCCATTTCGGCCTTCCATCGCATTGATGCGGTCAACAAAGGATCGCATCGGTTCACGCGATGTCGGCAGGACCTCGATCATTTTGCAATCAAAGGCCGCCTTTACCGGCGCAATCTCGCCGCGCAGGGTGCGCAACACCAGATCAACGGTACTCGCCCCTGCCGTGACAAAATCGGTATGGGGGAATTCCTTGAACGCGACCAGAATATCAACCGCGTCAAACCGCTTGGCACTTAAATGACTGTGCGGGTCAAAACTGGCCCCAATCACCACCTCCGGGCCAACAATATCACGCACCGATTGCAGCAAATCACCTTCGCAATCAAGATAATCCTGCGCCACCATTGCCCCGTGCAACCCCAGCACCACACCATCGACCGGCATGGCGGCACGTAATTGCGCCAGCACTTCGTCACGCAGGGTTTCATAGGTTTCGCGGTTTACAAGCCCGCCCGGTTCGGCCCAGGTGGCCGTTCCCTCAACCAGTTCCCAGCCCTCAGCCTTCGCGCGGGCGCGGGCAATGGTGAAAACGGCACTGCATAGGGTTGGTGTTTCAGGATGTTCGCCGGGGGCGGCATAAAAACTTTCGCGGAAATCGGCCATATCGGTGCGAAGCGGCGAAAATGTATTGGTTTCGGTTGCGATGGAGGCGCAAAAAATCCGCATACCCGTGTCCTTCTTGATCTTTATATTGGGTAAGTTGTTCAATAAAAATGTGAAAAACGATGAACAGAATAAGGGGTGGCGGGAGGAAGCCGGGAGACAGCCCCCTCCCTGCCTGACGGAAAACTTATTCCGTCAGATACTGTTTTGCGTTGGCTTTGTTGACTTCGGTTTTAAACAGATCCAGCAGTTCAACACCTTTTTCGCCCAGGGTTTCCTGAACGTGTTTTTCCATGACCGGCTGGGTCGCTTCCTTGAACTGTTCGCGTTCTTCCGGCGTCAGGGCATCAATTTCCATTTTGCCCATCAGGCCTTTCAGACCACGATCAGATGCCTCGATCACGCGGGACACACCCCGGCTGGCAACAACACAGGACTGTGCGGCATAACGAACGATGCGCTGCTGATCCGGTGTCAGCCCATCCCAAAAGGTTTTTGACAGCATAAAGGTGTAAGGCGAGAACAAATGATTGGTCAGGGTCAGATATTTCTGAACTTCGTTGAATTTGGCAAAGGTCACAGTCGGGACCGGGTTCATCTGCCCGTCAATCACGCCGGTTTGCAAACCGGCATAAACTTCGCCCCACGCCATCGGGTAGGCTTCGGCACCCAATGCCTGCATGATTTTCTGATGAGATGGCAAAGACATAGTACGAATACGCACGCCTTTGAAATCTGCCAGATTTTTAATTGCGTGTTGCGAGTTGGTTACAGCAAAGAACCCGCCGGTATCGGGGAAACCAAGAACCTCGACATCACCCAGGGTTGCCTCAATATCCTTTGCCAGGGCAACGCCAAACGGCCCATCATACACGTTATAGGTGGCGGCATTGCTGTCAAAGGCGAATGGCAGGTTCAAAACATCGATACGCGGATAATAGGATGCAATGGCCCCGGTTGACGTCAAAGTTGCCTGGATCAGACCATCACGCACCATTTGCACATGTTCAGCCGCAGACCCCAACTGGTTGGACGGATAAACTTCAACCTTGATGGCGCCATTGGTATCGGCCTCGACGATATTGGCGAAAACTGCCGTGCAGGCCTGGGCCGGGTTTTCAAACGGGTCCAGTTTATTGTCATGGGCGAATTTTAGAATCTTTGCTTCGGCATGGGCGGTGCCAACGGTACCGGCCAGCATCGCTGTCGCAGCCATCAAAGCCCCGAAACGTTTTAGTGTTTTCATAATACCTCTCCTGATTGGGTTTATTTTGCGCCCCAAACACCCGGTCCCCAGGGTGATCCGCCCTGGGCAAGGGCGGATAAAAAGTCGTTCTGGCAAGGACCGATGCCTAGCGGAAGCCAAGCATGTGCGGCACAACCAGCGCCAGATCGGACCAGAAAGCGAACAGCAACAGCACCCCGATTTCAGCAATCAGAAACGGCCAAAGCTGCACAGCAATTTTTTCAAGTTTTTCACCCGTCACGGATGCCAGCACAAACAGACAGGCCCCGACAGGTGGCGTCATAAGCGAGATGTTCAGTGCCAGCACAAAAATGATGCCTGCATGAATCGGATCCATCCCGATTTGCAGGGTCAGCGGCACCAAAACCGGGGCCAGAATGATCAGAATGGCGTTAATATCCATGACCATGCCAATCGCCATCAACAGGCCAATGATCATCAGGATCACCCAGTAAGGGTTGCTTGATACCCCCAGAACCGCACTGGCAATTTCCTGTGGAATGCGATTGAAACTCAGCCACCAGCCCAGAATTGAGGCAAAGGCGATGATGATGAAAATGACACCCGTGACCCGTGCGGTACGGATCAGCATATTGATGAAGTCTTTTACCGTCAGCGCCCGGTAAACGAACACGCCAATAAACAGGGCATAGGCCACGGCAACAGATGCTGCCTCGGTCGGGGTGACAATACCCCCCAGGATACCCCCCAGAATAATCAGAGGCATAATCAGGGCCGAAATCGAGGACTTAAAAATTTTCCAGATTTCAAGCAGGCTGGCGCGGCGTTCTTCCTTGGGCAGGTTTTTGCGGCGCGCGGAAACGGCAATCACCGTCATGCAGATCAGGCAAATCATAAGGCCTGGCAAAATACCAGCCGCAAACAGACCCCCAATGGAAACCCCCATCAGCGACCCATACACCACCATCAGCCCCGAGGGCGGAATGGTCGGCCCGATGATGGACCCCGCCGCTGTTACCGCACAGGCATAATCACGGCGATAACCACGTTCCACCATTGCCGGAACCAGCGTTTTGCCAAAGGCAGCAGCATCGGCGGTCGCGGCCCCGGTCAACCCGGCAAAAAACACGCTTGCCAGCATATTGGTATGCGCAAGCCCGCCGCGAAAATGCCCCACCAGCGACTGGGCAAATTTCACCAAACGGCTGGTAATGCCGATATGGTTCATAATTTCGCCTGCCAGAATGAAAAACGGCATGGCAAGAAACGGAAAAACATTAAGCCCGTTAAAAACCTTGCTGGGCCCCTGCACCAAAAACATGCCGCCGCCCATATCGTAAAGGCCGACAACACCGGCAACGCCCAGGGCAAAACCAATCGGCATCCCCAGAACCATCAGAACAACAAAGATAATGGCGACGATCATTCCGCGCCCTCCGTCAAATCGACCGGGACGTAACGCCCCTGGTCACGCAATGCGACCAGCAGAAGCTGAATGGCTGCCAACAGGGCCGAAACCGGCACGGCGGCATAAGGCAGCGCCAGGGTCATGCCAAAAATCATCGCATGGCGTTTCATGCCGCCCAGCGCAAAATCAAACCCGTAAAAGGCCAGATAAACAAAGGCAGCAAGCGCAATGACATCGACGGAAAAAAGAACAGTTCGCTGCAAACGCATGGGGAAATTAAGAACAACAAGGCCAATGCCGATATGTTCGCGCCTTGCAATGCCCGCCGAAACAGCCAGCAATGCCGCCCAGATCATAAGATAACGGGCCAGTTCTTCGGGCCAGTTTAATTGCCAGTGAACAAGATAACGATCCACCACACCCAGCCAGACATCCAGCACCAGTGCCAGCATCAAAACGGCAATGACCCGTTCGACAAGCCAGTTCAAACCGTTACTGAGTGTGCGGGCCGATGCCTCGACGCGCTGCAAACCCATTTATTCTCTCCACTGATTGAGTGTTTGTATTTTTTCTACACATTGATCAGATTTTTGTAGCTTGTCTACATATTTTTGTGGCGTTTTTACGAAAAATACGCAAAATTGTCCAAGATAAGCGGCACATAAAGTAGTTAAGCTACTTTTTGCGTGAGAAACATTTAATCAAATCAAGGAGATTTCCATGTCGATCAAACATTTCGGGAACGAACGTAGTGGTGCTGGTGGCCAGAAACTGCCGTTTTCGCCTGCGGTGCGTGCCGGTGATTTTGTTTATATTTCCGGCCAGGTCGCAATGAAGGAAAATGGCGAAATTGAATATGGCGGCATTGAAAGCCAGACCAAACGCACGATGGAAAATGTCAAGGCAGCCTTAGCCCTGGCAGGTTGCACGCTTGATGATGTTTTCAAAATGACGGTATGGCTGGACGATACCCGCGATTTCTGGACCTTTAACCGCGTTTATGCCGAGTTTTTCCCCGGCGAACGCCCGGCCCGTTCAACCGTGCAGGCAAAGCTGATGGTTGATGCCAAAATCGAAATTGAAGCTATCGCCTACAAACCGGAATAATGATAGCAATCAACAGGGTGCCCTTACCGGCACCCTGTTACCTTGGAAACAGGACCCTTCAGATGCAAAGTGCGACCGATATTATCAGCCAGCTTCACCGCCCGCCGGGAACCCTTCCCGCGCGCGAACAGAAGGTTGCCGATTATGTTGTCGAACATCTGCAAGAGGTTACATCCATCGCATTATCCGAGCTGGCAAACGATATCGGGGTCAGCGAACCCACCGTGATCCGGTTTTGTCGCAGCCTGGGATGCGAAGGGTTTCGCGATTTTAAAATGAGGCTGGCGCAAAACCTTGCTGTCAGCATGCAATATCTGACCCCCGAACCGATTGAAGACCATATTACCGACCCGGATGTTCTCAGCAGTCATGTGATCGGCACGATTATTGACAGTCTTCGTCTACTGCGAGACCAGCTCTCCGATGCCAAAATCGATCAAGCCGCCGATATTCTGGCAAATGCCCGTCAGATTGCGTTTTTTGGGGTTGGCGGCGGGTCCAGTACGGTCGCGTTTGATGCGGCCAACCGTTTTTTCCGCTTGGGCATTCCGGCCCAATCGCAAAATGATGGTTATTTGCAGCGTATGCTGGCCTCCACCCTGGGCGAAAACGATGTTATTGTTGCCATATCCACCAGTGGCCGCCCGGCAGAGCTGATACATAGTGCCGCCATTGCCCGGCAATATGGTGCCAAGGTCATTTCCCTGACCAAACCCGAAAGCCTGCTTGCCGCCGAAAGCGACATCGTCATCGGCCTGAACCTGCCTGAAAGCCCCGACATCTATAAGCCAACCGCGACCCGCCATGTCTTTATGGCGACGATAGATGTGCTGGCAACAGCGGTCGCCCGGCGCAACCCGGCGCGCAGCAAAGAAAAATTGCGGCGTATCCGTTCGTCACTGATCACACTCCTGCCAGCGAACGGACCTTTGCCGATCGGCGATTGACGGATTGTAAACTTCACGTCAAGTTGCGCATCGACAAGATGAAAACCGGCCTTGATTCCGGGAATAAACCGCAAACAGGATTGCTGCCATGACCAAAACCGCCTTCATTGGTGAATGTATGATCGAGATTTCGGCCTCAACCGCCCGTGATGGTGACGGGGCGG
This sequence comes from Thalassospira sp. TSL5-1, assembly GCF_001907695.1. NCBI lineage: Bacteria > Pseudomonadati > Pseudomonadota > Alphaproteobacteria > Rhodospirillales > Thalassospiraceae > Thalassospira > Thalassospira sp. TSL5-1. Next base: position 1,961,523 of record NZ_KV880637.1, read on the forward strand.
CATCCGTTTTTGGCCCTGCGAAACTGTCTTATGCCGGTGATACCCTGAATGCCGCCGTCTATATGGCCCGCGCCACCAAGCTGATTGCGCAACAGGGCAAATCCGTGCCGGGCGAAACTGCCAGCGCCCTGGCTGATGACGCCATTTCCTATGTCACGGCCCTGGGAAACGACCCATACAGCATCGCCATGATGGATGCCTGGAAACATGATGGCCTGGATGCCAGCCTGGTTCGGCAAATTGATGGGGCTTTGCCCGGTCTTTATGCCATCCAGACAGATGCCAGCGGCGAACGCAGCTTTAGCTACTGGCGGCAAAATGCTGCCGCACGGCAATTGCTGAAAGACGGTTATGATCAAACACTGGCCGCCAACCTCGCGGGTTACAGCATGGTTTATCTTTCCGGCATTTCGCTTGCCATTCTAAGCCAGGAAGACCGCGAAAAGCTGTTTGCCATGCTATCAATCCTTCGCAAGAACGGCGCACGCATCTGTTTTGACAGCAACCACCGCCCGCGCCTGTGGCCCGATACCGAAACGGCCAAGGCAGCTTATGCCCACATGGCATCCCTCAGCGATATTCTGATGCCGACATTTGACGATGAAGCCACCCTGTTTGGCGATGCCAATCCGATTGACTGTGCCAAACGCTGGCTTGATGCCGGTGCAGGCGAAGTGATTGTCAAAAACGGGGCAATGCCCTCGACCTATCTGACGAAAAACGGTGAAACCGGCACAGTGATCCCGCCAAAGGTAGAGCGCGTTATCGACACCACATCGGCTGGCGATTCCTTTAACGGCAGCTACCTTGCCGCCCGCCAGCAGGGCCTTGATATTGAAGGTTCGATTGCGGTTGCACAAAAGGTTGCCGCCTGTGTGATTGGCGCGCGGGGTGCTCTTGTTTCGATTGACGGCATTACGCTGTAAAAAAGATCAGCCCCAAAAGCGTAAGGCCCCGCTACCAACGTCAGGTAACGGGGCTTTTTTTTAATCAGGCAAAACGCCTTAATAATCCAGTTTGAACTGAATACCGGCCTTGCTGTCTATTTCGCTGGTTTCACTGGTAATCTTGATATGCGGGGTGAGTTCTATTTCCACCTCGACACCGCTTGATCCGGGGGTAGTCCCCTGTTTGGTGCCGACATAAATATCATCGGTCAGATATTTCCCCGCCTTAACCGTCGGCCCGTTTTCGCCGCCATCAACACGAAGCACATCCGCACCGATAAAGTTACGAATAGTCCCAATCACATCAAGTCCCCCGCCACTGCCCGACAATTGCGCGGCCGCATTGGCAAGCTGCACGGCCTCGACCGCGCTGAGGCTGCCTTGCGACTTGCCAAACAGGACCTGCGACAAAATTTCGTCCTGTGGCAGGGCCGGCTGCGAACTCAGGCTGAGTTGCGGATCTGTTGCCGGGCCGGACAAAGAGGCCGTCACGGTCAGGTCATCGGTTGTATAGACACCGGCAATATTCAAAAGCGGGTCGGGCGGTTGCGCCCCTGAAAACGTAATTTTGGAATCCTTGATGACAAAGGTTTTGCCAATCAGGTCCAATTGGCCGCGCAAAGCCCGCAATTCGCCGACAATTTTGGGGTTATCCGCCCGGCCGGTAATATCAAGATGCCCGCCCCATTCGGAATCCAGGCCCTTGCCGCGCACAAATAAACGGCCCGGCACATCCACCTTGGCATTCAACGTGGCAACAAAACCGCCCGCATTCTTTTGGGCGTCTTTCTTCTTTTGCCCATCCGGCGTTTTTGCCAGATTTTGCACATTCAGTTCGGGAACCGATGCGGGCAAAGCAACGCTTAAATCCACTTCACCACGCCGCAATGTGACCGTGCTTTCAATATCTGCCTTGTTTTCATTGCCGGTGACATCCACGTCAATATCGGTCCAGACTCGCAACTCGTCCATCCGGGTGACGGCCATGTTGCGCATGGTGATATTTGCCGTGTAATCCACACCGGCACCCAGCTTGACATCCGCCTTGCCGGTCAGGGTGCCCTGCCCGCCATCATCGGCGGTCAGGCGGGTTAACTGAAAACCATCATTGTTAAAGTCACCATCCAGCACAATGTCCTGAACCAGGGTGCCATATTGCAAATGTTCATAACGGCCATCGCGCATTGCAACGGTCCCCTGCCACAGCGGCTTGGCAAGCGTTCCTTCGACACTGGCATCAAGCTTTAAATTGCCCGACAGCGAATGATCCGGCAACGGCACATAGGGCCAAAACTGCCCGATATCGCCATCAATTTTGGCCTGTGCTGAAATCGGTTCATTCTCGCGTGCCGCAAACCGGGATTTCAGGAACGACACATCAACCGGCACCGTGCCCCTAGCGGTCAGGACCTTCAAATCAGGACGCCCCATTTCAAGACCGGCATTCACAGCGCCCTCCTGCAAATCCGCCTTTAATTCCAATGTCAGTGGCGGCAACTGCGACGCCGCAGCAACACTAATATTGCTGATTGTCCCATCGATACGGGCTGTCGCCGGTTTTTTTGGGGTTTCTTCGGCAGTGGCCTTTAAGGTCAGCTTGCCATCCAGCCCGGAAACATCAAACATCGCCCCCCAGGGGCCCAGGGCAATATCTGCAACATCTGCCGTGGCAACAAAACTTTTCCCCGGTACCAGATCAAGCTTTGCCCTAAGCGCACCATTGCCAATTGCAACATCGGCATTGGACACCATGCTGCCATTCGCACCAAGACGAAATTCCAGCGGAGCACGCAGGGATATATGCTGTGTACCAACATCGGCATCAAGCTTATTGGCTGTTATGTGAATGTCGTTGGCAAGGGCAATTTCCGCCTGCGTATCCAGTTTCACCGGAATGCGATTTTGCACCATTGCCCGGGCTTTCACACCGACACCCAGTTTTTTCAAAACACCTGCCAATGTTGCCTTCAGGGTTTCAATGCGCCCGGCATTACTGCCAATATCGCGCCCTTCCAGGGTCAGGTTCAGGTCTGGATCGGCAAAGGCATTATCAATACTGCCATCAAGGCGCACATCTTCCAGCCGGGCGGTTTCAATCCCGTCAGGGCCAACCATCCTAAGCCCTTTTGCCTTCGCGCTTAGCGTAACATGCTGCGCAGCATTTTTGGGCGAAAGGGTCACATCCGCCGTGATCCGACCATTGGCAAGCGGTACACTAAAGGCCTGTGTCATCACCGCATCAAGCTTATTGAGCGTGATCTTCCCCCGCAACGGCACAGCGTAGTCCGGCATGGCAAGATCACCGGTCAGATCAATATGATCCCCGATCAGGGCAATGTTTGAAACCGCTAATCCATCTGATGGCAAGGCAAGGTCGGCATTAATTTTATAAGGCGCATTTTGCCATGAAAACCCGCCGCGATTGCGCAATTGCAAGGTTTTGCCGCCATCGCCCTTGACGGGTTGCCACGCCATATTGGTCGCCAGTTTGACGTCCGAAAACACCTGGTCCGACGTTTCAACAATAGGTGCTGCAAGGGTGATTTTGCCTTCGGGCTCTGCCAGCGGACCATTCAGGGCAACAGTCAGCTTTGCATCCTTGCCCTTTAACGAAACCGGGATTGAGGGCGGTATGATCCCGGCCTTGAGCCCCAGATCTGCAGTGACCGACAATGTATTAAAATCATCGGTGATATTGACCTTACCCGCCCCCGCAATATTTGCCGCCTGGATCGTATTCACATCCACCGAGAGATCCATTGCCGGGCTAATGGCCAAATCAGCCTTTATTACCGGACTGCTGCCAACCACATGGTCCAGTTCTGAAATACCAAAGCCTGCCTGTTGGGTGGTGATATTGATTTTGGCCTGCCCACCCTGCGCTGCATTCCAGCGAAGACCTGAAATATCGACACGTCCCTGACCAGTTAAATCCATGCCGGAAATGGCGGCAAATGCTGAAAGATCAGAAACATCCGCTATCAGATTGGCATCCTTCACGGCCCCGGTATCATCAAGCATAGCCGTGGCCCGGGCATTTATTTTCGGGGTTTGAAGCTTCAGGTCTTTAACAGCGATCTCACTGAAATCACCGGTCGCATCCGCGGCTAGCGAAATATCCTGTGTCTTCCCGGCCATGTCGCCAAGGGCGGCATCGTTGAATTGATGATCACGGGTGTGAATATCGGTTCTCAGGGCAAAATCATCACCATCGGGAACCAGATTGGCTGTTGCAGTCAATGTGCCAATTGTCGAGACGGGGGTTTCAATGCCGGATGCGGAAATATCGGCATTAATCGTGGGCAGTGCCAAATCACCCTTGGCTTGAGCATGCAGGCTTAGCTTCTGCCAACGAACGGCATTGTCCAGCAACGCACTTGCCGCCCCGTCAATATCCGATGACAGGTTGGCATCCATGCTGTTATCGGCAAAATTGATTTTGGCCGTTCCACTGGCGGTTAAAAGCTGATCCTTACTGACATTTAACGCAGTAATATCAAGCAGGCTGTTTTTGCCATCGAAAACACCATCGGTTTTAAGGGCGACCGCGCCACGCAAGGCAGGTGGCAGGGAATTTGCCAAATCCCCCAGGCTTTGCGCCATCACATCAAGGCCAAAGCCAATATGCTTTTCATCGCCCATTTGTACTGTAACCGTGCCATTGACACGGGCAAGGTTGGTTGCCGCAAATTGCAAATCGCCGTTCCAGTCATTGGCAGGGCCACTGCCCTTTAGCGACAGGGTGACATCCGGGGCCTCGGCCTCGGTCAGACCGGCCAACGCCATGCCGAGCCCCTTGTGGTCCAAGTGGCCTTCAATATCGGCGTTTAGTTTTTGTCCTTCGGCATCAAAATCAAGGTTCGCACGAATATAGTCCACCCCGCCATCCAGCGGCTGCAAATTCAGCGCCAAAACCGCCGAAAGGTTTTGGCTGGCACGGGCATGACCCGAAAGCTGATAGGAAAAGACCCGTCCATCCGCCGGATTGGTAATACGGATTTTTGGCACATCAAGGGTTTCAAGCGCGAAGGCCAGTGGCAGGGTAAAACTGCCACTCTCATCAGTTTGATCCTCGTCAGCGCTGGAGGATGACGCATTCGGCAAGGTTACGTTCAGCGCGGATGCGCCAATGCGGTCGATATCAACTTTCGCCCCCAGCAGCGCCAATGGCGACCAGGCCAGTACCAGATCATCGCCGTCAACTTTCAACCCGGTATCGGGCATATCCAGGTTAAGCGATGAAACCGACAGGCTATTCCACAAACTGCCCTCAACCCGACCAAGGACAAACTGACCATTGATTGCTTCGGAAACCGTGCGATTGATCCAGGGGGTCAAGGACCGCAATACCGGGCCGGTCCCGGCAATAAAAACCAGCAATGACAGCACAACAAGCAGGGCAACAAAACCCAGTACACCGCGCTTTAACCACCGCACGGCACCCCCTTTTCGCAGGGGTTTAACCTGTTTGGCTGTTTTATCGGTCGTATGTTTTTCAGCCATTAAAACGCCTGACCCAGGCTAAGATAGATCTGGTAGTCATCATCAATATTATCGCGTTTATCCAACGGTACCGCAAAATCAAACCGAACCGGGCCAATCGCGGTGTAATAGCGCAAACCAAGGCCGGTTGACCACATCAGGTCAAAATCCTTGGGCGTGACGGTTTCATAAACGTTGCCGCCTTCCACAAAGGGCACAAGGCCAATGCTGTCTGTGATGCGGGCACGAAATTCCAGCCCGGCTTCAAGCACCGAACGCCCGCCGATCGGATCGCCATCTTTATTGAGCGGGCCCACGGTTTGATATTCATACCCGCGCACGGAACCACCACCACCGGAATAAAACCGTTTGTTTGACGGCAAGGAAGACCGTTCATCGCCAAAAATACTGCCAATACGGCCCCGGCCGGCCAAAATATAGTGCCCCTTTTCATCAAAGGCATAATATTGCGAGCCATCAAGCGAGACCGAGGTAAACTGAGTATTGGCCCCGGCAAGGCTGATATAAGGCGATACAGATAGTTCCAGCCGGTCGCCTTTTGTCGGGTCCAGCGGATTATCGGTATTGTCGTGGCGCAAAATGCCCCGCAAACCACCCAGATAAAATTCCTCGTTGGGGGAATCGGCACCTGTCAGGTCTGAATATTCCGCCGTGACGCCATAGGTGGCCGACCAGTTTTTCCAGAACCGGCGTTCAATGCCGGTAAAGGCATTTGCCAGATTACCGTCATAGGCATCGGTGGTGTAACTGGTGGCTTCGCCTTCGGCAACCAGCGCCTGTTTGCGCCGTAAAAATTGCGGCTTGCGGAAACTGGCCGATGCGCCCTGTTTCAACCCGGACCCTTCGAGCTTCAAACGCAGCTTCTCACCTTTGCCAAACAGGTTGCGATGTTCCCAAAAGGCATTGGCGCCGGGGCCGTCGGCGGTTGAATAATCCAAACCGCCACCGATGGTGCGATGATCACGTTCCTGCACGCGCATTTCGATGGGGATTTCGCCATTGTCGCCCACCGGCCCAACCGGTTTGACAATCACGGAATTAAACAGATTGGATTGCGCCAGGTCGCGCCGCGTTTCGGTGACTTTTTCGGGCGAATAAACATCGCCTGAATCCCAGGCATGATAACCCCGGATAAAATCGGCATCGACATCCCCTGCTCCCACGACATTGATTTTGCCGAAGGTCGCCTTTTTGCCAGTGGTAACTTCGTAGATGACGCGAATGGTTTTTTCTGCCGTATCGGCCAATACCCGTTTTTTACCCGCCTTTACCAACGGATACCCCTCGTTGCGAAACACATCGAGCACACTTTGTTCCGCAAGAATAATCGGCTCTGCCTCGGCCCGCATCCCGATCGACAGGTTGGCGGTTTTCAATTCCGCATCTGTCATCGAACGGGTTTCGGACGTGCCATCGGGATGGACAATTTTCAATTCGACATCGGATAAAAGATAAGGGGTTCCCGTCTCGATCCGGTATTGCAATACAAGCGGACGGGGTGCATCCGTCTCTTTGGAATTTGCTGTTTCTTTTTTTACCGCAGGCTCGGCATTATCATCGTCACTTTCCGGCGCGTCTGCCACATCGGCATTTTCAATATCGTCAGACGCAATTTCACTCTCGCCGTTGGCAGGCTGTGTGTCAGCGTCGCGAATGTCATAATTCACAATGGCATCATAAAAGCCAAAAGACCGCAAAACCCGGGTAAACCGTTCAACATCGTCATCCGCACGCCGTTCCAACCCCGCCTTTGTCGGCGTTGGCCGGTCTTTTAGGCGAATGGCTGTGCTGTTTTCGCGAAGGGTTGCCAACAGGCGTTCTTCCTGCGGGTCCAGGCCCTGAAACGTGACCGAATAGGGGATGGAACGGCCAACATCCTGCGTTGCCTCGGAGTTTGCGCCATCACCAAAGGGTAATTTGTCGGTAAATGAGCAGGCTGACACCATCGACGCCCCGACAAAGACCGACATCATCATCAACCGTTTTTTCAATCCCCCTGACGGCGGATACGTTTTTCCTGGAAACACCCAAGTCCCTTTTTGTGCCTGTGTCCGAAATTGTCTTTCGGAATATTATACGCTGCCCGCGAGCAAATGTTTCACGAAACGTTTTTTCCGGCATGGCAATTCAATGCCAATTTACCATGTATGCCATATAAAAATGGCAACCGCATGACCGTAAATTCGGCATTATTATACGTGACCTTCATGCAAATGAACGGCACTATCAAACAATAAAAATTTTGCGGCTTTTTCCCGCGAAAAAATTACCACTGTATCGGCCTTAAAGGTTACATTTATGCCACATTTCCAGACCACGCCGATTGTTGTTCGCACTGCGCGAAAAGCCGATATTGACGGCCTTTGTGCCATTGAAGAGGCCGTTTTTACATCCGACCGAATGAAACGCGAGACCTTTTTACGGTTTTTGCGCCAACCCACCGCCCGGGTCCTGGTTGCCGATGCCGGAGAATCCGGCGTTGTTGGCTATGGCATGTTGTTGCTGCGCGCGGGTAGCAGCACGGCACGCATTTATTCGCTGGCGATTGATAATGACTGGCAGGGCAAAGGGCTGGGCACCCAGTTGCTTGCCGGGCTGGAAAGCGTTGCAATTGAGGCCGGGTGCGACAAAATGCGCCTTGAGGTCCGCGATGACAACCATTCCGCCCGGGCAATTTACGAACGGCATGGTTATGTCGATATTAAGGCCCTGCCTGATTATTACGAAGACGGCTGCGATGGCAAACGCATGGAACGGCACCTGTTTGATGCGCCAACCCAGCTTTCCCCCGCCATGTCAACGGGCGCACCGCTTATTCTGGTTGATAACCTTCGCGACCTGCCGTTCAAGGTGGCCGGGGCGCGTGTGATGAAAGTGCGAGACTACCTGGCCCTTAACCACGGCATTCGCAATCGTCGTGTCATCAATTTGTGCCATTCCTATGAATATTTATCGCGCGGCTATTATTGCAGCCTGCTGGCTGCAGCGCGTAGCGAAAGGGTGATCCCCGAAGCGGACGTTTTGCTGGATTTGAACTGGAAACGCCTGCAAAAAACCGCGCGCGCCCAAATCGGCCCGATGATTGCCGACGCCCTTGCCAAACCAGGCAATGAGCGCCCCGACCATATTGACGTTTATTTTGGCCGCACAACCGACAAGCGGTTTCGCGATTTGGCCCAGCGCACCTTTGACCAATTCCGCTGCCCGATCCTGCGGCTGCATTTAAACAGCGGCGACAAAAAACTGCTGCGCGAGATAGAGGCCCCGTCGCTGCAACATATTGACGCCAGCGAAATGCCCGCCTTTGAGGCGGCCCTTAATGCCTATTTGCGCGGGCGCGTGCGCAAACCTTCCAGTGGCCGGGCCCCCACCGCGCTGGTTGCCATTTTGTATGATCCTGACGAAACGTTGCCACCATCCGACAGCGACGCCCTGGCAAATTTTATTCAGGCTGCAAGCGACCTTGGCGCGCGGGCAGAACTGATTACAGCAAAGGATTTTCATCACCTGTCGGAATTTGATGCGCTGCTTATTCGCGAAACAACCGCATTGGACCATCACACCTATCGGTTTGCCAAGCGGGCGCGTAAAGAAGGCATCCCGGTGATTGACGACCCGGAATCGATTTTGCGCTGCACGAACAAGGTTTACCTGGCGGAATTGCTGCGCACCCATCGTATCCCGGCCCCGCGCAGTGCGATTTTTGACAAACGGCGGATCGATGAAATTGGCAAGCAGTTCAATTTCCCCAGCGTATTAAAGGTACCTGACGGCTGTTTTTCGCGCGGCGTGCGCAAGGTTACCTCGCCTGAACATCTGCAACAGGTGGCGGGCGAAATGTTTAAAAATTCGGAATTGCTGGTGATCCAGGAATATGTCGAAACCACCTTTGACTGGCGGATTGGCGTGCTCGGCGGGGAAACGCTTTATGCCAGCCGCTATTTCATGGCGCCGGGGCACTGGCAAATCGTCAAACATGAAGATGACGGCAAAAATTACGAAGAAGGCGGCTTTGAAACTGTCCCGGTCGAAAATGCGCCGACCGACATTGTCGAAACAGCCCTTGCTGCTGCACGTTTGATGGGCAACGGGCTTTATGGTGTTGATGTGAAAGAAACGCCCTATGGCCCGATGGTGATTGAGGTAAATGACAATCCCAGCATTGATGGCGGTGTCGAGGATGCCGTGATCGGCATGGATTTATATCGCCGCATCATCGCCCATTTATTAAGCCAAATCGCACAACCCTGGACGATTTAACCAAAAAAGCCGGTCCTTCTGATCAAACAGAACGACCGGCTTTTATTTATGCTTTGGCAATAAAGACAGCGGCCTGAAGTTTTGAGCGGCCATAGCGCGCCATCAAATCAAATTCGTGGCGCAGGATCGGCACCGAGACACAATCGCTGCCATTATAAGGCTCATCATCCTCGCCAATATCAGGATCGGTAACGTAAACGAACCGGTCGTCAAAGCCCGACACCACCACCCAATGCGGAATTTTATCGCCATAGATGCGATACTGACTAATCAGCACAAGGGCCATTTGCCCATCACGAGTATGACGTTCAATGTCATCAATGCCAAAGGCCCCGGCCGTTACCGGAATGCCTGCCTCGGCGGCCTGATCGGCAAAATCGTAATGCACCAGTTCGACCACCTTGCGATTTTCGGCCTTGCGCACGGTATCCACAAATAATGGCCCTTCGCGCGAAACCAGCACTTCGGCCTTAAAACCACGGCGACAGGCGGCCAATGCCAGGCCCAGTGGCCCGCAGCCACCATGCCCGGATGTCATAAAAATGGTGGTTGCCTCGCGCCATAGGGCGATTTCGCTGCTACGGTCCATTTCAATGGCGGGGTTCAAGGCATTCATCGCCATCATCAATGATGCCGGACCGCAGGTGAATGGCAGGGTTTGATGATAAAAATGCAGCGGCGACGGCCGACGCAGGAATTGCGGCACCAAGACCTTTTCCATGCGCAAGGCCGGGCTGTGATCCGGATAATAATCGGGATACAGGGCAAATTCCTGGTAGGCATTTTTGCGATAAAGCGAAATGGCCGCGCCGTTTTGCGGGTGCACTTCCAGGCGCAAAATCGGCGCACCGAAATCCAGCGTTGTTTCCTCGGCACGGAGCAGCAGCATCTGCCCAATACCGGCCCGCTGAAAGGCCGGGTCCACCGCCATGCTATAAAGACGTGCCAGCGCCGTATTGCTGCGATGAATAACCACAACATAGCCAATAACGGCATTGTCACACACGGCGACCCAAAACCGGGCGGTCGCACTGGTCATAAAATGCCGCATGGTCCGGCGCGTCATTCGGTCCTGATCAAAACAGGTTTTTTCAATACGCACCAAAGTAGTGAGATCAGCTTCCGTTGCCAGACGCAGGACAGGATCGGACATACAGCATAACGCCTTTGGGATAATACACGGCACCTATGGCGCACATGCGGACCAAGGATAGATCATTTTCCCCCAAAAACACCCAAACTGCATAGTGCAATTTATGCAATCCGGCACGGCGTAAGTGCCGATGGGTCAAGGGTTGAAAGCGCATCATATTGCGACAGAAAAACCTTGCCGCTCAATTCCGCGATGAAGCCACAGGGTTCAAGACGGTCCATGACCGGGCCTTTGACCTCGGACAAATTAAACGTCACCCCGGAATCGCGCAAACGGGCATTAATTTCATGCAGGCTTTCAAGGCCGCTTGAATCAATTTCATTAATCGCCGAACACATCAGCACAACATGGCGCAAGGCCGGGTTTTCGGCAATCAGGGCATAGATGCGATCTTCCAGATAGCGACAATTGGCAAAATACAGGCTTTCATCGGGGCGCACGGTCAGAACCGATGTGCCTGTTGCCACATCATGGCGCAGGATATTGCGAAAATGCTCCGTCCCTGGCACCTGCCCGACCACGGCAATATGCGGACGGCTGGTGCGATGCAGATACAGCATTAGCGAAACCACCACACCACTGACAATGCCGGGCTCGATCCCCCAAAACAACGTTAAGGCGATTGTGACCACCATCGCGGCAAAATCCGCCCGGGAATAGCGAAAAATATGGATGATGGTTTTGATATCCACCAGCGTTAAAACCGCAACAATAATGGTGGCCGCCAGTGTCGCCTGGGGCAAATAATACAAAACCGGGGTTAAAAACAGGGTCGCGGCCGCAATACCAACCGCCGTCATTAAGCCCGCTGCCGGGGTTTGCGCACCGGCATCAAAATTAACCATCGAGCGGGCAAAACCACCCGTCACCGGCAGGCCCCCCGCAAACCCCGCCCCCAGATTGGCCATGCCGAGCGCAATCAGTTCCTGATCGGGACGAATACGCTGGCGCCTTTTTGCAGCCAGTGTCTGGGCGACAGAAACGGTTTCGACAAAACCGATCACGCTGATCAGCAAGGCCGGCAATGCCAGTTGATGCCACAGTTGCAGGTTAAAGGACGGCAAGGTAAAGGCGGGAAAGCCTTTTGGAATTGTGCCAACAATTTTAACCCCGTGCGATGCAAGGTCAAAATACCAGCTTGCCAGTGTTGTCATAATCACCGCCAAAACCGGCCCAGCCCGGACAATAAAAGTCGCCCACATCCCAGCCAGCCCCAAGCGAGACAATATGGCCGGCAGTCCCTTGCGCACCCAAAACAGGAACCCGAGGCAGCCAAAGCCCATGATCACGGTTGGGATATTGACTTGGGGCAGATGAGCGAACAAAGCCGCCAGAATTTCCGCCAGATTGCCGTCCGTTTTAGGTAACCCCAGCAAATGCCGCACCTGGCCGACCGCAATCAAAACGCCAGATGCACTGACAAAACCGGAAATGACAGGGTGACTTAGAAAATTGGCGACAAAGCCCAGCCGAAACAGCCCCATCGCCAGCAAAATAATACCGGAAATAACGGCCAGGGTCATAGAAGCCGATACCGGACTGATACCGTTTGGCAAATGCGCTGATCCGATGATGGATGCCGTCATCAGAGATATAAGGGCAACCGGCCCCACCGCCAATGTTGCCGAGGTGCCAAAAACGGCATAGGCAACCAGCGGCAAAATACTGGCATATAAGCCAACCTCGGGCGGCAAGCCCGCCAACATGGCATAAGCCAGACTTTGCGGGACAAGCATGATCGAAACGATCACGGCGGCGACAAAATCATTAGCGGCAAGCTGGCGATTATAACGCCGTCCCCAATCCAGAATGGGGAAAAAACGGGAAACCGGGCGCAATTGTTATTCCTTTATGATGGTCCTTAACCTGCCCATCCCCCTTTGCGCCCGCACCCATCACTGGTTGGCTACAACCTGATCAAAAGGTTGTCACCCAAAGCCCCCGCGAACTGAAAACCGGCCTGCCGCTAATCCCAACAAGCCGGTTTTAGCTTAACGGCGTGCTTCGATCCGCGGCACAAGGCCCGACATGTCGTAACCGGCAGTGGCAGCCGCGGTTACAATTTCCTGGGTCGGCAGTTTACCGGCATTGGCAAGCGACCACAAAATGGTGCAGCGCGTACCCGTGCGGCAATAGGCAAAAACAGGCTTGGCAGCTTTGGCAAGAATGTCAGCAAACGTGTCCGCATCGGCGTCCTGCACATTGCCGCTAACGACAGGCATGAATACGGCTTCCAGCCCACATTCTTCGGCTTTGGCACGAATATCGTCAAAGGACGGCTGGCCTGGGTCTTCCTGATCGGGGCGGTTGCAAATGATGGTTTTAAAGCCAGCATCGGCAATGGCGGGAATGGCCTCCAGCGGGATCTGGGGGGAGACGGTCAATTCATCGCTAAGACGTTTCATAATGGCACTTCCGTTTTGTTATCTCGATGGCCGGGCATGTTTAAAACATGTTCAGCGGCAGCTTGAGATAACGGATGCCATTATCTTCGGCCGGTGGCAACTCCCCCCCGCGCATATTTACCTGGATCGATGGCAAAATCAGACGCGGCATGCCCAGTTTTGCATCACGTTCATGACGCATCCTGACGAAATCGACTTCACTAACACCGTCTTTGAGATGCACGTTGTGGGTCCGTTCTTCGGCAACGGTTGTTTCCCAGCGATATTCATCGCGCCCCGGTGCCTTGTAATCATGACACATGAACATGCGGGTTTCACCGGGCAAGGACAGCAACCGCCGAACCGACTGATAAAGCGCGTGCGCATCCCCGCCGGGGAAATCGCAGCGTGCCGAACCATAATCGGGCATGAAAAGGGTATCACCGACAAAAACGGCATCACCGATCAGATAGGACATGCAGGCAGGCGTATGACCCGGCGTATGCAATGCGCAAACATGCAAACTGCCAATTTCAAATTGATCGCCGTCTTTAAACAGCCTGTCGAACTGACGACCGGTGCGGCAAAATTCGGTTCCGGCATTAAAAACCTTGCCGAAATGGTCCTGTACAATCGTGATATTCGCGCCAATTGCCATTGCCCCGCCCAGTTCCTGTTTCAGGTAGGGGGCAGCAGAAAGATGATCGGCATGAATATGGGTTTCCAGTACCCATTCCACATTCAGGCCTTCCGCCCGGATATAGGAAATAATGGCATCTGCCGACGTGTAGTTAATTCGAGCTGATGCGGGATCATAATCCAGCACACTGTCAAGAATGGCACAGGCAGACGAATTCGGGTCGCGCACAACATAACTGATGGTAAATGTGTCCGGATCAAAAAACGCCTTCACAAGGGGGGCTGACCCCGCCTGTGTGAAGGATAAAATTTCCTGCAAGTCCGTCATTTTTTTGCCTCGACGCGGCCCGCCTGGTTACCAATCTGGCAGGTCCGAATGCCAAACAGCCAGTAAGCCGGGCAAAACCGGAAAACGGCTGTCACCAGCATGACAGCACCCACCAGAAGCGACAGCCAGGCATAGCCCCCCATAGCAGCCATGATGCCCCCCTCGCCCGCAAGAGCAAAGGGCAGGACCAGCAAAACAAGACCGGCAATAAACCGTGCCGCACGATCCAGACGACCAATATTTGTCATTTCGACCTCCAATACAGAATTTCACAGACCATATATCATTAAATTATGTTTTACAAATGTAATTTGCGCATATTTCTTTGTTAAATTAACTCTTGCGAGCATCCGCGTCAGGTATAAAGCCGTTATGATTGCAACTTTGTTGCAGTCCAGGCACCTGCGTGCTAGCTCTGCTGTGATGTCAAAGCTGGAGATGGGTTCATGTCTGATTCCGAAAAGATGGGAACGGCCAAAGACTGGCCGGAATGGCAACAGGAAAATCCCGGTCAGGGTTTTTCCCAATGGCTAATCGCAAGCGTTACCGATGACTGGCACCGCGCAACCCATCATCCCTTTACCGATGCGTGGGGCAAAGGTGCCGTCCCGACAGAGAATTTACGCCGCTATCTGGTGCAGGATCACCGGTTTCTGGATCGTTTTGTCGCGCTTTTGGCTGGTGCGGTCGCCCATGCACCCACCCTTGCGGACCGCATTCCCGGTTGCCAGTTCCTGGCCCTGGTGACGGGCAAGGAAAACACCTATTTTGAACGGTGTTTCACCGCCCTTGGTGTGCGCAATAACCAGCGTGTGGGCACACCGGACTGGGATGCAACCAAAGGATTTAAAAACCTGATGGCCGAAGCCCTTAACAGCAGCGTCTATGCCAATATGGTGGCCGTGCTTGCGGTGGCGGAAGGCAGCTATCTTGGCTGGGCCGACCGGGTCGCAAAAACGGTGCCCAATAATCCGCCGCTTGATTTTTGGTTTTCCGAATGGATTGACCTTCATACCGGCGATTATTTCGCCAGCGTGGTGGCTTATCTGAATGCGCAGCTTGATCATGTCGGACCGACACTGGACGATGCCGCGCGCGCAGAATGCCAGCGTTATTTTGCCGCGGCCACACGGCTTGAGGTTGATTTTTTTGACGCCGCCCAAAATGGTGAATGATACCGTAACCGAACGATAAAAAGCGGCGAAACCTGCTATGTGATTAACGGTTTCGCCCTTTTTCCATCCGTCTGATTGGCATTACATAAAGTGGCTGAATCGGTTTACCCCTCGGCCAGGACCCGATGTGCCGCCCCCAATACGCGGTCAATATAGACATCATTCAGGCCAAGATAATTGGCCGGGTCGCGCACCTTTTGCCAATCAACACCAGCATTGGTCACTTTCGGTAATTCATCAAACAAATGGGTGCCTTGCGCCAATGAGGTTACAACCGCCTGTTTAACCAGCTTATCGGCCGCATCGCGGTCCATATGATCGGCCAGGGCAAATGTTGCGGCCTCGGCCAACATGGCACCGCGCGAAATGTCGATATTCTCGCGCATCTTGCGGCCATTAACCTGCAAATTATCCAGAATTGACAGCATCAAACCCGTTGCCTTGCCACAGGCCATAACGATTTCGGGCAATGCCAGCCATTCCTGCAACCAGGCGGTGCCGCTGCGTTCATGTTCGTGGATTTGCGCATGATACAAATGCGACATTTGCGTTGCGCCAAACCGTGCCAGTGTGACCAGCATTTCCGCTGCAACCGGATTGGCCTTGTGCGGCATGGTAGATGACCCACCGCCATTGGCCAATGTGACCTCGGCAATTTCAGACTGTGATAACAAAACCAGATCCTGGCCGATTTTGCCAAAGCCACAAGTTAACGATGTTAATTTTGAGGCCAGATCAACAATCATATCACGCTGGCTATGCCACGGCATTTCGGCAATTTCCAGCCCCAATTCGTCGGCCAGGGCGTGTTCAACCTCCTGCCCCACAGACCCCATCGATGCCAGTGTTCCAGCCGCCCCGCCAAAGGATAAACGCAGAAACTGCCGCGCACTTGTGGCCAATTGATGATCCAGACGCACCAGCGGCATGAGCCAACCGGCAACCTTCAGACCAAAGCTTATGGGGACCGCCTGTTGGCTGCGGGTCCGCCCCGCCATCACTGTTGCGCGGTGATCATCGGCAAGTTTGATCAATGACTTAATGATTGTGCGCATGCGATGGCGCAAGGTCGCCACCAAATCGCGCATGCGCAGAACCAGGGCCGTATCGACCACATCCTGGCTGGTGGCGCCAAAATGCACATAACGTGCGACATCCCCGCCCACATGCGCCTTGATCGCCTTGACCAAGCCCGGCACCGGCACCCCCGTATTGGCACAGGATGCCGCCAGTGATGCCGGGTCCGGGGTAAAATCGCGGCAAGCGGCGGTAATTTGATCAGCCGCCACCTGTGGAACAAGGCCCACCCGCGCCTGCGCCGCCGCCAGGGCCGTTTCAAACAGCACCATCGATGCAATCACGGCATCATCACTAAAATAGGCCGCAATTTCCGCATCGGCGAAAAGGTCGCCATAGAGCACGGAATCAAAGGGTGACAGGCTCATGCTTATCCCCATTCATAAAAAAGGATGGCGATCCGTTATGAATCGCCACCATAACACTGATCCTGGCTTTGCGGGCAATGGTCCCGTTATACCGCTTCAAGGGCAATGGCGATGCCTTGCCCCACACCAATGCACATGGTTGCCAGCGCATATTTGCCGCCAGCACGTTTTAACTGCCGTGCAGCGGTGCCGGTAATGCGTGCGCCTGACATTCCCAGCGGATGGCCCAGGGCAATAGCTCCGCCATTGGGGTTTACCCGCACATCATCATCGGCAATGCCAAGGTCGCGCAATGTCGCCAGGCCTTGCGATGCAAAGGCCTCGTTCAGTTCAATGACATCAAACTGGTCCAGCGACAGGTCAAACCGTGCCATCAGGTTGCGCGTTGCCGGTGCCGGGCCAAAACCCATAATACGTGGCGGAACGCCCGCCGTTGCACCGCCAACAATGCGGGCAATCGGCGTTAGGCCATATTTTTTAACCGCCGCTTCCGATGCAACAATCAGGGCAGCCGCGCCGTCATTCACACCCGAAGCATTGCCCGCCGTAACCGTTCCACCTTCCCGAAACGGGGTTGGCAATTTGCCAAGTTTTTCCACCGTTGTCCCGGGACGCGGATGTTCGTCCTGCGATACGACAATATCATCGCCTTTACGCTGCGGGATCGTTACGGGCACAATTTCTTCGGCCAAAGTGCCATTTTCCTGTGCGGCAATGGCCTTGTCCTGTGAACGCACGGCAAAGGCATCCTGATCGGTGCGGGAGATGTTGAAATCCTCGGCCACGTTCTCACCCGTTTCCGGCATGGAATCGACGCCATATTGCTGTTTCATCAGCGGATTTACAAACCGCCAGCCAATGGTTGTATCGTAAATTTCGGCATTGCGCGAAAAGGCCGAACTGGCCTTGGGCATGACAAAGGGCGCGCGCGACATGCTTTCAACACCTCCCGCGACCATTAAATCGGCCTCGCCCGCCTTAATCGCACGGGCCGCCATAATAATGGCATCCATGCCCGATCCACACAGGCGGTTGACCGTTGTGCCGGTTACATTTTCGGGCATACCGGCCAGCAACACTGCCATACGGGCGACATTGCGGTTATCCTCGCCCGCCTGGTTGGCACAGCCCATGATCACGTCGTCTATCGCGGCAAAATCAATATTCGGATTGCGCTCCATCAGAGCCCGCAGCGGAACCGCTGCCAGATCATCCGCCCGGACGGATGATAACACCCCGCCAAAACGGCCAATCGGGGTGCGGATATAATCGCAGATATAGGCGTCGGTCATTCTTTAATGGCCCTCGTGTGCGGCGTTGGTGCGGGCATGCAAATCACGCAGAACCTGCAATTCACGGTCCGATGGTACCGGGGTTTCGGCAATCTTATCGGCAAATTCAACCTCCCAACCGGTTGCGGCGACAATATCGTCGCGGCTGACACCGGGATGAATGGATGTCACGATGAAATGCTTGTCGGTCGGATGCGGTTCCATGATGCACAAATCGGTTATCAGGCGCGATGGCCCCTTGGTGGTGACACCATAGCTTGCCCGATCATCACCGCCCTTGCCATAGCCAAGCGAGGTAACAAAGTCGATTTTTTCTACAAAGCCGCGTTTGCTTTGCTTCATGACGAGAAAAATCTCGCCGCAACTGGTGGCAATTTCCGGTGCCCCGCCGCCGCCTGGCAGGCGTACTTTCGGGTTATCGTAATCGCCAATCACGGTGGTGTTGATATTGCCAAATTTATCAAGCTGGGCTGCGCCCAAGAAACCCACCGATATTTTACCCCCCTGCAACCAGTAACGGAACATTTCCGTGACCGGCACGGTATTCATGGCCGTTTCGCACAATTCCCCGTCACCAATCGACAAAGGCAGAACATCGGGCTTGGTGCCGATGGTGCCGCTTTCATAAATCAGGGTGATGTCTGGCGCGTGGGTCAGTCGCGCCAGGTTGCACGCCGCCGACGGCATCCCAATACCGACAAAACAGACATCCTCGTTTTTAAGGGCGCGCGCGGCGGTGACCGTCATCATTTCTGTCGAATTATAATCCGTCATGATCAGGCCTCCGCCTTGCTGTGTTGTGCCTTCAGGCGGGTTGCAAAATCTTCGGGGCCACCATTAAACACATGCTGGTCCAGCCAATCATTAAAACTGTCACGGTCTTTGGCGATATTGTCCCAGGCCTTGTAAAAGGCGTTATCACGTTTGTAATAGCCCTGCGCATAGGATGGATGTGCACCACCAGGGACATGCACCACCGCTGTTACCGCCCAGTTGGGCAACATCACCGCGTTAAAGGGTACATCATTGAAATCATCCACAATTTCTTCGACCGTGATGATGGACTTGCGGGCGGCCAAAACGGCTTCCTTTTGCACGCCAACAATGCCTTCAAACAGGATATCGCCCTTACGGTTCGCCTTTTGCGCATGCACCACCGCCACATCCGGGCGAATGGCCGGAACAGCTGCCAAACGTTCGCCAGTAAAGGGGCATTCAATGAATTTGATGTTGGGGTTCACACGCGGCAATTCCGCCCCGCGATAGCCCTTGAACACCGCGCAAGGCAGGCCCGCCGCCCCGGCATCATAGGCATTTGCCATGGCAGCATGGCTGTGTTCTTCGATCTCAAGGGCGCAGGGCCAACTATTTTCAATCGCATCTCGCAAACGATGTAGCGAGCCAACCCCCGGATTACCGCCCCATGAAAACATCAGCTTTTTGGCGCATCCGGCACCAATCAACTGGTCGTAAATCATATCCGGCGTCATACGGATCAGCGTTAGATCACGTTTTTTCTGGCGAATAATCTCGTGCCCGGCAGCATGCGGGATCAGGTGAGTAAAACCCTCCATCGCAACCGTATCCCCATCCTGAACACAGGTCGCAATGGCGTCTTTCAAAGACATAAATTGTGCAACCACAGAAACAATCTCCCGGGTCAAAAGAAATCCTTGAGGCAGCCATCATGCGATGCGTAACTGCCCCCAATCAAAAAAGGCGTTAAACGTCGAAAAACACGGTTTCGCGGTCGCCCTGCATATGAATGTCAAATCGGTATTCCGGCCCCGTTGCCGTATCTGTGCGTTTGGCAATCAGGGTATCGCGACGATCCGCCGGGACGGCCCGCAATACCGGGCACCTGGCATTTGCCGCCGCTTCATCGTCGAAATACAGCCGGGTAAAGGCATGCACCAGCATTCCGCGCATCAACACCGTGACATTGATGAAAGGTGCCGTCGCATCGGCAACACATCCGGGCTTGATGGTTTCAAAAACAAAGCAGTTTTGCGCATCCGTTCCGGTGCCACAACGTCCCAGGCCCCGGAAACCGGTATTTTCAATACTAACGGGGTCGGTGCGATAGACCCCTTCATCGTCCGCCTGCCAGATTTCGATCATGGCATCGGATACCGGCGCACCCTCGCCGTCCAGCACCTGGCCGATAATGCGAATATGTTCGCCTTTGGCATCGGGCCCAGCCACAATGTGGTTAGCAATGTCGCTAAAATCATAACCATATTGCCCCGGCGTCAGACCATAGGCGAAATATGGCCCAACCGTTTGCGACGGGGTTTCTCCATATGTCATGGCTTAATCCTCCATCGGGGTGGCAAGGCGTCCACGCAGGACAATGTCAAACTGATAGCCAAGGGCAAAGCCTTCCTCGGTTTTGTCGATCGAGAATTTTGAAATCAGCCGGTTACGCGCAGCTTCATCAGGTGTGGCCAGAAATATCGGGTCCAGCGCCAGCAACGGATCACCGGGGAAATACATTTGTGTCACCAGCCGGGTGGCAAAACCCGGCCCGAACAGGGACAAATGAATATGGTTAGGCCGCCAGGCATTGAAATGATTGCCCCAAGGATAAGCGCCCGGTTTAACGGTATAGAAAAGGTAATTACCGTTCTCGTCACTCATGCAGCGGCCGGAACCGCGAAAGTTCGGGTCCAGGGGGGCATCATGCTGGTCCACCTTATGGACGTAACGCCCCGCCGCATTCGCCTGCCATACCTCGATCAGGGTATGGGGAACGGGGCGGCCATCCCCGTCCATCACCTTGCCATGCACAACAATGCGTTCGCCAATCGGCTCACCATTCACGCGGCCATTGCGGGTTAAATCCCAGTCCAGGTCCCGAACGGCGGCACGGGCAAAAACCGGGCCGCTGGCTTCGGATATGCCCCCGGCAAGGGATACCAGTGGTTTGGTCGGCCCGCGCAGAATGGTGGATTTGTAATCGGGTGCGATATAGGGAGCGTGGCAACTCCAGTCACGCGGTTTAAACCCGCTCATGATTTTGTTTCTCCCTGATCCGGCGTTTGATTATCCAATTCGGCAAAAACCTGTTTGGCAATGCGAAAGGCGGTATTTCCTGCCGGGATACCCGCATATACCGCAACGTGCATCAGGGCTTCGCGAATGTCATCCCGGCTGGCACCGGTATTAACCGTGGCCCGCAAGTGCATTGCCAGTTCTTCTTCATGGCCAAGGGCGGCCATCAGTGACACGGTAATAATCGAGCGTTCACGCCGCGATAAGGCCGGATTGGTCCATAAGGTCCCCCAGACATTTTCAGTAATATAATGCTGAAAAAAATCATCAAACTCGGTGATGTTGGCCGACGCACGATCCACATGGCGATCCCCCAGAACCGACCGACGGGTTTTCATCCCGTTGTCAAACCGGTTTTCAGTCAAGGCCGTTCTCCCTGATAAAAGTGTCGATGATCCGGGCCAGCTGATCCGGGGTTTCGACCGGCGGAAGATGGCCAACACCCTCGATTACGGTGAAACCGGCATTGGGAATAAGCGCCGCCATTTTGCCAACCAGTTCGGGCGGGGTGGACAAATCAGCCGATCCCGCAACACACATGACCGGCAGGTCTAATTTTGCTGTATTTTCGGTCAAATCTGCATCGCGAATGGCTGCACAGGTACCGCCATATCCGGCAACCGGGCACCGCACCAGCATGGCATGATAAAGGGCCGTCATGGCCGTTTGTGTGGCGCGGTAATCATCGGACAGCCAGCGCGCAATCACCGCATCGCCAATGGCTTCCATACCGCCCTTTTCAATGGCATCAATACGGGCATTCCAGCCAGCCGCATCGCCAATTTTAGGCGCCGTATCACATAAAATCAGGCCCGATATACGGTCCGGTGCCATCGCGGCAATGTGCTGGGCAATCATCCCGCCAACCGAAAGACCACAAATAACCGCCTGATCAATATGCAAATGGTCCAGCAACGCCAAAAGGTCGCTTGTGTGCAAATCAATGCTGTAGGGGTGATCGCCAATGCCAGACAAACCATGACCACGTTTGTCATAGGTGATCAGGCGACAGGTCGACGACAACCGGGCTACCACATCATCCCATATGCGTAAGTCGGTTCCCAGAGAATTTGAAAAAACCAGAACAGGCCCATCCTGTTTGCCCTGATCGGCATAATGCAGATGTATTCCGTTCAAGTTGGCAACTTTTAGCGTCATATGTGTCCACCTTTAAGTGATGACAGCATCATGACCAAAGAGTTTTGGTTATGTAAAATGAGTATTTGCGCTTTTTTCATAACTATTTAATTATGTTTTAGTCATCAGCAGCCAAAAACGAGGCGCATCATGCTTGATCATCGCATTAAATTCCGTCACCTGACCTGTTTTCTGGAAGTTGCGCGCCAGCGAAGCGTGGTCAAAGCGGCCGATACATTGGCGATTACCCAGCCCGCCGTTTCCAAAACCCTGCGCGAACTGGAAGAACATCTTGATGCCCGCCTGTTTGACAGATCAAAGCGCGGCGTTGCCCTAACCGATTATGGCAAGGTCTTTTTGCGCTATGCCGGGGCCAGTGTTACCGCACTGCGCCAGGGTGTGGACAGCATAAGCCAGGTTCGTGCCCAGGGCGGGCTGACCATTACAATTGGTGTGCTGCCCACCGTTGCGGCAACCATCGTGCCTGCGGCCTTAAAACGGTTTAAGGCGCTGGGCAACAATACCACCATTCGCGTTATTACCGGCCTTAACACAATTTTGCTGGGGCAATTACGTGTTGGTGAACTGGACCTGGTCATTGGCCGCCTGGCCGAGCCTGATCAAATGTCGGGCCTGTCTTTCATTCATCTTTATTCAGAACAGATTTCGCTGGTCGTGCGCCCCGGGCACCCTTTGCTTGATGATAAAAGCCCGGATTTAACGAAAATTCGCGACTACACCGTTCTGATCCCCACCCCGACGGCCATCATTCGATCTGCTGTTGATCGCCTGCTAATCGCGCATGGCATCGGGGCACTGCCCGATCGCATTGAAACCGTCTCGACCACCTTTGGGCGTGCCTTTACCCGTGAAAGTGATGCAGTCTGGATTATTTCAAACGGGGTCATCGCAACTGATCTGGCCGAGGGTGTGCTCGTCAAGTTGCCCTTTGATACCAGCGATACATTCGGCCCGGTTGGATTGACCACCCGGGTTGATGCCCCGTCCTCGCCCCCCGTTGAAATGCTGATCAATGTCATCCGCGAGGAAACGGCCCGATATCTCGGCACCCGCACCAACTAATACATAAATGTATGGTTATGGATAACAGCCTCAATATCATTATACATAACCGTTATGATGAAACTACAGTTGATGAAACTTGGGGATAGAAGACCGTCACAAGGCGACAATCAATAAAAACGTTCGTCACTTTCCCCATGATCAAACATGTGCCCGAAGCCTGGAAAAACAGGCCTTGTGGAGATATCAGGAGGAAACATGAACTACATTACAAAACTGTTTGCGGGGGCAGCCATTGCCACCCTGGCCTCGTTCGGGGCACAGGCGCAGGAAGTTACACTGACCATTCATCATTTTCTGGGGCCGAAGGCACCAATCCAAAAAGATTTGCTGGAACCCTGGACCCAGAAAATTGAAAAAGAATCTAACGGGCGGATCAAATTCGAGATTTTCCCCTCCATGTCGATGGGCGGTAACCCGCCGGAACTTTATCGCCAGGTGCGTGACGGCCTTGCCGATATTGTCTGGACATTGCCGGGTTATACGCCAGGCGTATTCCCCCATACCGAAGTCTTCGAGTTACCGGGCGTGCATCTGGGCGATGCCAAAGCAACCAACCTTGCCATTTATGACATGATGGACGAATTGGCCCCGGACCTGAAAGACATTCATCCGCTGCTGGTGCATGTGCATACCGGACAGGCCATTCACACCACGCAAAAAGAAGTTCACACTGTTGCAGATGTAAAGGGCCTGAAACTGCGCACCCCCACCCGCACAGGAAGCTGGGTGATTGAAAGCTGGGGTGCTGAACCAGTAGGTATGCCGGTTCCTGCCCTAACCCAGGCCATGTCCCTGGGTGTGGTGGATGGCGGGCTTGTCCCGTTTGAGGTTGTCGGCCCGCTCAAACTGAATGAACTGGTGTCCTATTCCGTTGAAGGAGCTGGCAAAAACTCCCGTTTCGGCACCAGCGTTTTCCTGTTGGCGATGAACAAGGACCGCTATGAAAGCCTGCCCGATGATTTGAAAAAAATCCTCGATGACAATACCGGTCGCGACTTTTACGCCCACGCTGGTGAGGTCTGGAATAATGTCGAGGAAGCCGGAAAACAGCTGATCCGGGATGGCAAAGGCGAGATCATTGAACTGACCCCAGAACAGAAAAAAACCTTCGATGACGCATCGGCCGGTGTCATTGACCGTTGGGTTCAGGAAGCCAATGCCGCTGGCATTGATAATGCCGCAGCCCTGGTGGAAGAAGCCAAGGCCGCCGTCCTGAAACATACCGACGAATAAAAATAATCGGGACCATTCAGCCCCGCCATACAGATTATGGATGGTCCCGGTTTTCTTTCAGCAAGGTTAACCTGCCAAATGAAACGCCTGCTTTTTCACGCTGCATCAGGCCTGGCCGTATTGGGTGGTGTTCTGGCACTGCTGATTGCCGTTGTCACCATCGTCAATGTCGGCGGTTTTGCCATCGATAAAATTGCCCGCCTGTTTGGCGCAAATTTTCCGGCCATTCCCGGATATGAGGATTTTGTCAGTCTGGTTGTCAGTTCGGCGGCCCTGATGATGTTTCCCTACTGCCAGACACGGTACGGCCATGTCGCCGTTGATGTGTTCATGAAGCTGTTTCCCGACTGGTTTGGCCGGGTTGTCGATGTTGTCTCCGCCACCCTGACGAGCGCCCTTGCCCTGTTCCTGGGATACATGATGATCCGTGGCTTGCTTGAAGTTTATGACGACAATGCCATGTCGGCCATTCTGGGCTGGCAGCTTTGGCCGTTTTATGTGCCGGGCATTATTGCAATGTTCCTGTGGGCACTTGTGTGCATGACCCAGATTTTTGAAAGAAACGCCCATGTCTGAACGCGAATTGATTGGTATTGGCGGGCTGGGTGTTTTGTTTTTCCTGCTGGCCCTGCGTATTCCGGTTGGTCTGGCAATGGTTGGCGTCGGGATTGGCGGCAACTTTGTGCTGAGCATCTTTTTCCCGTTTTTGCGTTTTGAACCCTATTTACAACAGTTCAAATCCCTGCTGTGGGGCATTGTTTCCAATTACGAATTGTCGGTCGTGCCATTATTTGTGCTGATGGGCTACCTTGCCAGCCAGGCCAACCTGTCACGCGATTTATTTCAGGGGGTGAATGCCATTTTGGGCCGCTTTCGCGGGGGTGTTGCCATGGCAGCCATTGGCGCCTGTGCCGGATTTGGGGCGGTTTGCGGGTCATCCCTTGCCACCGCATCGACAATGGGGCGTGTTGCCCTGCCCGAATTGCGCCGCCTGAATTACGCGCCGCGCCTTGCCACCGGCACGCTGGCGGCGGGTGGCACGCTTGGCATTCTCATTCCGCCATCGGTAGCCCTGGTGATTTATGCGGTCACGGTCGAAGCCTCGATCATTCAGATGTTTCAGGCGGCCATTATTCCTGGTTTGATCGCGGTTGCCTTTTTTATGATGGTGATTGCCATTCAGGTGCGCCTGAAACCCGACCTGGCCCCCATTCCCGAACCGATGGCCCCGGCAGAGCGCAAACAGGCCCTGATGCGCCTGATCCCGGTAATGGCGATTTTTGGTGCCATTATCCTTGGTTTGGGTGCGGGCCTGTTTACACCAACCCCGGCGGCGGGCGTGGGTGTATTTGCCATTTTGGCCTATGGGCTGGTCATGCACTGGCGCGGCAAAGAGGGGCTTGATCTGCGCGGCATAAAACAGGCGCTGCGCGATACATCCGTAACCAGTTCGATGATATTTTTCATCCTGCTGGGCGCTGAAGTGCTCAAAGGCTTTTTCAGCCGCGCCGGTTTACCCGCCTTTATGGCAAATGCGGCGGCCAATAGCGGCCTTGACCCGTGGCTGATCATGGTTTTGATGTTGCTGGCCCTGGTTGTTCTGGGCTGCTTCATGGAAAGCCTATCCATGATTGTGGTGGTGATCCCGTTTTTCTGGCCGGCCCTGGTCAATATCAATGGCGGGGATTTTGCAACAGCGGCCACCGCCGCCTATGGCATGGGGGCAGAGGACCTTAAAATCTGGTTCGGGATTTTATCGCTGATTGTTGTTGAACTGGGGCTGATCACGCCCCCAGTCGGCCTCAATGTGTTTATCATCAATGCCCTTGCCGAGGGTGTGCCCATGAGCCAGACTTTCCGGGGTGTGATGCCCTTTTTTGCCGCCGAAATTGTGCGCATTACCCTGATCGTCTTTATCCCGGCCCTGACATTGCTGGTTCCCACCCTTTTAGGCGGATAAAGATACAAAGCAGATAAAATGATGATTGCAACACGCGAAACAATTCCGGTTTATCGGCTATATGGCGAAAACATCGCCATGAATGGCAATGCCGAACAGGAACCGGAATTTTTTCATCTGGAATCAATCCCGTCGCGCTCGCGCCTGCATGACATGTATATCCAGCCGCACCGTCACGCCAACCTGTTTCAATTGCTGTTCACAACAAACGGAGAAGCACGGATCGAATTTGATGACCGGCAATTCTCTGTTGGTCCCCAAAGCCTGTTGACCATTCCTCCTGGCACGGTACATGGATTTCGGTTTAGCCAGGATATTGACGGCTGGGTCATTTCATTGACCGATGACCATCTCCGCGAAATTTTGGCACTGGTGCCCCGGCTGAACAGTTGCCTTGATAAACCCCTTTATGTTCCGCCAGTACAACTGG
Organism: Thalassospira sp. TSL5-1; assembly: GCF_001907695.1. NCBI lineage: Bacteria > Pseudomonadati > Pseudomonadota > Alphaproteobacteria > Rhodospirillales > Thalassospiraceae > Thalassospira > Thalassospira sp. TSL5-1. The sequence continues at coordinate 1,988,549 of NZ_KV880637.1, forward strand.
CACTATATCAAACCGATCAGCCCTCCGGCCACTCCCTGCCGCTACCCGCGCATCAGGCGGCACATACCAAAACCGACTTTCTGATCCGCCAACTGGTGCAGGAATATTATGGGCATGCCATTGGCCGTTTGTTTGCGCTACGCAACATTATCGGTTTATTGCTGCTTGAGGCCGGACGACACGGCGAGTTACATCGCGATGGTCGGCTATCACGCCAGGAACAGAAAAACGCGAAATTCCGCAAGTTCCAAACCCTGATTGAAACCGACTATCGCCAGCATTTGCCCTTGGCACGATATGCCCGCGAAATTGGCGTTACCACCACGCAGCTCAACCGGATTTGCAAGGACATTGTCGAGCAAACAGCCATCGAGGTTTTGCATAATCGCCTTGTGCTCGAGGCAAAACGCATCCTGATCTATACCGACATCAACATTCAGCAAATCGCCGATGAGCTTGGCTATCAGGATGCCGGGTATTTTTCGCGCTTTTTCACGAAAAAGGCGGGGATGTCCCCCGCCCGGTATCGCGCCCTTTATCGCTGAGGGCTTTGGCAATGCAGGCGGCCTAAATCAGCGCCGGATGATCCAGCGACCGCCAAAGACGTAAAAGATCAATCGTCTCTCCCAACCGGTTCGTCCAGTGCGCCGGAAGAAATTCATCCTGACCAAAACCAAACTTGCGATAAAGCCGGAGTGCCGGTTCGTTTGTCGTCGCGACATGAAGCCAGAACCGCTTAAACCCCGGATTTCCGCGCAAGCTTTCAATCAGCGCCCCCATTGCCATCGCCCCAATCCCCATGCCCTTTACGAAAACGGCAAATTCCTCCAGCTTTGGTGTTTCGGTGGCAAAATGCGACAGATAGGCAAAGGCCAGCGGTTTACCCTCCGCGTAATAAACCCAAAGGGCGCGATCAGGACTTTCATTGGCCGTTTCCAAATCCTCGCGCGGGACAAGCGTCAGCACCCCAGCATGGGCTGGATCTGCAAGCGAAGCAAGAATCCTGTCAATATCATCCGATTTAGGGGCAATCCAGGCACCACCTGACATAACGTCTCCTTCATTAATTCACGCAAAACCGGCGACCGCATTTGGCCCGGCCCCGGCAGTAATCCTTTTAGTATTCAGTTAGGTTAACGCCAGGACAATAACCATTTGTCCAACCGCCCCAGGAACCACGAAACCGACAGCCCCAACAGCGAAAGGACAACCACCCCGGCAATCAGTTGATCGGTCTGATACAGATTTCCTGCCGACAGGATCAACGCGCCAATACCGTATTGCGCCCCGATCATTTCAGCCGCCACCAGCAAAATAATGGCGATAGAGGATGAAATACGAAAACCCGACAGGATGGTGGGCAAGGCACCGGGCAAGATGATTTTGCGCACAATTGACCAGGTGGACAGATCAAAACTTTGCCCCATCCGGATCAAATTGCGGGCAACATTATCCACCCCGCCAAAGGTATTGATGACGGTGGGGAAAAACACGCCAAAGCCAATGGTGGCAAATTTGGACGGCTCGCCAATACCAAACCAGATGATGAAAAGCGGCAAAAGCGCGATTTTGGGAATAGGAAACAAGGCGGACACCAAGGCCACGCCGGGCGAGCGCGCCCAGGAAAACATGCCGATTAAAAAGCCGACAACCAGCCCCGCGACCGTCCCCAACATCCAGCCAACCGCCAACCGCTGTGCCGATGCCGCCAGATGCACCCACAATTCGCCCGAAACAATCAATTGCCAAAGGGCCTTGCCCACCGCAACCGGGCTTGGCATGGCAAGTTCGCTGATAAACCCGGTTGACGAACCGATTTGCCAAAGAATGACCAATACAATAAAACTGCCCCAGGCAGCATACGGGTTGGCACGCGGGTTAAAGCCTATCGCCCGCAACCGGACAGGATTTTTTACAGCAGCGCGATCATCCGACATGTTCAAGTTCCTTGTCTGCGGCAATGGCTTCATCGCGAATCAATTCCCACAGGGCTGCTTCGTGCGCGGCAATTTCCGGGTCGCCTTCTTGGCGCTGGTCAATCGGCACATCAATGGTGTGAATTTCCTTGATCGTACCGGGGCGACGGCGCAGGGCCACCACCCGATGCGCCAGACGAACGGCCTCGTTCAAATTATGGGTCACATACACCGCCGTCATGCCGGTGCGGGCAAACAGGGCCGAAAATTCATCAAGCAGCAAAATGCGGGTTTGTGCATCCAGCGCGGACAATGGTTCATCCATCAGCAACACAGCCGGGCGCACCGCCAGCGCACGGGCAATACCGACACGCTGCTTCATGCCGCCCGAAAGCTGCTTGGGATAGGCATTGCGAAAATCCGACAGGCCGGTTTGCGCCAGCACTTCGTCAATACGTGCCGCCCGTTCGGATTTGCTTAATTTATGATCTTCCAGAACCAGGCTGATATTGCCCGCCACCGTGCGCCAGGGCAGCAAAGCAAAATCCTGAAACACATATGTTAACGGGTTAAGGCACCCTTCGGGAACGGCACCACTGGCACTGACCTGCCCTTCGCTGGGCTGTAACATTCCGCCTATAATGCTTAGCAGGGTTGATTTGCCACATCCTGACGGCCCGATCAGGGCAACAACCTCGCCCGGTTCGATGGTCAGATCAATATCACGCAGGGCCACCATCTGATCGTAATGATGGCTGACCCCGGAAATTTCCAGCCGCATAACCGGCCCTCTTGTCAATGAAATGAAAATGGAAAAACAAATGAACCGGCCCGCAGTCACAGGCCGGTTCCAAAGAATGGCTAACGGCTTTTATTTTGCGTCAAGCGGCGGGATAAAGCTGGTATCGATGAAGGTATCGGGGGCGGCATCCTTGGAAACATAGCCATGATCCTGATACCATTTGACCTGCTTTTTCACATCGGCCACATCGAGGCGGGCATCCTTGGTAATAAACATCGCACCATTGCGAATTTTCGGAAATGCCTTTTCTTCCGGGTCTTCGGCATAAACATATTTATGCACGATTTTAAGAATCTCGTCGGTGCTATCAGACTTAACCAGCTTGCCATTTGCGTCCTTTGCCAGCAGGGCCGCGCGATAATCGGCAACCCCTTTCTGATAGGCCTTAACAAAATGTTCGACCACATCACGGCGTTCTTCAACATTACGGGTCGATGTGAACAAGCCCCCAACCTGGTAAGGGTCGTAATCCTTGACCCAGCCAATGATGTGGGCGGCACCGGCATTGGCAAGCGGCTTGGCAATGTGGGGCACAATAATCATGCTGTCCACCTGCCCGGTTTTGAGCGCCCCAATCATGTTGGGCACCGCCTGCAGTGGTTTTAAATCCATGCTGGCAAGGTCAAAGCCTGCCTTTTCGGCGACATTACCAATCATGTAATGAAAACTTGAACCCACCTGGCTTAAGGCAAAACTATGCCCGCCCAGTTGCTCCACCTTGGTTAAACCGGCATCAAAGGCCTTGTTCGAAACCAGAATGGCCGAGCCATCATAGCCCGGTTCTTCATGCAGTTGCCCGCCAATAACCTTAAGTGCGCCTTTGGCTGCCAGGTTAAAAAAGCCACCGGTAAAGGCTGTCACACCAAAATCGGCATCGCCTGATGCAATGGCAACCGAAACCGGCTGTGCCGCGCGGAAAAAGGTCAGTTCCGCATCCAGGCCTTCATCGGCGAAATAGCCCTTTTCCTTGGCAATAAACAGCGGCGCACTCGACACAAAAGCCAGGGTTGCAATGTTGATTTTTTCGGCAGCACTGGCAACACCCGCCACCGCCGTTGACAGGGTGGCAACCGCCGCAATCGCCATTGCCCCACGGGCAACACGCCGGATCTGCGATGAGAACATCTTTTTCCTCCGCATAACGTCTTTTGATTTATGGGCCAGCATAACCGCCAATCCCCGCCGGAAGCGGCCCGGGCCAAATATCGCCCCATTAGAAAATTGCCCAAAGGCACTGGAATTTTGTTATACGACTTGGCGCGAAATTGCCAATGTTTGGCGCGCTGCTGCATAAATTTAACGTTTTCAACCCACCGATGCGCGATCATGTTGGCACCTTTACCCGTCACAATAGGGCAAAGTTTGCACGCCTGATTGCCAAAACCGGGCGAAACCGTCATAACCGGGGCGCATTATTGCACGTTCATCCGATCCACTGATAAAGGCACTGTTCATGCCCCGTCCCCCCGCCGCCCGCAACGCCCACGCACACGCACCGGCACGCAGCGCCATGATTATTGGTGCAGGCCCCGCCGGGCTGATGGCCGCGGAAAGACTGGCCGGGGCCGGATATGATGTGACAATTTACGAAGCGATGCCCAGTGCGGGGCGAAAGTTCCTGATGGCGGGGAAATCTGGCTTAAACATCACCCATAGCGAGGATCTGGAAACGTTCCTGTCACGCTATGGTGCATCACGCGCAAGGCTGGAACCGCATCTGCGTGCTTTCGGCCCCAACGAAATTCGCCAATGGTGCGCCGGATTGGGGGTTGAAACCTTTATCGGCTCATCAGGCCGGGTTTTCCCCACCGCGATGAAGGCAAGCCCGCTTTTGCGTGCCTGGCTCAGGCGGCTGGATGGCCTTGGTTGCACCATTCATTACCGCCATTACTGGACGGGATGGGATGAAACCGGCAACGCCATTTTTAGAACTCCAACCGGCACTGTTCAGGCCAAGGCCGATATCACCATACTCGCCCTTGGCGGCGGAAGCTGGAAACGCCTGGGGTCGGATGGCAAATGGATGCAAATCCTTCAGGCGGCCGGTATTAAATGCAACCCGTTCAAACCGGCCAATTGCGGCTTTGACATTCGCTGGACACAGCATCTGATTGATAAATGCGCGGGCCAGCCGGTCAAGGCTGTTACGCTTTCAGCAGGCAGCCAAACAATTCGCGGGGAATTTGTCATTTCCAAATCCGGGATCGAAGGCAGTGCCGTTTATGCCATTTCCGCAACGCTGCGCGATCAGTGGCTGGAAACTGGCAGTGCCATTCTGACGCTGGACCTGACGCCGGACCGTGACCTTGGCGACGTCGCCACCCGCCTTGCCAAACCGCGCGGTAAAAATTCGCTGGGTAATCATTTGCGCAAAACATTGGGCCTGGATGCCACCAAAACGGCATTGATATTTGAAGTTACCCCGCGCGAAACCTTAAATGACCCTGCCAAACTGGCCCAAAATATCAAGGCACTGCCCCTTCCCATCACCCGCCCCCGCCCGCTTGACGAAGCCATCAGCACCGCAGGCGGTGTAGCGTGGGAAGAACTGGACGACAATTTCCAGCTTATCAAACGCCCCGGCACCTATTGCCTTGGCGAAATGGTGGACTGGGAAGCACCGACGGGGGGATATTTGCTGAGTGGGTGCCTGTCTAAAAAAAATATAAATTTTAGATAGGCCTAACCTGCCAGACAACATTCAAAACCCACTCAAGCGTTCCGCCACAAAAACACACAAAAATAAGCATAAAAACTCGACAAGCACCCCACTCGATGAATTAATATCCTTAATCACATCAAAGATTTTCAACCTATAGGAAATCCCAAAATGCGCGTTGAGAGAAATTCATCCCCCAATGACATGTCCGAAACATTCAGTCAATTTGTCACCAAAAGACTCAAAGGAATATCTCTCGACGCAAATTTCAACGAAGAGGCCAAACATGGAAAATTCCCCGATTTCACCTGCTTTAACGGTTTAGCCTTACTTGAAGTAAAGCAACTAAAATCCGATCAGAACGAAAGACTAAACGAAACAATAGAAAATAACGAATCAATTGATAATAAAATTAATTTTTACGGGAAAAGATCTTTTGAAACATCCTTCAAAGACGGACCCGAAAAAGAAGAAATTCGCCGCCAACTTCACAACAAACTTTCCAGAACGATAGAAGATCATTTAAGGAAGGCAAAAGAACAACTCAAAAACTACTCGAAACGGAATCCGAGAAAAAACAGAGTAAACATCTGCATTTTCCTCAACAACTCAATTGGTGTATTTACTCCAGATCTATTCGCGTCCTGCATAGATAGGAAAATGAACCATAAATCCAAAGATTCCACTCGATACAACTCAATTGATTACGTAATATATATATCAGAAAAACACTACATCCACGAAGAGCAAAAATTTCGCCTTACAATTTGGAGCTACACCAATGTAGAGGCAACAAACAATCCGTGGAAAGATCAGGTAATAGAAAAAATAATTACAGAATGGACTCAGTTCCGCGGTGCGCCAATTTCGCTGCAAACCGAATCGTTACAATCGATAGAAAACAGCGAAGAAATCATCGATATCCCAAAAAAAATGACCCGCAGTGAACAATGGGCCATCGAATACCAGAGGTATCCTTATCTCTCAGAAGAGAGCATTGACAACATCCGAATTATTTTCCACAGAACATTACTATGCACATATATTTCAATAATCAAAGGAAAATGGAAAAAACCCACAAAAGAACAGCAAATCACATATTTGCGAAATTTTTCTCATGTAATAGAGGAAATAAACCGCAGAGGCTTAGACATGAATGACATGAACAAAAATTTGTTATCAGAGCAAGAGATCACTCGAATATCAAAGGGAATACCACAAGACCTAATAGACCTAATATTTAAAGAGAAGCCGAATTATTAGATATCAAAAGACGTATGATATTTTCATAATCCGACTTCACTTTTTTACGAATTCAAAATAAACATCAGAACTGAACGATCAAGCAGAAATCAACCTTCGACAGGAATCCCGTGGATGTAACCAACACCACCGGCAAAGCGGTCGCGGTAATTGGCGTCGATCAGCGGTTCAAGGTCGGCTTTTACCTTGTCGTGCAGGCCTTTTTCCCAGTCGCCCGGATGCTGGAAGTTGCTCATGATGTAGGCAAAGCCGTTCATGTCATCGACAGCATGCAGGCCAGTTGATTCGGCACCGGCCGGGCAGGACAGGATGCGGTCCAGTTTTTTGGTATCGACGTTATAGGCCCACAGGAAGTTATTGACGTGGTTGCCGCTGTCTTCACCGACAAACAGAGTACGCATTTTTTCGGAGAACTTGATGTTATCGGGGTTGGCAATCAGGTTGATGTCTGCGGTGTTGCCAATTTCATCCGGGGTTTCAAGGTCACGGCCAATCAGTTCCGGCACGGCGGCCATTGTAACGGGCACCCAGTCACTATCAATCGCATTGCCGTCGGTATCGGTCTGGCTGCCGGTCATCGGCCATGCGTAAACGGCACCGGCCTTGATCTGGTCAACCTTGATCGGGTTTTTACCGTCGCTCATGGATTTATAGATATAGGACATGGCGGAATAACCGATTTTGTCCTTGGCGTTGACCGTGGTGCCTTCCATTTTGGTGAAGGCCAGCGTACCGCCCACCAGCGGGGCATAACGGTGGGTTTCAAGATAAGCTGCAGCCTTTTCCATGCCCGGCTTAACGCGCACCCACTGTTCCTTACCGCTGAAACGAATGGCGGTAAAGCTGTCGTCTTTCGGGTCCTCATGGACAACATCAATAATGTCATCCGCCGTCAGTTTATCGGCCAGCGCCTTGATTTCGTCGCTGGTGGCATGGCCCAGCAGGACCCATTTCAGGTCAAACTTGCCGCCTTTGTCCAAATCAACGCCTTCGCGCTGCATGACTTTGGCAACATAAAGCTTGCCAGAGGACAAATCTGCCGGTTTGTCGGCGATGAACATGAACAGGCCACCATTGGTGGCGTCATCGCCCATCAGGGTGGTGCGCTGGTCTGGCATCACCTGTACCAGTTCGTGCGAAATACGGCCGAGGCAATAATGCTTTTTGATTTCGCCGGTGCCATCGGCATTTACGATCACTTCGGGCATATGTCCGTAGTGATAGGGATTGGCCTTTTTCGGATCGCCATACAGGGTTTTGCTGTAGGTCTGGAATTCTTCCGAGGTGGCTGCCTTAGTGGCATCGGGTTCGTATTCTTCCGATGACAGATGCGTATTCCAGGGCGACAGGCTGGCGGCACAGGTGATCCAGAGGCCATGTACCTTGCTGGTATCAACCGGATGATACTGAACCAGGCTAAGCTCGCCGCTTTCCGGGTTTTGGTCAAAGGTCAGAACCGCAATTGGCGATGGCAGCTTGCCATACATGTCCGTGCCATCATAGGCGCGCGAGGTATATTCAAACTGAACCACGGCAAACACCGTGTTGCCCTTAACACCCGGCACCTTGGCGCCGTCAATTTTGATCAGGCTGTAGCCATCCGGGCAATCGGAAAAGAACTGACGTTTGTCGGGCGAGGATTCATCAATGATCGGGTTGTTGTTGATGTCGCGATAGCCACCGGCAACAACCTTGCCGCCCTTGCCATCGGAAACTTCGTCCCCGGTAATGAAAAGCGGTTTGTAGCCCAGCTTGAACGCCTGTGAGGCACCGTTTTCATAGGTTGCGACAAGACCGGACTTTACCGTTGTCGTTGCCCGTTCGGCGTCGGTCATGGGGGCCCCCATCCCCACAAACTCGATCGATTTGACACGATTTTTGGCCGTTGCGGCAAAGGCCGGGGAACTGCCCAGCATGGACAGGGCCGATGTTTCAAGCAACGGGAGGAAGGGCGCGCCCGCAAGAATACCAAGCAGCGAACGGCGGGAAATGCCGGTTGGGCTGGTCATGTCGATGATCCTTAAAATGACAGTCTGAAATTTCGGGAAGAAAACCCAATAGAAGGAATTGCCTGCCAAACCCTGAGCAAAAACAGGCAATGCCAGCAGTGTAATTTTTGTCTGTGACGGTTTGATAAAACTTTGGTTTCATTCCAGATAACAATTAAAGCACTGAGGCGAATTTCAACCACCCTCTTCAACAAGAGGTCGCAGCCCGTGCCATCGGGCTTCCCGGCCCTAACTTGCAATTGCCTGTCGTCTGTGCCTTACTTGAAAGGATTTCAGAAAAATAAAACCCATCATCAGAGAGGTGAAAACATGGTAGATGCCAGCAATGGCGCCACCAGCCAGAAAGATATTTCCGATACTGCATCCAACCTTGCCAATATGACACATGCCAGCCCCGAAGAGCTGGCGGCCTATTACGACAAATGGGCAACATCCTATGAAAAAGACCTTCTGGACATGGGATATGAGGCCCCGGCCAAAGCCGCCGCGATCATTGCGCAACAGGATATCGCCAAAGACAGCCCGATCCTGGATGCCGGATGTGGCACCGGTCTAACCGGGCTGGAACTGGCCAAACAGGGTTATCGCCGGTTAACCGGCATTGATATTTCGCCAGAATCCCTGAAACAGGCCAAAGCCAAGGACTGTTATAACAACCTGAAAATCCAGAACATGAACCAGCAACTGGATTTTGACGATAACAGCTTTGCCGCAGCCCAGTGTGTTGGCGCACTGACCTATGTTCGACATATCGAAGGTTTGATGCGCGAACTTGTTCGCCTGGTTAAACCGGGCGGCATCCTTGCCTTTACCCACCGAACAGACCTTTATGACACGGCCTTTACCGACATGGTGCAAAAGCTGGCGTCAGAAAAACTGTGGGAACAGATCCACCATTCGCCGCCCTCTCCCTACATTCCCCGGCACAGCGATTTTGGCGATAGCAAGCTGATCCATTACGATATTTACCAAGTGCAGTAATGCCTGTTAGCGGGGCGGCAAGCACATTGCCCCGCCCCGCACCCCAAATATCTACCGCCTAAATCAAGGCCAGAAACACCTTAAAAACAGGTGGTTGGAAAATACTGTGATGTATTGAGCGATGATTTTTTAAAGACATGGCAGGCAACGCCACCATTTCGAGGTGTCACCGTCACATGTTGATTATTAGGTGCACCAGGTGGTGTTGCGCCGCTGGAATGCTGCCCTTTCAAATACAAACAGGTGCCTGCCGCGAATCCATCCCGCAGGGCTTTGTTCTCGGAATTTACCACCCGGTTCGGCCAGCCTGCCAATCCTCCCTCTTGCTTATAGTTTGGGGCCTTGGTACAGCCATCGGCCGCCTGAACCGTAATGGGTAAAAACATGGCAAACAGCAGCCCAAAACAAGCCAAAATACGTTCATTCTTCATCTTGCACCTCGCCAATGTAGCATCTCATCAATGATCCATTCACTGACAGGCCAACACAACCAAATCAGTAATTAAAGTAAAATTTAAACTACTTATGGTTGATTTAAAAGCCCCATTCACGTTCCGCCTCAGCACGCGGTCAAGGCTTACTGAGATAAAACCCGATTTATCGCATGGCCTGAGGATTGTTGCGCCGTCAGAAACACCTGAATGGCGTGCTCGCCCGGGGCGCAGGCATCCCTGATGATGGATTGTTCCTGAAGCGTTAATGATTGCAGGCGCGAAGGGCGTTTTTGCGGCAAGCGGGCGGCCTGATCCAGCCAGTTTTCAGGTGCATCACCCAGCAAAAAATCACCAAGCCGGGCAATTTCACGGTGTGGCTGATCACATAATAAATCATAGGACAGGACCATCGGATCATGTCCGTTGAGTGCCCGCAACCCCGCCCGGGTAATTGCCGACCAAAATGCGCCGCAATCTTTAAGGCTGGGGCGTTTTTGAATGATGCGCTGCATTTTAAAAACACTACCCAGCCGGGCCACCAGCGGCCACATGCCCCCTTTGCCGTAATGATGATGCGGATCAAGCAAATCAATGCCCAATGGCCTTAAATGCCGCCACATCCAGATTGCCAGCCGGGTTGCCGGGTAATCGCGCATCGACAGGGCCGTATCGGCACCGTTGCGTAACAGCAAAACCGGGCGGGCTTCGGGAAACATGTGAAGCAATGTGCCTGCTGCGACCAAAGACCCGCCAGAACGCTCCACCCACATACGGCGTGTGCCGCAATGATCGGCCAGGGTGGAAAAAAGCGCCCGATAGTGGCTTGCCATGCTTTGGCGTTGCCAGCCTGGTACGGTCATCGATAATTGATCAAAAAGCCCGTCGGGATTATCGCACAAATGCGGCAGGGTAATTGCCAAAATGGGCGGGCACAGCCACGGATCATGGGCCGGATTTTCAACCTTGCCATATAAAAATTCCTGCGGTGCCACACCGGGATTACCAACCTGGGACAAAGCCGCCGATGGTTGCGCCATATATCGCCAAAACCGCCTGCCGGACATGTTTGATGACCGAAAGGCATTGGGACCAACGGTAGAAAACAGTTCGGAAATTGACAGGATCTCCGGGTGCAACCGCAATATTTCGGAAATCAATGTGGACCCGCAGCGGGCCGACCCCAGGATCAACCCACCGGGCATAAGCCCGTTGCCGGGCACATCATCAGTCATTACGGTTTCTCCGTAATCGCGCGGATCATGGTGCGAACAGCCTGGCGCGCCAGTTCATGGGGGGACCGCGATGACACCATGTCCAGACGCCCGACGGCCGCCAACGCTACACCGCCATGTACGGCAACAAACAGTTCCTCCGCCCGGGCGTTGGCATCGATTGTCGGGGCGAGTTGTGCGAGGGGCTGGGCAATACGTGCCAAAAGCCCGTGAATGGCATCCATATACCAGTCCGGGAATTTTTCGGTCACGCGGGGCCCTTCAAAAAGCCCCTGCCACACCCCCTGTCGGCTGAGCATGAATTGCACATACCCCTCGGCCAACGCATACAGCCAGGGTTCGGGGGCGTCATCGGGCAAGGCCTCGATCATTTGGGTTAATTCAAGGAAGGTGTCACGATTGACCTCCAGCAACACGGCATGCAAATCGCCAAATTGGCCATAGATCGTACCGGCCGTAACACCCACTGCCTTTGACAGGGCGCGCGCGGTTAAGGCCGACGGCCCGCCTTCCTGCAACAGGGTCCGTGCCGCACGGATCACCTGGGCACGAAGTTCCACATAATCATATTGTCTGGGCCGCGCCATCGGGCACTCCTGCAACAGTTTATGAACATTGTTTAAAAACAGTGTTGACAATATTTCATCTTCTGTCAACGTTATTAAACAATGTTCACAAATGGATTTACCCATGTCTGCAAACGCGGTAACAATTTATGGCACAGGTCGCTATCTGCCAGAACAATGTATGAGTGCAAACGCCGTTGACCATTTGCTGGGATGGCCCAAAGGCCAGTCTTTTGCACGTTTTGGGATTGCGAACCGCTATGTTGCCAATCAGGATGAAACATCGTCTTTCATGGCAACCAGAGCCGCACAACTTGCCCTGAAGGCTGCACAATGCGATGCAAAAGACATTGACCTGATTTTGGGGGCCTGCGGCGTGATGGAACAACCGATTCCCTCCACGGCGGTGCTGGTTCAGGACCGTTTGGGTCTTGGCAAATCGGGTATTCCGGCCTTTGACGTCAATGCCACCTGCCTGAGCTTTCTTCAGGCGCTCGATGTCGCAGCATTATGGATACAATCTGGCCGGGCGCGCCGGGTGCTGGTTTTTTCATCTGACATTGCCTCTTCTGGCCTGGACTGGAAAAACCCCGAAAGTGCAGCAATTTTCGGCGATGGTGCAGCAGCGGTTATTGTTGGCCCGGGAGACGGTGCGATATTGGCGCATGGTTTTGAAACCTACAGCGAAGGCCGGGAAGCCTGCGTGCTGGCTGCCGGGGGCACAAGAATTAACCCCACCCGTGGCATTGCCGAGGGTGACGATAAATTCCGCATGGATGGCGGCAAGGCCTTTCGTGTCACATCACGCTACCTGCCCGGCTTCCTGTCGCGCCTGTTGGCGCGTGCTGGCGTGGATAAAGAAAACCTTGATTGCATCATCCCGCATCAGGCCAGCGCCCATGCCCTGCAACATGCGATCCGCGCCTTGCGGTTCCCTGCCGAGAAGGTGGTCAATATCTTTGCCCAAACCGGCAACCAGATCGCCAGTTCCATCCCCTCCGCCCTTGATCATGCCGTGCAATCAGGCGCATTAAAGCGGGGACAAACGGCCCTGCTGATCGGCACATCAGCCGGGATTTCGCTGGGCGGAACAGTGGTGAGGTTTTAATGAAGGCCCTGATTACCGGTGCCAGCGGCTGCCTTGGCCGCGCCCTGATTGAAGAATTGCAAACGCATGGCTGGGACATTCTCACCACCGCGCGCACCCCGGTTGATTTGCCCGGCTTTATCGCCGCCGACCTGATCCAGGATGATCTGGCGCCATTGGTCAAGGGTGTCGATGCCGTGTTTCATTGTGCCGCCCTAAGTGCCGGTTGGGGCAGCCCGCAAGATTTTGTCGCCACCAATGTTACCGCGACCGAACGGCTGCTGGACGTGGCAAGAAAGGCGGGCGTGAACCGGTTTGTCTTTGCCTCCACCCCCAGCCTGTATGCCGATGGCACCGATCGGTTCCAACTGGCCGAAGATGCCACATTGCCCCCAAAGGCCCTGTCGCCCTATGCCGAGACCAAACGGCGGGCCGAAGAAATCGTGCTGGCGAATAATGATACCAACATGCGCTGCACCGCCATTCGCCCCCGGGCGATTTACGGGCGCCATGACCGCACATTGATGCCGCGCCTGCAAAAGGTAATGCAACGGGGTTTTGTCCCCATGATCGCCGGGGGCCACGCCCAAATAGACCTGACCCATCGCAGCGATGCGGCACGCGGCATGCGCCTGGCGGCGGATGGCCCCGGCGGCCGGGTCTGGAACATTACATCGGGCGAAGTTTTTTCCTTTCGCCATCTGGCCGATCTGGTTGCCGATCATGGCGGATACCGGGTGCGACGCATTCCAATGCCCTATAAAATCGCCTATGCACTGGCCGGTTTTGCCGAACAGCGGGCCTTACGCAAAGGCGACGGTGAACCGACTCTGACCCGCCAGGCGGTTGTCTCGCTGGGTCGGTCCATGACACTGGATATCCGTGCGGCACAACGGGATCTGGGTTATCAGCCCATGATCCGTCTTGAACAGGGGTTGGGTGAATGCTTCGCGTAACCACATTGCGGGTTGGCAGTTGCCGGGTCCCGGCCCATTCGGCCGGGTTGCCGGATCGTGGCAAGGTCATGTTGCCGGCACTGGCCCATTTTATTGAAACCGATACAACCAGCCTGCTGGTTGATTGTGGCTATGGTGATGCCTTTTTTACCGCGACCGAAAAATTCCCCGGCAAAGCCTATCGCCTGGTCACGCCCGTCGTTCTGCCGCCCGAAGAACGGCTGGTCAAACAATTGCCCCGCCTGCCCGACCAAGTGGTGTTAACCCATATGCACGGTGACCATGTTGCCGGATTGCTGGATCTTCCCGCACATATCCCGGTCTCAGCCTCCCGCCAGGCCATTGCCCATTTGCGCGGATTATCCTCTAGCTGGCGGGCAACCCTGGCGGCCTGCCCGCCACATCTGCGTGATGGAATTTTGAGCCGCAACCCGCAACCGGTTGAAAACAAACCCGCCATCGCCACCGGACTGGCCCCGTTTCCCCACGGCCATGACCTGACTGGCACCGGCGAGGTGATCGCCATCCCGCTTCCGGGGCATGGTGTGGGGCAAATTGGCATTTGGCTGCCAAATGCTGCCACCTTCCTGATTGCCGATGCCGCCTATGCCCGCGATGCTTTGCGCACAGGCCGTCTACCGCCCGCCTTTGTTCTGGCAACACTGGGAAATGCCAAAACCTATCGCGATACCTTTGACCGCTTGCGGTCCTTAATGCAGGAACGTCCTGATATTTCGGTTATTCCCTCTCATTGCCGGGAATGCGCACCATGAGCCTGAAAGCCCTGTTAAAAACCCGATATGGTAAAGGATTTCGTACTCGCGAGGCGATTGAAGCACATCACCAGCGTTCCTTTGCCCGCTTTCGCCGCGCTGTTATGCCGCGATCGCCATTTTATGCCGATTATGCCGATACACCATTATCGGACCTGCCGCGCATGACCAAACAAACATTGATGGCGCATTTTACCGCCATCAATACATGCGGCATTGATCGCGAAAAAGCGTTTGAAATTGCCCTGCGTTCCGAACAAAGCCGGGATTTCTCGCCCATGATTGGTGATGTATCGGTGGGGCTATCAACCGGCACATCGGGGCAGCGGGGGCTTTTTTTGGCAACACCAAAAGAACGCAAACTCTGGGCGGCGATACTGGCCGGGCGATTTTGGCCCAATCTTGCCAGACCGCAACGGGTTGCCTTTTTCATGCGGGCGGACAACGCGCTGTATCGCACATTGGGCAATCCGCTTTTACGGTTTGAATTTTTTGACCTGCTGGACCCGTTCGATACGCACCTGCCCCGCCTTCAGGCCCTGGCCCCCACCGTGCTGATTGCCCCGGCAAGCATGCTTAAGGTGCTGGCAATTGCACAAAATAGCGGGCAAATCGCCCTGTCGCCAAAACGGGTTATTTCGGTTGCCGAAACCCTGTCCCCCGAAGACCGCGACATCGCAAAACAGGCCTTTAACTGCCAGATTGACGAGGTTTACCAGGCAACCGAAGGGGTACTTGCCTTTACCTGCCAGGAAGGTAACCTGCATTTAAACGAAGCCTGGATGAGAATTGAGCGCGACATCATCGACCCGCAAACCGGTGCCTTTTGCCCGATCATTCATGATTTCACCCGCGAAAGCCTTTTATTGCTTAATTACCGCCTCAATGATGTTTTGATACCCAACCCGGACCCCTGCCCCTGTGGCTCCGCCTGTATGCGCATCGCCCGCATCGAAGGCCGGGAAGACGATGCCCTGTGGTGGGACGGTCCAAATGGCGCAAAAATGGTCTCGGCCGAGGCCATTCGCACCACAATTGCCTGCCTGCCGTCGCCCATTACGGATTATCGGGTGATCGAAAAAGACAAACATCTTACGATCTGGCTGGAAGATGCCGCGCCAGAAAGTGAAACCGAACTGCGCCATGCCTTCGCGGCATTGGCGGCCCGGCTGGATGTAAACCTCCCCGCACTTACCATTCGCAATGGCCTGCCTGCCGAACCCGATTTTAAGCGCCGCAGAATTCGGGTTGAGCGCCAACCTCGCCATTGCGAATAAAACCAATCCGACCACTGAGTCCGACCAGCAAAAATCAGAAAATATTCGCACCCGGAGCACGGATCGTCTAATTCTTATCCATATAAACCAAAATCAGTTTGGCGGCGGTGCAATCTGGCTTCGCCCCAAGAACAAAAGGACATTGTGATGGACCATTCCCAACTTTCAAAATGTATTCTTGCCGGACAGGGCAAAGTCCCGGCGGATATGGTCATTCGCAATGTTGGCTTGCTCGACGTTATTACCGGTGCCATCACCACAACCGATATTGCCATTGTTGGCGACCGCATTGTGGGCACCCATGCCGATTATAAAGGCGACATCGAAATAGATGGCACCGGCCGTTTCGCCGTGCCCGGCTTTATTGACACGCATCTTCATATCGAAAGTTCACTGGTGACACCGCTGGAATTTGACCGGTGTGTTTTACCGCATGGTGTGACCACGGTTTTATGCGACCCGCATGAAATTGCCAATGTGCTGGGGGCTGCCGGTATTCGCTATTTCCTGGATAGTGCCGAACGCGCGATTATGGATATTCGGGTTAATTTATCCTCCTGTGTTCCGGCAACGCCATTTGAAACATCGGGTGCGCAGCTTGAAATCGATGATTTGCTGCCGTTTCGCAATCATCCCAAGGTGGTTGGCCTGGCCGAGGTCATGAATTATCCCGGCGTGCTGAACCTTGATCCCGGCATTATGGCAAAGCTGCTGGCGTTTCAGGATGGTCATATGGATGGGCATGCACCGCTGGTGCGTGGCTTGCCGCTGAATGGCTATATGGCGGCGGGTATCCGCACCGATCACGAGGCAACATCGGCAGAAGAAGCCCGCGAAAAGCTGGCCAAGGGCATGGCCATTTTGATCCGCGAAGGGTCTGTTTCCAAGGATCTGGAGGCCCTTGCCGAAATTCTGGATGAAAACACCTCAAGCTTTGTCGCGCTGTGCACAGATGACCGCAATCCTCTCGATATTGGCGAGGAAGGCCACCTTGATGCGTTGATCCGCCGCCTGATTGCCAAGGGGCGGCCCCTGCATCATGTTTACCGGGCGGCATCGCATTCGGCAGCGCGTATTTTTGGCCTTAAGGATCGCGGGTTGATTGGCCCGGGCTGGCGGGCCGATATTGCTTTGCTGGATAATCTGGAAGAATGCCGGGTCAGTGACGTGATTGCCGGGGGCAAGCTTGTGACACCCGCCCTGTTTGATGCCCGTGAACAGGTTCCTGCTGTTGGCCTGACATCGATGAAGGCAAAGCCGGTTTCTGCCGATGCTTTTATCTGCGAGCCCAAACCGGGCCAGAACCAGACACCCGTGATTGGTGTTAAACCCGGCCTGATCCTGACCTTCCGCGAGGAAGCCACCCTTGAAGTTTCCGACAACGGGCTGATGCCCGACCTTGATGCGGATGTGATCAAGGTTGCCGTCATTGAACGACACGGCAAAAACGGCAATATCGGCCGCAGCTTTGTCACCGGTTTTGGCCTTAAACAGGGGGCTATTGCCTCCTCTGTCGGGCATGACAGCCACAACATCACCGTGGTGGGTGCCAATGATGCCGATATGGCCCTGGCGGTGAACCGGCTGATCGAAATGGGTGGCGGCTTTGCCGTTGCCAATGGCGGCAAAATCACCGCCGAGCTGGCCCTGCCCGTTGCGGGCCTGATGAGCGAAAAACCCTTCGAGATTATTTCCGATGATCTGGAACATCTTCGTTCTGCGGCCAAGGATCTGGACTGCAAATTACCCGAACCTTTCTTGCAGGTGGCCTTTTTGGCCCTGCCGGTGATCCCGCATCTCAAGATGACGGACCGGGGGTTATTTGATGTCGATAAGTTCGATTTCGTAAATTAAGATCCAGCCAAAATCGATCCAAACATCTTCGTACCCCCGTCCTTATTAAAGGGCGGGGGTGTGTTTTTGTGGTTCATGGGCTTAAAATTATCCGACAACACATTGATAAAAAATACATTCTGAAATTTTCCACAGATAAGAATTATTATCATTGACTTTATCAACTATATTTTTTATTAGTTGACTTTATCAACCAATATTCACTCAAACGCGCCTACGCATAGTGTCGCTTTTTGGCATATCGCCTGCCATTTCAAACAAGTCCGATCTTTCAATTTACGCTTCTCACCCCGACCGTCACTGGCTGCATCCCTCCCCATGCGCCGTTTCAGGAAGAGTTCTGCATGTCAAAATCACCGGTCATCCACGAAGATGGCTTACCCCAGCCCCAGCGCAGCCTTGCCTTTCTGACCGTTTCGCTTGCCATAATGATGGCGGTGCTGGATGGATCGATCATCAATGTTGCCCTGCCGACCATCGCCCATGACCAGCATGTCAGCGCCGCACACGCCATTTGGGTGGTGACGGCCTATCAGCTTGCTGTTGTTATTGCCCTACTGCCCCTGGCCGCCCTTGGCGAAAAAATCGGGTTTCGTAAAATCAATCTGGCCGGACTGGTGCTTTTTTGTGGCGCTTCTATTCTGTGCGCCTATTCCCCCACCATAGAAATCCTGACCTTTGCCCGTTTGCTTCAGGGGCTTGGTGGTGCAGCCATGATGAGCATCAATGGCGCCCTGGTTCGTCACATTATGCCTGTCAGGCTGCTAGGACGCGGTATTAGCATGGTGGCAATGGTCGTCGCGATCTCTGCTGCTGCCGGGCCTTCCATCGCATCGGCCATACTGGCGGTTACAAGCTGGCACTGGCTGTTTTTAATCAATGTGCCTATTTCAATCATCGCCTTTGCAATGGGCTATTTCACCCTGCCCCATAACAAACTGAATGGTGCCAAATTCGATTTTGGCAGTGCCGTGTTAAACGCACTTGCACTGGGCTTCTTGATTTCCGCGTTGGGCAGCATTGGCACCAGCCACAACATGGTACTGATTATCGGTCAGTTCATTATTGCCCTGATTGCCGGGGTTGCCCTTGTCCGCCGTCAACTTTACCGCGATGTGCCATTATTGCCGATTGATCTGTTGCGCAGTCCGGTTTTTACCGGTTCCATCATCGCCTCGATCTGCGGGTTTTGCGCCCAGTTTATCGCCTTTGTCTCGCTGCCATTCTTCTTTCATGATGTCATTGGCTATAGTGCAGTTAAAACGGGCATCCTGCTGACCCCGTGGCCGGTGGCAACCGCCCTGACCGCGCCAATTTCCGGTCGCCTGGCCGACAAATATGCAGCAGCCCCGCTGACCACGATTGGCATGGTTATTTTTGCCCTTGGTCTTGCCGCCACGGTCTGGCTGCCCAGCGAGGCGGGTAACTATACCATCATCCTTGCCCTGATGGTGGCCGGGGCCGGTTTTGCCCTGTTTCAAACGCCCAATAACCGCATCATGCTGACCAGCGCACCGCGCGAACGCAGTGGTGGGGCCAGTGGCCTGCAATCAACGGCGCGCCTTTTGGGGCAGTCCAGCGGTGCCGCCCTGGCGGCCATCCTGATTGCGCACAGCACCGAATTCAACCTTGCCCTTTTGATGTATAGCGCAGCGGGCTTTGCCCTGATTTCGGGCTGCATCAGTGCCATTCGCAACCGCGCCTGGCAGGTCGGCATCATTTCCTGATGCCCTATTCCATTCTTTCCGGGGCATTGACGCCACCAGAACTGATGATTACGTCGCATGACAAACGGAGCCCAAGATGCCCGACATGACAATTGGCGAAACCCTGCATACCCTGCTTCATGCCTATAAACGGGCACTGCGCCAGGCCTATCATCAGGCGGAAATCCCCCTTGCCATTTCACATATCCGAACGCTCAAGGGCATCAATGCCGTTCCCGACTGTACGCCTTTGGCGCTATCAAGCCGCACCAAACACGACAAAGGCCAGCTTGCCCGTTTACTAAAGGACTTGCTGGCTGAAAACCTGATCGAAAAACATCCGCACCCTGATGACAAACGCAGCAATATCCTGCGTCTGACGCCGCAAGGACATCAAATGATAAAGCGGATCAAAGAGGTCGAAGAAATCGCCGCTTCACGCATGGCAGCCGGGCTTTCCCCCGATGAAATCACCGATTTCAACCGGCTTGCCAATATCATGAGCGCCAATCTTACGGAATAAAACGCTCCGGCGCCTATAATTACCCCATTTGCACTGAAAGGAGATCACCATGCCAAAACCAGCTCCGCGGCAGTTTGAAGTGATCCGCAAAACCAATGTCACCCCCAATATGCTGCGCATCACCCTGGGAGGTGACGGCATGAGAACCTTCCCCGAAGACCAGGCCAGCGCCTATGTCAAACTGATGTTTGAAAATCCCGGCCAAGAGAAAGCCATAAGGCGCACCTATACCGTCCGCGCCCAACGGGAAACCGAAATTGATATTGATTTTGTCCTGCACGAAGATGGAGGCCCGGCGGCAAGCTGGGCAGCCGACTGCAAACCGGGCGACAAAATCTCCATTGGCGGCCCCGGCCCGAAAAAGCTTGTCGATCACAATGCCGACTGGATCCTGATCGTTGGTGACATGACGGCCCTGCCCGCCATCTCGGTCAATCTCGAACAATTGCCTGCCGATGCGCGGGGCTATGCCGTGATCGAAGTTTTAAGCGAAGCCGACATTCAGAGCCTGACCAAGCCCGAACATATCACCATTCACTGGGTTGTTAACCCGCATCCGGGCACCAAAAGCAATGCCCTGTCCGATGTTGTCACCGCGCTAGAGTGGCCCGATGGCAAACCTTCTGTCTGGGCGGCATGCGAATTTACGGCCATGCAGAAACTCCGCCACCATTTCCGTAATGAACGCGCCATCGATAAACGCGAAATGTACATTTCCAGCTATTGGAAACTCGGTGCAAACGAAGAGAAACACAAATCCGTCAAGCGCGAAGATGCCGAAAAGGATGAGGCAGCCTGACACGCCCCGTCTCCATCCCATAGACTCTAAAAGCAGATCCTTTTTCGGGTCTGCTTTTTTCATTTCGACCACTCAAATGATCAAAGTCAATCACGCAAGGACACAGGAACAAATACTTCTGCACCATCCCATCAAGAATACCAATTGAATCCAGGGTCCTACGGAACAAACCGTCATGCCTGGCATTCTGCGTGCCTTCATTAATTCCCAATACACGCCTGAATTGACAATCATCAGGCAACATTATTTACAAAATTGAAACTTCACCAGTAAAACAACATTTTATTGACAATTTATCGAATAAATGGTGACGTCGGTACAAATTATACAATTTGCCGCAACATCTTCAGGGACGTTAACCATCACCAACGGGAACCCGGGGCGCATTTTATCGCAAGCATGACATATCCTGTCCCCAACCGGGGCATGTACGCAAAATGCGAATTTTAATCTTTAAATCCCGGTAAAACGCCTTGAAACGTTATTCGGCGTAATCGCGCACGGCGTAAGCTTCTGCGCGTCTTGAATGGGGATAAATGCGTGGCGGATACACGTTTGGCATCAACATTATCGGTTGAAAACCTGACGGTTCAATTTGGCGACAATCGCGTGGTCGACGACCTGAGCTTTACGGTTGAGGCCGGACGCACCCTGGCGATTGTTGGTGAATCAGGGTCGGGCAAATCCGTAACATCCATGTCAATCATGCGACTGGCCGAAATGAACGGCGCCACCTATGGCGGCGGGCGTGTTCTGTTTAGCGGGCAAAAAGGCCAAATCGACCTGCTTGCTGCCAGCCAGAAAGAAATGCGCGCCATTCGCGGCAATGAAATCGCGATGATCTTTCAGGAACCGATGACGTCGCTCAACCCGGTTTTCACGGTGGGTAACCAGATTGCAGAATCGCTGATGCTGCATGCGGGCATGAGCAAATCCGCCGCCCTTGCCGAAGCTCAACGCCTGCTTGATATGGTTCGCCTGCCCGATTCCGCAGAACTGGTAAAACGTTATCCCCATCAGCTATCCGGCGGGATGCGCCAGCGCGTGATGATCGCGATGGCCCTGGCTTGCCGACCCAAGCTATTGATTGCCGATGAACCCACCACGGCCCTTGATGTCACCATTCAGGCGCAGATCCTGACCATCATCCGGGATCTGCAAAAAGAACTGGGTATGGCGGTCATTTTCATTACCCACGATATGGGGGTGGTGGCCGAGGTCGCCGATGATGTTGTGGTGATGTGGCAGGGCAAGAAGGTTGAAGAAGGCCCGGTTGGCGAAATTTTTGCCAACCCGCAACATCCCTATACCCAAACCCTTTTGGGGGCGGTGCCGCGCCTGGGTGAAATGGCGGGCGAGGATTACCCCAAACGCATGCCGATCACCGTCATGGAAAACGGCACACCGCGTCTGGTGGGTGCTGAACATATCCAAAAAACCGCATGCTATGACAGCGCACCGATCCTTTCCGTGCGGGACCTTGTCACCCGATTTGACATCAAAAAGGGCTTACTGGGCGGTGTCACCCATCGTGTCCATGCCGTCGAACAGGTCAGTTTTGATATTTATCGCGGTGAAACGCTTGCATTGGTTGGGGAATCCGGCTCTGGCAAATCGACCATTGGACGCACCATTCAGCAATTGCAAAAAGCCACCAGCGGCGAAATCACCTTTGATGGCAAAACCTTTGCCGCCATGAGCAAAACCGAACGCCTGCGCCTGCGCCAGGAAATTCAGTATATTTTCCAGGACCCGTTTGCTTCGCTTGATCCACGTAAAAAGATTGGCTTTTCCATTGCCGAACCGATCCACACCCATCGCCTGATTGCCAGCGAGAAAGATATTACCAAACGGGTTGATCAGTTGCTTGAACGCGTTGGTTTAACCTCTGCCCATCGCGATCGGTATCCGCATGAATTTTCCGGCGGGCAACGCCAGCGTATTTGCATTGCGCGCGCCCTTGCCTCCAACCCGAAAATGATCATCGCGGATGAAGCATTATCTGCTCTGGATGTGTCCATTCAGGCGCAGATCATCAATCTGTTCATGGAATTGCAGGAAGAACAGGGGCTGGCCTATCTGTTTATCAGTCACGACATGGCCGTAGTTGAAAAAATGAGCCACCGTGTCGCCGTTCTGTATCTGGGGCAATTGGCAGAACTTGGCAGCCGTCGCCAGGTTCTTGAAACCCCGACCCATCCCTATACGCAACGCCTGCTCAGCGCGGTGCCCGTTGCCGACCCGACGCGCATTCGTGAACGGGCCGTTCTGGAAGGTGAAATTCCCAGTCCGATCCGCCGTGTCGGCAACGAACCGGCCATTCTGACACATCGGGAAATTGCACCGGGCCATATCGTGGCCGAGGGGATGGAAAACGTCGCATAAAAGAAATCTTTAAGTGCCTTCTTCGGTGCCTTGTCACCACTATTGGAGAAAAGAAATGATTAAAAAACAGGGATTGCGTACCGCCCTCATGGCGCTGGCCGTGGCCGGGGGTGCGTTTATGGCTTCACCAGCATGGGCTGCTGGGACGATGACGATTTCTTCACCACAAGACCCCGGCAGTTGGGACCCGGTTGATACCTTTCTGGTCAACTGGGCATCGGTTGCCACCAACATTTATGATGGCCTGACCTATCGCGGGCCGGACACCAAACTGGTTCCCGGTCTGGCAACATCATGGGAAACGCTTGATGATGGCAAACGCATTCGTTTTCATCTGCGCGAGGGTGTAAAATTCCATGATGGCGAACCGTTTAACGCAGCTGCCGTCAAATTCACCTTTGATCGCCTGATGGGCCCCGAAGGCTCCAAGGGCCCGCAAAAGTCCAATTATTCCGCCATCGACCATGTTGAAGTGATCGACGACAACACGGTTGATTTTCACCTCAAGCAGCCAGATCCGGTCTTGCTGACCAAACTGGCCGGTTATGGTGCCATGATTGTGCCGCCCAAATATATTGCGGAACATGGGGAAGACTATTTCAACACCCACCCGGTTGGCACCGGCCCGTTCAAATTCGTGTCCTACGAACCCAAGGTCGGCATCAAGCTGGAAAAATTCGATGATTTCTGGGGCGACAAGGCCAAGCTTGACCACCTGAACTATCGTTTTATTTCCGAGCCCTCAACCGCCGTTGCCGAACTTCAGGCCGGCCGGGTTGATCTGGTCATTCCGCCGACCATTCCGATTGGCATGATCCCGACCATCAAAGGCGATCCGAATATCGATATCGTAAGTTCACCCAGCCCGACGGTCTATGCCCTGCGTTTCAACACCAAAAACGGCATCACCAAGGATGCAAAAGTCCGCAAGGCATTGATTTACGGTGTTGACCGTCAAGCCATTATCGACTCGATCCTCGGCGGCGAAGCCTCCCCGATTGCAAGCTTCCAGGGCAAATTGTCCTTTGGCTATGATCCGGCGATGAAACCCCTGCCCTATGACCCGGCCAAGGCCAAGGAACTGCTGAAAGAAGCCGGTGTCCAGCCGGGTGCGCCGGTCCAGATCGACATTCGTGGCAACGATGCGACCTTTAACGAAGTGGTGCAGGCGGTTGCCAGCTATCTTCAGATTGTCGGTATTAACGCCACGATCAAACCCTATGAAACCAACGTGTTGCTCAATGACATCATCCCGCAGGGCAAAACCGGCGCGATGTTCCAGCAATCCTGGGGCGGCTGGACGCTCGATTTCGATAATACGGCCTATTTCATGTACCATACCGGCGAGAAATGGAACCCGTATGACAGCGATCCGAAAATGGACGAACTGCTTGAAAGCCAGCGCGCCATTACCGATCGTGCCAAGCGTGAAGAAATCCTGCGCGAAATCGCAAATTATGCCGCAGACCGCGCACTTGAAATGCCGCTTTACAACCTCAATGCCATTTTTGGTATTTCCAAGCGGGTGAAAAACTTTACCCCGGTTCCCGATAGCCGCCTGCGCCTGAACGAAGTGTCAGTCGACTAAACGACCCACCCCTTTGTTTGCCCGGCACTGCTTGTTCACATCCGGTGCCGGGCGAGCAACACAGCCTCTTTAAGATAAGGGACAAGATTTTGGCTGGATTTCTGATCAAACGGTTTTTGCAGGCGGTCTTTGTGGTGTTTGTTGTCACCATTACCGTATCCTTCGCCATTCGCCTGACCGGCGACCCTGCATTGATGCTGACCCAGGGGGCTGGCAGTGTGACCGAAGCCGACCTTGAACGCATCCGCGAGGCGCTGGGCCTTAATCAGCCCTTTCTTGTTCAGTATTTCCAGTTCATCAAGGGCATGTTCACCCTTGATTTTGGTCGCAGTTTCCTGGGGGGCACGCCGGTTTCCGGTTTGCTGGCGCAAGCCCTGCCAGCCACCCTGTCGCTTGCTTTTGCGTCCATGATCGTTTCGGTCATCCTGTCTATTCCGCTGGGCATCAAGGCGGCGGTTTCCAAGGGTAAATGGGCCGATCAGATTATTCGTATTCTGTCGCTTGTCGGGCTGTCTTTTCCCAATTTCTGGCTCGCCACCATGCTGGTGCTGTTGCTTTCCATCACCTTTCGCCTGCTGCCGCCCAGTGGCATGGACAATTTTGCCAGCTTCATCATGCCCGCCGCGACAATGGGCATCATTCTGACGGCCACCAATGTCCGTCTGGTGCGCACCGCGATGCTGGAAACGCTTCAGTCGCAATACATCATGGTCGCCCGCGCCAAGGGGCTTAGCGAAAATACCGTTCTTTACAAACATGCCCTGCGCAATTGTGCCATTCCGCTGATCACCTATTTCGGCCTGCAATTTGGCGCCCTTCTGGGCGGGATTGTCGTGATCGAACGGGTGTTTAACTGGCCCGGGCTTGGCACACTGGCCTTTGATGCGGTGGGTGGCCGTGATTACCCGGTTTTGCAAGCCGTGATTACCGTTCTTTCGTTGCTGATTGTCGGCATCAACCTTCTGGTCGATATTGCCTATGGGCTGATCGATCCGCGTATCCGCACGGAGTAAGCCATGTCTGCCCCAACACCCTCGGCAACATCCGAAATTCCGACAAAACCGGCCCGTCGCGGCAAACGCTTTGCCCGTTTCCGCCAACTTGAATTTGTTCTTGGCATTCTTTTGGCGGGCGGCATGTGCCTTGCCGTTCTGTTTTCCGGGCTGCTCTTTCCCGATGGCGGCGAAAAAATCGACCTGATGGCCCGCCTCACCCCGCCCTTTGTCAAGGCAGCCCATATTTTCGGCACCGATCCGCTTGGACGTGATGTTTTGGCACGCGTCATTATTGGCGGCAAAATCTCGCTTCAGGTCGGTTTGATCTCGGTCGCTGGTGCAGTTGCCATTGGTGTGGTGATGGGCCTGGTTGCCGGTTATTATAGGGGTTTCTGGGATATTCTGGTCATGCGCTTTGCCGATGTACAGCTTGCCCTGCCCTTTATTTTGCTCGCCATCACCTTTATCGCCATTGTTGGCGGTGGCATCACCAATACCATCATTTTGCTGATTGTCTCGCAATGGGTGCAATATGCCCGCCTGGTGCGTGGTTTGGTTCTCTCGCTGCGTGACCGGGAATTTATTCAGTCCGCCCGCGCCATTGGCGTTGCCGATATCCGCATTCTGTTTTCCCATCTTCTGCCCAATCTGATCGGCCCGGTGATTGTGCTGATGACCCTGAATGTTGCCACCAACATTTTGCTCGAAAGCAGCCTGACTTTCCTTGGCCTTGGCGTTAATCCGCTCATCCCAAGCTGGGGTGGCATGCTGGCCGATGGCCGTACCTATTTGCAAAATGCCTGGTGGGTCAGTGTCTTCCCCGGCCTTGCCATCATGCTGACCGTGCTTGGCCTGAACCTGCTGGGCGACTGGTTGCGCGACAGCCTGGATCCAACTGGAAAGACCTCCCAATGAGCGAAATTTTCAAACAAAGCTTTCCCCGCAGCCTTGACCAGTTGATCGAGCACTATAACAACGATGCCCATCGCGGTACGACGATCGAAGCATGGCTGTTTGAGGACGAGGCAACGCGCCGTGCCGGTGAACGCATTCTGGCAATCCACGGCATCACCGCGCATCTGCGTAGCGCCTATAAACCCCTTGTCCATGCGGTTCTCGAAGAAATTGACCTGTCCGATGCGACGGCCGTTGAAATCGCCTATCCGCGCCATGAATTGTGCACCGAAAACCGGTTTCGCCTGGAAACCTATCCGGTCGCGGCGCTGTGCAATGGTGCCGAAATCTCGTTTGTTCCCGGCAATGAAACCGCTTTCACCTATCAACTGACAATCACCCGCGGCAATGGCAATCAAACCAGTCACTACATTTTCGCCCCCAACCGGATTCATCAGGATTGCATTGGTGAAACCCTGGTCTCGCCCACCGGCTGGTTACGGGTGCGCGATGCACAGGGCGAAATCCTGACCGATGGTCGCCTGGAAACCGATTACGAGGCCGCCTTTCACACCACCATAGATGCCATCGCCCATCATGACTGGGGCGGTAGCGAACCCTATTTCAACGAACTCAATATCCGTGTGACCCTGCCCATTGCCGATCAGCCCTTGGGCATTGGCGACGAGGTCCTTAGCCTCCGCGAAGCCCTGCACGAAGATTTCTATTTCTCGCTATTGGAATTCTTTCAGAAAAAATCCGGGCGCCCCCTGGGGGATCGTGGCTTGCAGCCAGGGCAAATCGTACCCGAAATCATCCAGATGGATGGTGCACCCTCGGTACGTGTCACCTTGCGCGATTTTGATCTGGCGGTGATTGAAACGCCCGATCAATCGCTTGATCAGGCCCAAGCGGCCCTTAATCCCGATCAAATCATTCGCGAGCTTGTCAATATAGAAGGTGAAGTCTTTGATGCCCGCTCTCGTGCGGGACGGCAGATTTTTGCCCGCTACCATGCCGGCACCGATAAACCCGTCATGATCAGCGGCGGCCAGCACCCCAACGAAACCAGTGGTGTGGTCGGTGCCCTGCGCGCTGCCCAAACGTTAAATAGCCGTGAAAACAGCCATTTCACCATTTCGCCTTTGGAAAACCCCGATGGATATGCCCTGCATCAACGCCTGATCCAGGATAACCCACGTCATATGCACCACGCGGCACGCTATACCGCACTGGGCGACGATCTGGAATACCGCAAGGGTACCAACCTTCTGGAAAAGGAAATCCGCGTCCGCGCCCAGGAAATCAGCGGTGCTGATCTGCATATCAACCTGCATGGCTATCCGGCCCATGAATGGACGCGTCCGCTATCGGGTTATGTCCCACGCGGTTTTGCCATGTGGACCCTGCCAAAGGGATTCTTCCTGATCCTGCGCCATCATGAAAGTGCGGCAGAACGCGCCGAAATGCTGATTGACCGTGTAACCAAACGCCTTGCCGATATGCCCGGGCTTCTGGAATTCAACGCCAGCCAAATCAAATTGTATGAAACCCACGCGGGCGAACATGGCTTTCGTATGATCAACGGCTTCCCCTGCTGGGTTTCCATCGATGACCGCCATGATGTGCCGATCACACTGATCACCGAATATCCCGATGAAACCGTCTATGGCGATGCCTTCATCGCCGGCCACACCGCCCAAATGGCAACGGTTCTCGCCGCCTATGACGCCCACCAGGAGATGTCTTGATAACAAGCACAAATGCTGTTCCAGAACAAATGACCTGCACTTCTACATTCCTTCAGTCACAATCAGAGACTTCGGTTAAATTCATGTCATGAATCGGGTTTAGATAAAGCCATGTATGGGAATTTGCTTGTATGGGCAAAATGAAGCACGATTATCTTGTAATCAAGATTCCATTTGGTCAGAATTGCCCTTACTTGAGTCAGGGACGAGAAGGTTTGAGCCACTAACGTAAGAAACCGTGCAGTCGCAATCTTCCCGTCTAGATATGGACTTCCAAATGCAGTTGAAATCCACCCAGCCCCAGTTCTTTTCTATACTCATCCTTACCTTGCTCACCATTGTAACAAGCGCGCCGCTACCAGCACATAGTCAGGAGCAAAAATGGGTCAAACAAACGTTCGATTTACTAGACAGTTTGGTGAATGAACACCGCATGATTCCTGTCAGCAATTACAATGCACTCGACACAGAAATTCCCGGCGGCTCAGTGAAACTGATTGTCACGCGTTCGGTGAAAGCCAGAGGGCTCGAAATTCTGCCCCCCTATACCAGCATTATATGTGGTTACGACGCCGTACGGCAAGGCACCCATATTCCCATTACGTGTGATCGCGTCCTTAGTCCAGAAGGTTACGATTACAGAATTTCCGCAACAGTCTATGATCTTAATGGTCGCCGAGGAATTCCGGCCGATCATCAAAAAAGAAATGGTGCACTTCAAGCTGATCACGCCAAAGAATTGCAGTTGCTTATTGAAAATGTCGAAGCCGTCGGGACAGTCGGTCGCCTCCGGGCGCGAGCGACTGATGGTGAAAAGTAAACTAACATCCAGACACGTTATGATAGTATTAGCGTCAGTTTCTGGTTTCAAGACATAGGCCATCGCGTATGACTCGCAAGGACTTCTCTCCCTTCTCAAATCTCGCGATGCGCCCTTTAAATTAGACGAGTTTTAAAGGCTTAGGTCAATCATTT